>CAYXDO010000019.1:0-101053 GCA_964463485.1 uncultured Myxococcales bacterium | reverse complement strand
CGCAGACGATCCGACGCAGACGATCCGACGCAGACGATCCGACGCAGACGATCCGCAGAGGACGGTCGGCGTTCCTTACTCGGCTCCGAGTCAGAATCCGCGAATCACTACTCGGGAGGGGCCAGCCGGCGCGGGCCCCTCGAACTCGACGGCGTCGCCTTCTGCGCCTTGGTATTCCGCATCCCACGGGAAGAGGATTTCGAAAGCTCGCTCGGCCGCGCGCACCTTGGGCAAGACGGTGTGGATGGGCTGAGTTTCCAGCGACTGGCGCGCAGCCTCCACGCTTTGAAACTCACTTAGAGCGACGAGGGTCACGAGCGTAGGCGGAGGAAGAAAGATGTCTCCGCGCTCGTGAGCTTCGATGGCGACTCGCGGAGTCGCCCACCGGCCTTCGACGATCTCGTGCCCGTCCACCGACGCCTCGACACCTTCGGGCAGCTCGGAGAGAAAGAAACGAGTATCATACCGTTTGGGCTCGAACGAAGGGGTGATCCAGTGAGCAAAATAAGTCAGCACGCGGAGGTCGATGGAGGCTCCTTCGGCGAGGAGCGCAGCTGCAAACGACTCTCCCTGAGTCAGGCGAGCGCGCACGGCGGGAGCTTTTTCGGGGTGAGATCCGAGGAGGACGCCGGCCTCCTCGAGGAGCTCCCGACAGGCCGCCACCCGCGCCGAGATCATCCAACTCTCCGTCGAGGAGGCTTGCTGAGGTTCGAGCGAACCCACGAGAGTCCCGTCCGCCGCATCGACGCGTCCGCCAGGGAACACGTGCGCGCCCCCCATGAACCCGCTGCGCCCGCTGCGTTTGACCAAGTAGACTTCGATCCGATCACCGCGGTTCCGGGCGAGGACGATCGTGGCTGCTGGACGCGGAGGGGTCGACATCGGAGTCATGCTGGAACGGCTCTCGAAAAGACGCCAGAGCAACCGTGCGTATCAATCAAGCAAACCGAACGACGCCGCGGCCGAAGATGGCTTCGATTCGATCCACGAGCGCGTCGCTGGCGGACGTACGGACGTCGGGGATCTGAAGGTCGACGTCTGCGACGGAAGGAATGCGAATCCGAAACCCAAAGGAGCACTCGCCTGGGTAGTCACGCAAGAGAGACTTCAGCTTGTGAAGTTTGTCCATTTCCACGGCCTGCTCGTCGAGGGTGACTTCGATGGCGCGTGTACCGGAAGCGCGGGCCGCTTCGATCGTACGAGCTTCGAAGAGGCGCAGCCGGAGTGTCTCGGTTTCGTCCCCGCGGTCGACGCGAACCCCGACCTTGATCAAGAGGGGCTGCCCAGATCGCAAGGTTGGCTCGACCTCGGCAAACTCGCGCGCACCCACCAAGATCTCGACCGCGCCCGTTCGATCCACCACCGACACGAAACCCATTCGACCCGAACCGTCCTTGAGCGGTCGCTCCCGGATCGCCGTGACGACCACGCCGAGCACGACGTCGCTACCGGCGTGGCGAACGTCGAGACTCGCGAGGTCGGCGTTCGTGAGTCGAGAGAGCTCGCTCGAATATCGATCGAGCGGGTGACCGGTGACGTAGAACCCGAGGGCCTCCTTTTCCAATTCCAAGCGCTCGAGCTCGGGCCACTCGGTCACGTCGTCGTACTGCTCGCGCGGCTTGACGGCAGCGGAGAACGCGGGCGCCCCAAAGAGCGAAGCCTGGCCCACGGCTTGGTCGTGTTGGGTCGACTTCGCCGCTTCCATGGCCCGGTCGATCGCGCTCAAGAGTTGGGCTCGCGGCCGCGAGAAGCAGTCGAAGGCGCCCGATCGGACCAAAGCTTCGAGGGTCTTGCGGTTGACATATTTGAGCGGAACGCGCTCGACGAAGTCGTAAATGGACTTGAACGGTCCCTTCCGGCGCGCCTCGAGGATCCCGTCGAGCGCGGCCGTGCCGAGCCCCTTGATGGGTGCGAGCCCGAACCGCAGGCGCTGGTGATCCACGCTGAACGAAATCTCCGACTCGTTCACCGTAGGCGGCAGCACCTGAATACCCATCGCGCGAGCCTCGGCCGTGTACTTGACGACGTTGTCGGTGCTGCCGGACTCGGTCGTGAGCAGCGCGGCCATGAACTCGACCGGGTAGTAGGTCTTGAGGTAGGCGGTCTCGAAAGTCACCAGTGCGTACGCGGCGGAGTGCGACTTGTTGAAGCCGTACCCCGCGAACTTCTCCATGAGGTCGAACACCTCGCCAGCGTCCTTCTCCGGAATGCCTCCCCTCGTGCAGCCGTCGACGAACTTGCCGCGTTCGGCGGCCATGACCTCGGCCTTCTTCTTACCCATGGCACGGCGGAGCAAGTCGGCTCCTCCGAGTGAGTAGCCGCCCATGACTTGCGCCGCCTGCATCACTTGCTCCTGATACACGAAGCCACCGTACGTCGGCTTGAGCACATGCTCCAGCAAGGGGTGCGGATAACGGATGGGTTTACGGCCGTGTTTGCAGTCGATGAAATCGTCCACCATGCCCGTCTGGAGCGGCCCGGGGCGATACAACGCGACCGCCGCGACGATGTCTTCGAAGCAGTCCGGCTTGAGTCGCTTCAAGAGCTCCCGGAAGCCGGTCGACTCGAGCTGAAATACGCCCACGGTGTCTCCCGAGGAGACGAGTTGGTACACCTTCGGGTCCTGAAAAGGCTGCAACATCGTGCGAAGAGTCAGGTCGACCTTCCCGGGTGTAGGTTCGTCGAGCGAGCACTCCCGACAATCGAGCTGGCCCGCGTCGAGGGCCTCCTTGATCTTCGCATGCGCACCAAGCGCACGGCGCACGTGCGGATGAACGTAGAGACCATCGACATCTCTCCTCGCCACCTCGTCCTTGATGCGTCGATTCACGTGGCGCTCGGCGTGATCGATGACGTCGAGGGTCTTCAAACCCAGGAAGTCGAACTTCACGAGGCCCGCGGCCTCCACATCGTTCATCGAAAACTGAGAGACCAACTCTCCGTCTTTGCCCGCGAAGACCGGCACGTACTGATAGAGCTCGGCGTCCGCGATCACGATGCCTGCAGCGTGCATGCCGGCCTGTCGATAGAGCCCCTCGAGCCGCCGGGCGATCTCGATGATGCGCCCGTAGGTTTCGTTCTCCTCGGTGAGGAGGCGCAACTTCGGCTCGAGCTCGAGCGCCTTGTCGAGCGTGATGGGTTTGGTGTTGCCCTTCTCGTCTTTGTAGACGTTCGGCAAGAGCTTGGTGATGGCGTTGACGTCCTGAAAAGGCACCTCGAGCGCTCGCGCGACGTCTTTGATGACACTCTTCGCCTTCATTTGAGCGAAGGTCGCGATCTGGCCGACGTTCTTGCGACCGTATTTGTCGCTCACGTACTCGATGACTTCACCCCGGCGCTCCTGGCAGAAGTCGACGTCGAAGTCGGGCATCGAAATTCGCTCGGGATTGAGGAATCGCTCGAACAAGAGCGCGTAGGGGATCGGATCGAGGTCGGTGATCCGCAGCGCATACGCGACCAGCGAGCCGGCGCCCGAGCCGCGCCCCGGCCCCACCGCGATCCGATGCTCCTTGGCCCAGTTGATGAAGTCGGCGACGATGAGGAAGTAGCCCGGAAACTGCATCTTCACGATCACGTCGAGCTCGAACTCGAGCCGTGAGCGATATTCGTCTCGATCGATCGCGTAGCTCATTTCCTGGAATCGGCGATCGAGGCCTTCGCGAGCGCGGACTTTCAAATGCGTGGGGAGGTCACTCCCGTCGGGCGGTCGGAACGTCGGGAGCATGGGTTTGCCGAGCGAGAGCTCGAGCGAGATCATCTCCTTGATTCGCTGAGTATTCGCGATGGCCTCGGGACAATCCGAGAAGGCTGCTTCCATCTCCTCGGGAGTCCGAATGTAGAGCGCGTCGCTAGGCTTCCTGAGCATCTTCTCCGAGCCGAGAGGTTTGCCGTACTGAATGCAGAGCAGCACCTCGTGCGCGGCAGCGTCCGCCTTGTCGACGTAGTGACAGTTGTTCGTGGCGACGAGCGGCAGGTCTTCGTCCTTGCCCAGCTGCTTCAGGTGAGTGTTGGCGACGACTTGGTCCTCTTTGCCGTTCTCCTGCAACTCCAGGAAAAAATGACCGGGCGTGAAAATTTGTTTGTACTCACGAGCCAGAGCCCGAGCTCCATCGAGGTCCTTGGTGATACATGCGGCCGGGATCTCACCTCCGAGGCACCCTGACAGACCAATCAACCCCTCGCTCCTCTCCGCGAGCAGTTGCTTGTCGATCCTGGGTTTGTAATAGAACCCTTCCATGTACCCCATGGACACCAAGTACATCAGGTTCTTCCAGCCCACGGCGTCCTTGGCGAGCACGACCAGGTGGTGATTTCTTCGGCTCGTCCGGTCCTTGCGATCGGCCGCGATCCAAAGCTCGGCACCCAAGATGGGTTTGATCTTGAGATCCTTGGCGCGCTTGTAGAAATCCACGGCGCCGAAGAGATTTCCATGATCGGTGATCGCACACGAATCCATGCCCCGGGACTTGATGGCAGACCCGAGAGAGTCCATGAGAATGGCTCCGTCGAGAAAGCTGTACTGAGTGTGCAAGTGTAGGTGCGTGAAGCTCGCCATCGGATCGACCCATCTCGCTCACAGGCGACGGCGGTCCTCAACGGGAGAACGGACGGGGCCGCTTTGAGCACATTGGATCGATGGGCTATAGCAAACCCGTGAGCCGTCAACGGGCCATCGAGCGACCGCGGCGGGCCCGGACCGAGTCCGAGCCGCATACGTCCCTCGAGGCACGGTTGGCTTCCGAGCAGGCTCGAAGCAAAGCGCTCGCCGCGGAGCTCGTCCGCGCGGAGCGCCGGGTCGAAGCGATGAAAGAGATCGGCCGAGTGCTCGGCTCGAATCTCGACCTCGACCCCCTCTTGGAAGAGATCGTGAAAAAGGCCCGCGAGCTTCTCGACGCAGATCGCGCGACCTTGTTCGTCGCCGACCCGGAGAAGAGGCAGCTCTTCTCTACGGTGATGCAGGGTGGCGAGAGGTTCGAGATCCGACTCGCCTACGGCCAAGGTGTGGCGGGCTGGGTCGCAGAACACGATTGCGCGGTCGCGATCCGCGACGCGTACGACGACGATCGCTTCAATCCCGCGGTCGACTTGCAGACCGGCTATCGAACGCGCGGGATGCTCTCGTGGCCCATTCGCGGAGGCGGTCACGCCCCCGCGCAGATCGAGCCCAGGCGAGACGAAGACGATCCACGAGCCCGTCGATCGTCCTCGCCACGCTCGGAAGCGGGCGGAAAGGTCGCTCCGGCGCCTTCACGAATACGCGGTTCTCGCGGCGGACTCATCGGCGTCATTCAAGTGCTGAACAAACGCGTGGGTACCTTCGACGAGGACGACGAGCTCTTGCTCGAAGCGATCGCGTCGGAGATCGGCGTGGCGCTCGAGGTCGCGCGACTCTACCGCGACCAGACGACCCAGAACCTCGCCTTGGAGCGAGCCCGCTCCGAGCTCCAGCTTCTATTCGCGACCGAGCGCGCGATCGCGGAGTCGACCCACCTCGAGCCGATGCTGCAATCGATCCTCGACACCGCGCTCTCATCGCTCTCCGCGGGCTCGGGAATCGTTTGGTTGTTCGACGAAAGAAGTCTCACCCTGACCGCAAGAGTGGCGGCCGGATCGAAGAAGAAGTCGCTCGAGAAGCTCGCGATTCCTTCGTCCGATCCGGTCCACCAGGCCGCGACCCGCGGCCAAACGCTCGTGCTCGGGCCGGCCGGTGCGAAAGTCGCGGATCCTACGAATCCCCGGATAAGGCGCGGACGTTACTCCCCCAAGCAGCTCATCGCCGTCCCGATCGCAGGCACCGATGGAACCATCGGCGCGATCGAGCTCTTCGAAAAACGTGCAGGCGCCCAGTTTTCGGGCGACGACGTGCGTGCGCTCGCGGTCGTAGCGAGCCAGGCGGGTCGAGCGATCACCGCGGAGCGCGAACGGCAGGAACGCGAACGCGCTGAACGACTCGAGGCGATCGGGCGTATGTTGAGCGGCGTCGTCCACGACATGCGGACTCCGCTCACCTTGATAGGCGGTTATGCGGACATGATGGCGTCGTCGGACGACGCCATCGAACGCCGCCGCTGGTCGGAGAAGGTCCGCAAGCAAATCGATGTCATGGCGGGCATGACCATCGATCTGCTCGGCTTCGCTCGCGGAGATCGCAAGCTCCTGCTCCGCAAGGTCCATGTCGGGCGATTCATGAGCGACACCGAGGAGTATCTGACGCGCGAGCTCGACGGGACCGGTGTACAGCTCGTGATCGAAGCGGATTTTCGCGGTGTAGCGCACTTCGACGAGAACAAGATCCGGCGGGTGTTCAACAACATCGCCCGCAACGCGCGCCAAGCGATGCCGCACGGAGGGCGCTTCGGCGTAGCGGTGTGGGCTGACGGAGGTCGCTTGTGGATCGAGCTCGAAGACACCGGCACCGGCATTCCAAAGGAAGTCGAAGATCGACTCTTTCAGCCGTTTGCCACCGCAGGGAAGCCGGGCGGCACCGGCCTTGGGCTCGCGATGGTGAAGCAGACCATCGAAGAGCACGGCGGAGAGATCAGCTACGCGACGTCGAAGAATGGGACGAAATTCACGCTGTGGATTCCGCTCGAAGGTCGCGACGCGCCGAAGCCGTGAGTCCGCTTTTTTCGCTCAACGCTTTCGATCCAGCTCCGCTAGCAATCGATCGACGGTGACCTGATCTGCCCCAGGGAACTCGTAGGCGTCGAGCTCCTCTGGCTTGACCCAGCGAAAGTCATGAATCCCTGCTCGGCGAATGTTCTCGTCTGGGGTCTTCATTCGGCAGCGATAGACACGAAAATCGATGTCGTAGGCCGGATAGGTGTGCGTGACGGAGACGGACGCGCCTTCGATCTCGATCTCGACGTGCATCTCCTCGAGCAGCTCCCGCCGGAGCGCGTCCTCGTCTGCTTCGCCCTCTTCGACCCGGCCGCCAGGAAACTCCCAAAGCAATGGCAGGGAGCTCGTGGGGAGTCGTTGCGTGATGAAGTATCGGCCATCCCGTTCGATCTGGGCCGCGACGACGCGGATGTGCCGTTTCGTGGACTTCATGGAGCCGCGAAGATTAGCCGAAGAGCCTCTCTGAGGCCACGAATCGCGTGGCATCCGTCGCCGATCAGGTCGAGATACGACTGTTTCTGCACCGTACGAATCGTATCGAGGTCACGGTAGGCTTGTTCGAGCTGGACAACGGTGATGACGAGCTGTCGCGTCACCTCGGCGCTGGTCTCTTTGAGCTCGGGAGTCACCGGCAAGACGCCCCACTTGACGGCCAACGCGATGGTCTCGAGCCAGTGGCCGTAGAACTTGAGCTCCTGGATTTTCAAGATCAGCAGGTACTCGCGGGGGGCTTTCTTGAGCGCGGCTTCGTAGATCGGTCTCTCGGCGAGATATCGAAACGCCAGAATGTCGAGCTGATGTCGGGCGCGATCGATCAGGGCGGGGTCACCGACCTTGCTCGCACCAAAAACGGCCGCTTGGATGAGATGCATTCCGCCGCAGGTGTGGGCGAAGATACCTTGTTTCTTCTTTTCGACGGCCTCTGGTTGGTCGGCGAGCATGGCGGCCTCGATGAATTTCTGTTGTTCCTCGAGGTAACTCATGCTGGCGATGGCGAGCTCCCGGACCGAAACCGGTTTTCCGGTGTCTTGGCCGACGACGGTGTCGAGCGAGCGTGAGCCAAGGAGCATGGAGAGGCTCCACGCGAGATGACGCCACTCGTCGTCGGTGGTCGGAACTGCGATGATCGGAGCGACCTGACCGACGAGCTCGTCGAGCGTGATCTTCTTGTTGCCCTTGAGGGCGAAGGAGCGGTCGAGCGGCAGGCCCAGCTCGACGAGGGTCTTGACGATCAGATTCTTGTGGGGCTCGAGGGGCTCGTCGCTGAAGGTGGCGGAGGGAAAGACGACGCGTTTTTTTCCCAAGAGCTCCGCGTCGACCGAGTACTCAGTCACGATGTAGTCGGCAACGAGCTTGCCGTTCGGGACGGCGAGGGAGGGTCCGAACGCGAGGAGGCCGTGAGCCATGGCCCAAGGGCCCGTAGGATCGGAGGCGCCTGGCTGAACCCACTTGGAGAGGAGCTCGAGGGCGCGCTGGGCGTCGCGCCGAACGGCAGAGATCTCAGGGTCGACGCTCGTGGGAGCCACAGCGGGAGCAGCCGCGTCCTTTGCCGGTGCGACCGTGGCGTCAGCGGGGCCATTCTTACCTTGGGTGCAGGTGGCGAAGGGGAGCGTAACGGCGAGGCCGAGCGTTCCGAGGGCCACGGGCCAGCGAGACATCCCGGCGTTTGTATCACGCGGCGTTCCGATGCGCAGGAAGGAGGGCAGCAACCGAAATTGCCCTTGACGCGAACCCGCGCGCAAAGCATCCAGCGTCCAGGGTCCTTAGCTCAGCTGGTAGAGCAGGGGATTTTTAATCCCAAGGCCGAGGGTTCGAACCCCCCAGGACCCATCCGCAACCCCTTGAGCAGCAAGCGTTCCAAGAGGAGCGCCGATCTGGCTCGAAGTTGCGATCCACATCCGATCCACACTGGGCTCGCCAGCGGGAATCGCCCGCCGCGCGGATCGGCAATCGCCCGCCGTGCGGATCGACGCGTCCGGATGCCGCATCGGACCGAGCCGAAGTGTACGATCACGAGCGGGTGACTCCTCGATTCGGCTCGGTATCCACGATCCTGGTCCTCACCGGCGTGGCCTGCGCGCGAGACGATCGCATCTTCGTCGTTCTGCCCGAAAGCACCGAGCCCAAAGCAATGATCGTCGCCATCCGCACGGTCGCTCGGCTTCGGATTGTCGCGTTGGAACCCGAGATCGAACGACAATTCGTTTTGAGCGCCGACGAAGCCGAACGATCGATCATCGAGGCGGTCTTTTATCGGGAGCCGCTGCAGGATCTCGGTTTGATGCCCGGCGAGCTCGAAGCATCGCCCGGCGATCCGCCGAAGCGCGGAATTCCGGCGCGCGCAGGCGCTCAAATCCACGAGGCACGCCTCGATGGCGGGGCCGTGAGCGACTGGACTCCGAAGTCCGCACTCAGCCCCATGGTCCAGGACTTTCGCTTCGCCGGCCTCGATCCCGCCGACCCGTGCCCACCGTACCAACTCATCGAGATTCCGATCGACCTCGCCGGTGCGTCGACGGCCTTCGCGGTCTCTGAAGACGCCGTCGTCGTTCTGACCGGCACCACCACCGATGCGCCCTCGCCCTTGGGTTTTCGCATCACCAAAAACGAGGTCGAGCCCATCAGGATTCGATCAGAACCTGGTGGACCCCCGCGTTTCGGTTTGGAAGTCTCTGCGATCGATCCAACGGGTCAAATTTGGCTCGCCGGTCCAGGGCCCTACCTCGCGCGCGCGCGTGTGAACGGGAACGAGCTCGTACTCAGCGACGCCGGTCGGATCGACGATTTGTCGGGATTCGTGCGGTGGCTGAGCGTGACGACGCTTGACGGGGAGCCCGAAATCTTCGTGCAAACGGGCGGCGGCCGCATCCATCGGGTGTACCGCGGGCGCTCGGAGCTGATTTACGATTTCGGCGGTGACGATACTCTGGGCGGCGGGATCGCCGCGATCGGTTCGGGACACGCGCTGGCCGTCAATCGCGTAACTCCGACGCTGCTACGCTACCGAAACGGCCGCGCCGAGATCGAATCGCTTCCTCTCGGCGCCTTTGATCGCCCCATCGTGCTGAGTGCGCTGCCGGGATTCGGGGGCTTGATCGGCACGGACGACGGGAGCGTCCTCGTCGATCGCGGGATGGGGTGGAAGCCACTTGAGGGCGAGGCCACTTCGCCCGGCCTGTCCGTCGGCGCTTTCGCGCCTTACCCATCCGGCTTCGCCTTCGTCGCGGGCTACGACGATACCAGCGCGCTCGTCCGAGTGCTCGATTCCGGGGAAGTTTGTCGCACCGAGCTCGGGATCGGTCGAACCATGCGAAACCTGGTCCAGGTGAGAGACGGCTTCGTCACGTTCCCTCGAAACAGCCAGGCCCCCACTCCCGTCTTCTGGCTGAGTCGATACTCTCCGAGCTAGCCCACCAGACGAAATCGCCACCAACCCATACTCTCATGGCTTGTCTCCTCCGCTCGTCCGATTCTACTAAACCAGCGCAGAGATGAGCCAGTGCGGCCGAGGACCGCGACCCTCCCATCGAGCCACGCCGCTCTCGACCAACGCGGCCTCGATGCCGACGTCGAGCGCGCCGCGAACGTCCGTCTCGAGCTGATCACCGATCATGATCACGTTGCGCGTCCCGAGCTCCTCGAGCGCACGTTCGTAGATGGGTGCGGCCGGTTTTCCGAGCCGAATGAACGCCGCCGAGGGGTCGCGGAGACGCGCGATCGGTTCGATCAAGTGCGCGATCGCGCCCGCCGTCAGACCAAAGCGGCCGCCGCCTCGCGGGTAGATGAGATCTGGGTTGGCGAGGACCAGGGTCGGACGAGCGCCTCGATCGTAGGCGCGCAACATCATCGTGATCGTGGCGTCGAGGGTCTCGAGCATGGGGTAGCCGTGCTCGTCTGCGAGCACCAACGCTTCGAGCGACGAGGACTCGCTCGGCTCGATCACCTCGACGTCCGCGCGTTTCGTCATTTCCTTGGTGTCCTGAGTTCCGAGGACGACCACGCGCGCGCCCCGCAGATTGTTTGAGATCAAACAATGTGGGATCAGGGTCCCGGAGCTCGTGATGACCTCGGGTGAAATGGAGAGCCCGAACGAATGAAACCGCCGCGCGAGGGTCAGGGGCGTGTGAGAGGCGTCGTTCGTCACCACGCGAAACGGAACGCGTCGGTCGCGAAGAGCGTCCACCAGCTGCTTTGCGCCCGGGCGTGCGCCCGTCGCATCGACCAGGACGCCATAGGCGTCGAGGAGGAGTCCTTCGTATTTATCCGCAAGCTCCGCCGCTGTGGCGCGTGGGACAGGCATGACCACCGACGCCAACTTGCTCAATCCAATCGGACGTGCAAAGGGGACTCGTGGTTCAGATTCGAAAAAGCTCCCTTGCTTCGGTCCTCCTCGCCGCCGGTTGCGCCTGCGCTTGCCAACAGCCCGCGACGCCTACAGCCGCCGCCAAGCCCGCCCAGGCCCTGACGAACGCTGCCCAAGGTCGCGTCGCCGACAACACCGTCGTGGCCACCTGGGACGGCGGCAAGATGACTTACGGCGAGCTCATGGCGAAGCGCGCCTCGCAGTTCAAGAAGCTCCGCAACAAGCAGGCCCAGGAACAATACCAGGCCGAACAAGCGGAGCTCGGCCAGATGATCGCCGAGGACTTGGTCACCAAGGCTGCCACCGCCAAAGGACTCACGCCGGAAGTCTTCATGCAGCAGCAAATGGGCGATCTGAGCGTGTCCGAAACGGAGATCAACGACTTCTACGCGAAGAACACCGCGCAGATCGGCGCGCCGCTCGAGGTCATCCGACCGCAGCTGAGGACTCACCTCGAGCAGCAAAAAGTCGGGCAGGCCCAAAACCGCGTGATCGGCGACTTGATGAAGGCCTCGAACGTGAAGTTCGACGTGCCGGCGCCGGCCACCGAGAAGGCCGAGCTCGCGATCGCCGGACGCCCGACCAAAGGCAAGCCGGACGCCAAAGTGACGGTGGCCGTGTTTTCCGACTTCCAGTGCCCGTTTTGCTCGCGCGCCGCGCCAAGCGCGGAGTCGCTGGTGGCCGCGTTTCCGAACGACGTGAAGGTCGTTTTCTTCAACTTCCCGCTCAACTTCCATCCGATGGCCATGCCTTCGGCGATCGCGGCGAGCTGCGCCGCTGAGCAGGGCAAATTTTGGGAGTACCACGACACGTTGTTCAAGCGTCAGTCCGAGCTTTCTCCGGAGTTGATGGACACGGTCGGCAAGGACCTCGGGCTCGACTTGGCCAAATTCGCGGCGTGCCGCGCGAACCCCGCGACTCAGAAGAAAGTCCAAGACGACATGAGCCAAGGTGAAGCCGCCGGTGTCGAAGGCACGCCCAGCTTCTTCATCAACGGATCGCACTACCCGAACGGCGTGCCCACCGTGGAGGCGCTCAAGCCGTACGTGCAGGGCTGACGCACATGAGTGAGCGACCGCTCCTGCTCAACCCAGCAACGGAGATCAGCCCGGTCGACGAGACGAGCTTCGATCTGAAGGTCGTCCAGATCGGCACGACCGTTCGAGCGACCGCCTACCAGACCGGCTTGCTACATCACTTCTCCGATCCGGCGACGGTCGAATCCGTTCTGACTCGCTTTCCGTTCTCGAAGGACACCTCGCTCGCTTTTCTACAAGCGTGTCGGCGCGCCTACGTTCTGGTGGAGAAGCGATCAGACGGGCGGCTAGAGCTCCCCGATCGTGTTCCGTCCAAGGCTTCCTCCACGCTCCTGTCGATGCCGGCCTTCGAGCTGACGAGGCCACCCGCGTTTTGTTTCCTCGGCGTTCCGTACGATGGCGCGACCAGCGGCGAGCCCGGCGCGCGTTTTGGTCCCGTCTCTGTGCGCGAAGCGTCCGAAGGATATCGATATCAAATCGATCCGCTGACCTTACGGCCAGCAGGATTTCTCGACCTCGGAACGGGACGGACGATCTTGCGCGGTGTCGCGCTCGCGGACGCAGGTGACGTCCGAGTCGAGCCAGGTGAGTCGCAGGAGGCCATCTTCGCGCGGACCACGCAAGCCGTGCGTCAGATCGTGGAGGCTGGCTCCATTCCGCTCGTGATCGGAGGCGACCACGCAGTCTCTTACGCGGTGCTCGCGGCGTTGCCTCTCGAAGACGTATCGATCGTTCACTTCGACGCGCACAGCGACCTCGCGCCCTACTTGGGAGACCTCCACCACGGGAACGTCTTCTCCGTCGTGCTCGAGAAGCTCGGCTACGTGAACAAGCTCCACCAGTTCGGTCTCCGCGGTTACGTCGAGCCCGAGCTCGGCAAAGCGGACCCCCAGGTCTTTCGATTTGGCCTGGATCAACTTCGCAAGATGGGCACGGCTGCGTTCGTGGAAGAGCTCCCAAACGGCGTGCCTTACTACGTCTCGATCGACATCGACGTCTTGGATCCGTCTTTTGCACCCGCCACCGGCACGCCGGTCCCAGGCGGCCTCTTTCCCTACGAGCTCAAGGAGCTCCTGTTCACCCTCGCGACCGAGCGGGATGTCATTGGAGCGGACGTGGTGGAGGTCGCGGCGACCAGCGGCGTCGGCGACGGCACCGGTCACTTTGCGCTCGACGCGTTGCTCGCGGTCGCTGCGGGGATCGTGGAGCGTGTCCTCTCGGAGGAATCGGAGAACGAAACTCATGACTGACGAAGCGACCAAGAAACCTCGCGGGCTCTCCCGCCCAGTGGAGGTGGTTCGACAAGACCTCCTGGCCGACAAAGACACCGTCGAAATGGCCAAAGTCCTCGGCCTCACCCCCGAAGAGTTCGTCGAGAAGGTGATCGGCTACGCGCAGAATCCGGAGAAAGAGCCGGAGCTCCTCGTGATCGACGAGGAGGAGGCCGAGGAAGAAGGGCTCGACATCCCCTCCACCGCGGACGTGCAGAGGTGGTTGCGGGACGTGGAAGAGGGCAAGGTCCAGGTCGGTCCCGTGAAGCTCCACCAGTCGGACGGATTCACGACGGATCGACCCGAAGTGGAGGTCGCGCGTGCCACGGGGAACCCTGCGGACCTCCAGGCCCCACCGGTCGAGGCTCCAAGGTCGCAGATTGTGGTTGAAGATACGGCAATGGGATCCGTTCTCCGACAGCAGCTCCAAAACCAGCAAAGAAAAACAGCACTTGGCGCGAAATTGCCGCAACCGAGCAAGCCTTCGAAGCGATAACGAATCCATACGTCGGGACAGGCAATCGGCGCCCGAGTTTCACTGATTTCGTTGGAGGTTCTTCATGATTCGCATCGGTCGCGGTATTCGACGTGGTTTGCGGCGTCTGCGTGGGTTGGCGCGCAAGGGCATGGGGCTGATCGGCAAAGCGTCGAAGCTCATGAGCAAGTTGACCCAGCCGCTGCAAAAGGCGCTTGGGCCCATCATCGATAAGCTTCCGTTGCCTGACTTCGCGAAGTCGATCGCCAAGAACGTGCTCGGCAACCCGTTGAGCCTCGTGGGTGGCGGGCCTCTCGGCCTGGTCGGCGGGGTCGTCGGAGCGACGGGCTCCACGGGCAGCCTACTCAACGTCGCGCAGACCTTTGCTGGGTCGGCCGCGGGTGGCAATCCTCAAGGGCTCGGCAACCTCGCCGAGATCGTCGCGCACCAGCGCGCTCAGATCGGCGTCTGAGCTCAGGCTCGGTCATCGCTCTTCATCACCTCGAGTCCATGAGCCGGTCTGCAACCCGAGCTTGACTCCAGAGGGCTCGACACGCGCAGATACGGCCGATGCGAGCGGTCTTCCTCGTGATTCTCTCCTCCTCGCTCTTCGCTTGCCGTAGTGAAGAAGTCGCTAACCCGAAAGCCGACACCGGCTCTCGGTCCAAGCTAGACGCCGGCTTCCCCGCTGAAGACGCCGCACCCGACCCGGACGCCGCGACCAACCTGGACGCCGCCGAGCTCGACGCAACCCAACCCGGGCCCGACGGGGGCTTTGTCGATCTAGGCGTCGGGCTGCCCGACGCGGTCACGGCAGTCGACTCGGGATTCATTGACACCGGGACGCCCGTGGATGCGGGCTTCAGACCCGATGCGGCGTCACCCACCGGCGACGCCGGAGCGTGGCCCACCACAGGTGGCCCCGACGTCCTCAATCCAGATTGGATCGGAGGTCCGTGTACCTCGGACAACGATTGCTCCTTTGCCGGCGGAATTTGTCGCACCGAGGCCGAGGGGTACCCAGGCGGCACCTGCGTCAAGGACTGCGATCGCATCTGCCCAGACCTGGCCGGACCGCTCAATTCGGTGACGTTCTGCATCGATCATCAAGGAGACTCGGTGGGTCTTGGTCAGTGTGTCTCGCGGTGTGACTTCACGATCTCCCCCACCGGCTGCCGAAATGGGTACGCCTGTGTGCCGGAGCGGCGCATGAATCAGGTCGATTCGGTTCGCTCGGTCTGTATGCCAACGACCGGATTTCCCGGTCGCCCGGAGCCCGCGTTCGACATCGGTGAGGCTTGCACGGCCGCCACCGACTGCAATCGGGCCTCGTGTGCAGCTTTGCCGGGCGGCTATTGTACGCAGGAGTCGTGCAACCTCGTGGGTTGCCCACAGGGGAGCACCTGTTACAACATCTCCAGCGACGAACAGAGTTACATTTGTCTCAAGGATTGCGCGGGCGCCGGAGATTGTCGGACGGACGAAAACTTCGTCTGCGACGCTGACAACACATGCTGGTACCAGCCTCCGCCCGACGGAGCCTGTGATCTCGGCCCTGGACCGACCGACTGCTCGCCCTTCTCCGCCAATGCCACGAATGATTTCATCGTCGTCACCAAACACAACAGAAGAATCACCCTCTGCGACGGCCCCACCGCCTCATTCAGCGTCTGCATGGGTCTGGGTTGGGCTCCTACTGGGGACAAGGAGCGCGAAGGCGACGGGCGCACGCCTGAAGGCAACTTCTACGTTGCGCGTCTCGTGCCGAGCTCCTCGTATTACAAAGCCTTCCTCGTGAGCTATCCAGGAATCGACGACGCCACGCGTGGATATGCCGCTGGACTCATCACCCAGAGCGAGCGTGACGCCATCATCGCTGCGAACAATGCCCGCACCGAGCCTCCGCAGCAAACTGCGCTCGGAGGACTCATCGAGATTCACGGTGGAGGCGGGTCGGTCGACTGGACCGCTGGTTGCCTGGCGATCGACAACGCCAACATCGACCGCCTGTGGGCGGTCGTCGGGACCGGAGACGACGTCATCATCCGGCCTTGAGGCCGGCCAGAATTCGTCGGGCCTCGGCGACGACTCGAGCCTCCGTCGGAGCACCCTCGAGCGTGACGAAATTTGAGCTCGGTCTCGGCGGACCCCAGACCGTCGGTGACATGTGCAGAAACAGCGTGATCGCGGGGCGCCCCAACAAATAGGCGAAATGCATTGGGCCCGTGTCGTTGCCGATCACGAGGTCGGCTTCGGCGACGAGCGCCATGAGTATCCCGAGGTCCGCACCGGTATAGACCTTCGCGCCGAGGTGCTTTCCGAACGCCCGCATTGCCTTGGCCTCGAAGGGAGCCCCGGTGATCACGTACGAAGTAGACTCATCCTCGCGGAGCGTCTCGGCCATGGACCGCCAGGACTCGATCGCCCACTTCTTTTCCGAATACTTCGATCCCGGCACCAGCAACACCCGCCGCCGATCCGTTGCCGAGGTCGAAGGCCTCCCCCCGCCCTGGGTTCGATCGGCCTCCGAAACCTTCTCTCCGTAAGCGGCGCGAGCCCAAACAGTGGCTCGGCGAGGAATCGATAGCGGCACCTCGTACCGCGGCTCGCGAAGGCCGAGCGGCCCGAGTCCCGCGATGATGTGGCGAGACCAATGTTGGATCGGCGCGTGGCGTTCGTCGAGCACACTCGCCACGAGCCCGGCTTCCTCGGCGGACTCACCGAGTAGCGTCAAGCCGACTCTGTCGACCGCACCGCTCCTTCGCACCCACCCGCGTGCATCGACTTCCCTCCTCATCGTCAAGTCGACCGCGACGTCGTAGCCCTCCCGCTCCAGCTCGAGAGTCAGCGCAGACTCGGCCTTCTGCTTTGCCCGGCGATTTCTGGGTGCGACATCGTCCGCGCGGTGGGTCGCATCCTTGAGCGTCGGATCGGTCAGAATCTCCGGAAGCTCGTGGACGCGAACCTTGCGGCCGTAGCGAGCGAGCACCCGTTTGCCAGCCGAGCGGGCGAGCACTCCGACCAGGCTCGGCTCTTGCTCGAAGAGCGACTCGAGCACCGGGAGGAGCAATACGTTGTCGCCGAGACCTGGGAACAGGTAGACCAACAAGACACGTCGACCTCGTACTTCGATCCGGGCATTGACCAGAGCGGTCCGTCGCGTCTTCGAGGCACGGATGACATCAGCGAGACTCACGAGGACAACCTACCTCAGCTCGTGCAAAAACGCCGGACAGTCGGTGACAAGCAACCGCGGGCGCGCTAGAGGCCGCGTCATGAAACCCATCGATCGCCGCCAACTTCTGGAGCTCTCGCTCGCCGGACTCTGTTTGCCTGCCATGGGCTCGATCCTCTCGGCCTGCGCGAGCCAGAAGAGCGCGACCGGAAACGGTGATCTCGCCTCGCCGCCCGCCTCCCGTCCGGCCGATTGGAACCCCGTCACGTACAACACCACGCGAGGTGCTGCCGGATTCATTCCGCCCGCGTACATGAAGGACATTCAGGCGGAAGGCGGAGACAAAAAACACCTCGGCAAGCACCTGCCGTACGTGCCCGCGAGCTTTCCTGCGGACCGCAAAGTCGAGGGCTACCTTCCGATCATGTGGGGCGATCCGGACAAGGGAAATGCAAAGCACCCCAACGCGTCAAAGACTCCCGAGAAGCCGGACGGGCACTGGTACAACTGGATTCGGCTTTCGCTCGACGGACAGTCGGACTCTCTGGTCGAGACACGCTTCGATGACTGGCCCAAGTGCTCCGACACGGTGAATGGCAGGCTCGCCGGCTGCGTCGATCCAGATCCGGCCGCCGAAGAAGGGAAGAACACGGTGTATCTGGCGGTGCTCCCCAAGGGAGCCAAGCCCGGCGATACACTCCGCGTGTGGGCCCACTGCATCACCCACGGTGAGTACGTCGATTTCGTGACTATCTGAGCTCGCCGATCAGGCCACGCGAGCGCGCTTGGCGTAGAGCTCGGCCACGGTCTGAAAAAGCGCGACGACCAGCGGACCGTAGAGCAGCCCGAGCAGCCCGAACGCGCCGATCCCTCCGATCACACTCAGGAAGATCAGCGCGTCGTGCATCTTCATGTGCGTGCCCATCAGTCGAGTCTTCACGACGTTGTCGAGGAAGAAAGCCACGGCCGCAGTCACGAGGAAAAAGACGATCGCCGCGCCCCAACGGTCTTCGCCCAGCCCGAGGTAGAGCGTCGCCGGAATCGTCACCAGCGAAATACCAACCATGGGTAGGAAGGCCAAGATGGCCATGATCGTCCCCCACAGGACCGCCGAAGGGAGCCCGACGGCGATCCAAGCGATCGCGCCAGCAACGCCCTGTAAGACGCTCGCGAGCACGTTGCCGATCAGGATGGCCCGACCCACGCTGTTGAACGTGGAACCCAACAGCTCATGATCTTCTTCGGCCAGGGGCGAGATCCGCGCGGCGAACGCGCGAAAGGCGACGCCATCGACCAGTAAGTAAAACAAGATCAGAAGGAAAATCAGAAAATGAAACCCTGCGGCGAGCAGGTTGGCGACAAACGCGTTCACACGGTCATAAATGAAGGCCACGACCGCGCCGGCGATCTTGGCGGCGGCGGCCTTCGCCGACTCGGGTGAGTAGTCTACGCCTAGAGATTCTGCGACTCTGCGAGCGTTCTTGGCGAGGGTCCCGTCTCCGAAGAGAAACGTCTCGATGCCCGCGGAAGAGAACGATCCTCTCGAGGCCTCGTAGAGGTGGGCGCCTTCCTTGGTGAGGCTCGTGATCATGAATGTGGTGGGTACCGCGACCAGCACCACGACGAGCGCGGTGACGAGCGCGGCCGCCAAGCCGCTCCTGCCTCCGAGTCGAGCCGCCAGCCTCTGGTGGAGCGGAGCCGCGAGCGCAGCGAAGACGAGCGCGAGCACGAAGTCGCTCACGAAGGTCTGGAGTGTATAAGCGACCGCAAAGATCGCGACCGCGAGCAGCCCTACGTAGACCCGGAAGCTCGGCGACCGGCCACTGGTCGCTTCGACCCGTTCAGAGCCGGTCTTCGCTTCGGCGAGCCCACCGCCCCTGTCCTCTCGCGTGGGCAGAGTCGTCCCCTCGTCCGGTTTCGGACTCAGTGTCACTGACGCAGGGCTGTTTGCGGGTCGTTTCGGCCTTCGCTTCTTCGACACGCGCTCACGGGCTCCACTGCGCGGAGTGCTCGAAGGCAGACGTGTTCGCTTCGACGAGATTTCGGGCCGCGCTGTCCGCACCGGTGACCGGGTCGATGGGCGCGACATAGATGTCCCAATCGCCCTGTCCGCCCGAGCGATTCGACGAGAAGCTCAGGAAGGCCCCGTCGCGGCTCCAGTTCGGAAAGCTGTTGGCGCCGCCACCGGCGTTGAGCGTCGGCAGATCGAGCACCAGGCCCGATCCATCGGACCTAATCAGCTTCAGCGCCGCGTCGGTCGCCGCGATCGTACTCTGCGCCGAACGACTCTGGGTGATCGCAATCCATCGGGAGTTCGGTGAGTACATCGGATAGTAGTTCGCGAAGCCGTTTCCGCTCGCGCCAACGAGCGAGACCGCCGTGCCGCCGGTCTCCGGAACGATGAGGATGTCGGAGGCCCCTTGAAGCCCCCAGCCTCCGCCGTTCGACGTCTGCTGCAGCGTTCCCCGAGCGAACGCGATCCGACCGTCCGCACCCCAGGAGGGCATCACGTCAGCCTGAGCCGGATCATTTGCGCCTTGAAGCGGCCCGACGTAGCCCGCGTATAGCGCTGCGATGTGAAGGTCCTGACCATTGTCGTAAACGAACTGATAGGGCGGGTTGCTACGCACGTCCGGTTTCCACGAGAAGAAGCTCACGGTAGCCAACTGAGCCGGCAGCTGGAGCGCGACATCGGCCGTCGTGTCGACGATTCGGAAAGTCCCCGTCTCGACGATGGCTACGTATCGACCGTCGGGCGACACGTTGTGACAGCCCGAGCATCCCTTACCGACGCTTGGCCCCCAATAGGTCGAAGGCGTAGTCGCGCCTTGGAGCGGGACTCGCATGACCTCACTTCGAATCCCGGTGATTTGCCAATAATACAAATAACGACCGGCGGAAATGGGTACGATTTCGGGGCCTCCCGTGATGGTGACGTCGACCGCTGGATCGACCGGATCGTCCGAACGCACGGTTAGAATAGCGGTATCTCCGCTGGCGTCAGCCGATGAGTAGCGAACACGCACGACTTGGCTCGCTCCCGGCGCCAGGTCGAACGGAACCGCAGGTGGGTTGTCGAGCGCGAGCTCGGCGTCCGGCGTCGTCCAATCGAACCCGCTCACTCGAACCGTACGACTGCCGCACGCATACACTCGAAACTCTCGTGTCGCGGGCTGCGTTTGGGGTCCAAAGGCAACGTGAAGCGGGTCGACACAGATCCCGGCATCCATTCCATTGCCGAACAACGGGACCGCCGTCGTGTTGTTCGCATTGCCGATGTCGCCCCAGCGAATGTTCACGATCCCTTGGTGCGGCCCGGAGCGCTGCGGAGAGAAAGTGATCGTGACCTGTTTGCTGCGGCCAGGGAACACGATGCCGAAGTTGGAGGAGGTGTCGATGAACGCCGGGTCGCTCGAACCCTCGAGTGATACGCCCTGGATGAAACAAGGATCTTCGGAGATGTTCATCACCTCGGCGGCCATCGACTTCGAGGTCCCGGGTACGACTCCGCCGAAGTTCAAAACCGTCGGGGTGATCTCCACCTGGCATCCGCTCGCGCCGGTCGGGTTGCCGATGAGCTGCACTGACTTGACCGCCCCAGCATCGACCTCGAGCGTTCCATCGTCTTGGCCCGCCCCCGACGGCGAGTAGTTGACGGTGACTTGCTGAGTTCCGCCGCTCGGAAGCGAGAACGGCACGGTCGGACCCATTACCGTGAACTGAGACTGTCCCAGGGTGATTTGCATCCGCGTGATCGAACACGAGTCTGCGCCCTGATTGATCAACACGACGTCCTTCCCGACGGAGCTGCCGAGCGCGACGTTCGAGTAGGTGAGCATGTCGGGCAGCACCATCAGATCACAAGGCTGGGCGCCCCGACCGTCGATCGGGAAGTATGCGTCGGTCATCCCGAGGGCGTTGGAGGCGGCCTTCACGAAGCCGCTCCGAAGGGTGAAATCGGGAGGCGTGAACGACACACTCACCTCGATGAACTCACCCGGAGCGAGGGTACGCGGGAGGCCAGACAACGGCGCCACCGAGAACGCCGGATCGCTGGTCCGGCCTGCGTCGGACGAGAGACCTACCGAAGTGAGTTGGAGCGGTTCGCGCCCGCAGCTCTCGATCTTGATCGTCTTCTGGCTGGTCTGCCCTTGCCCGACGGGCCCGAACGAGAGCGGCACGGGCGTCGCGCAGATCGCCGGAGCGACTCCTTCGCCACAAATCGTCACGAGGAAGGTCGACTCGGGCACCGCATCGGTCAACACGATGATTCCGCCGGTATCGAGCCCGCCATCGACGGGCGTGTAGCTGACTTGCACGTCGAATTTCTCGCCGGGGGCCAGCGTTTTCGGAGCCGTGAACGCGGGCAGCTGGAACTCAGACGACGTCGACTGCTGAGGGGCGATCGAGGTGATGGTGACCGCCGACCCTCCGCTCGCCTCGATGGTGAAGGTCTTGGTCTCGGTGCTCCCAGGCGCTACTGCTCCAAAGGACATGGAGCGTTCAGTGTCACCGCAGGCCGGGCCTGCGGCGGTCACGGTGACGCCGGGGCGAACGCCCACGCCACGAAGTGTGATGACGCGCGGGCCGCCTTCGTCGTCCGCATCGATGGTCAGCGTCGCCGTGTCTTCGCCGAGATCGAGCGGCTGGTACACGAGCGTTACGTCGAGCGCGCCGCTCGCCGGGAGCGCGCCGGGCGCTTCGGTGCCCAGCGTGAACTCGCCCGACGTGCTGGTGAGCGTAAAGGCGGTCAACGTCAACACCGCGTCGCCTTCGTTCGAGAGCTTGAGTCCCTTCACCTTCAGGTCGTTGACACGAACCTCACCAAAATCGAGCGCGAGCGGCTCGACGGTCAGCTTGGGCTTCACGTTCGTGAGGTCACCCCCCTCGTCGCAGTTGCAGGCGGAAACGGCGAGGGCCGAACAAAGGAAGGCGTGACGGAGGTACCTCATCCTCACTTGGTTGTGACCCAGCCGGCAGGCCCCGCCTATCGGACGGGAAGGGGACGGCGGGATCGGCTCAGGGGCTCAGAGCCCGAGCACCTGCTCGAGGCGTGCCCGCAGCGCCGGCGCATCGCTCGCATGGAAGCCCGCGTGAATCAGCTCGATCTTGCCCGTGCGATCGATCAAGAGCGCGGTCGGCATCGCCGGGAGCATGAGCTCGGTCGCCGTTCGGCCACCTGGGTCGTGCAGGCCCGTGACCGAGGGAGCGTGGGTCGCGAGAAACGGCCCGGCGAGCTCGCGCGCCTCGTCCTCACTCACCGCGAGGACCACCAGCCCCCGCTCGCTCAGCTCGCGAACGAATCCGTCGTAGACGGGAAGTGACTCCTTGCATGGCTCGCACCAGGACGCCCAAAAGTCCAACAACACCACCTTGCCTCGATAGCTCGAGAGCGAGACGACCTGGCCTGACAGGTCAGTAAG
Organism: uncultured Myxococcales bacterium; assembly: GCA_964463485.1. Lineage (GTDB taxonomy): Bacteria > Myxococcota > Kuafuiibacteriia > Kuafuiibacteriales > Kuafuiibacteriaceae > CAYXDO01. The sequence goes on along the minus strand of CAYXDO010000019.1, from coordinate 78,688 downwards.
CGGAAGCTCGGGAACGAGCTGCCCCTCCTTGACGCCTGCCGACTTCGCCGTGGCACAACCAGAAATCAGAACGCCGAGTGCAAAACCGAAAAGCAGACGACTCATGACTCGAGCTCCCTCACGGACCTTCATACGCCGAGAGCGGTTTCAAACTTAGCTTACCTTCCAGCCCTGGACTCACCGAAACCTTCCCGGCGCTGTCGACGATCACGGCTTCGACACCCGGAATCGACTTGACCAACGCCATACCCTTTTCCGGTCCGAGTACGAAGACCGACGTGGAAAGTGCGTCGGCGTCTTCGGCCCTCGGCGCCACGATCGTCACGGCACGACTCTTACGTGCCGGGTAGCCCGTGCTCGGATCGATGATGTGGTGATATCTCACGCCGTCCTTGATCAGGAATCGCTCGTAATCCCCGCTCGTCGTGAAGGCGCTGTTCTCGAGGGCCAGAGTCGCAAAGTACGATTCGCGATTGCGTGGGTCCTGAATGCCGGCGATCCACGGACGATCCCCTCGCCGACCGGACAAGTACAACTCACCCCCGAGCTTCACGAAGAAATTCTCGAACGACCGTCTCCGCAAAAGCTCTACCACCCGATCGACCGCGTACCCCTTCGCGATCCCGCCGAGCCCGAGCTTCATCCTCGGTTTCATGCGAACGGTCCGCTTCTCTCGATCGAGCGTCACCGCCCGATAATCGATCAACGAGGCACGCGCTTTGGCCTCCGCCGGGGTCGGAATTCGGCCTGCATCGTCTGGATCGAACCTCCAAAGCCCCCACAAGGAGGCGAAGGTCGGGTCGAAGGCACCCTCGGATCTGCGCGACCACTCGAGCGACCGTTCGAGCAGCGAAAACGCCTCCGCCGGCATCTCCACAGGTTCCGTGGGCTTCGCGTTCAGTCGACCGAACACACTCTCAGGCTTCCACTCGCTGAGAAGAGCCTCGAGCCGTCGCAGCTCCACCTCGACCTCGTCGATCGCGGTCTCCGCAGCTCTCTGGTCCGAGTCCTTCTGCAGCACGACGCGAACCACGAGCTCGGTACCCATGATCGCGGCGTGCCGCTCGACGATGGTCGGGACGGCGGCAACGAACAAAAGCAATATACTCATAACTCGAAGCTCATCCCTCCGCCCCAGATCCAAGCGGTTCGTTCGGCCAAGTACGGAAAGCTCGCGTACCGCGTGTACTGCATGTCGAGCCCCAAGTCGAAAGTCGCACGCTCGAACAGCGAACCCCTGGCGAGCTCCAGCGTGAGCTTCAATCCGGCGAGGTCGTACCAGAAATCACCGAGCTCCCGGTCCGTCGTGTAATATTCGGGTAACGCTCCCAACGAGTCCACCATCGTGACGGGCGCGACGAAGTCCGCGGGGTTCTGCAGATACAGGCGATTGCGCAGCCTGAGTGTGAGCCCCAGCGGCAAGTGTTGGTATGCCGCCAAACTCACCGTGTGGCTGGTGACGCCCCAGTCGTCCCCGTAGAGTCGATAGTCGGCGGCCAGCGTCGTCCCCGAATCGAATTGCTGATTGATTCGCGCGACCCCCGCACCGCGGAACCGCCGACCCGGAAGGCGCTCCGCAGGCCGCATGACGGGTCGCGCCGTTCCGTCAAGGAGACTGGCCTCGCCGATCGTCGAAGGGTCGACCGTCCCGGCGAGAAAGATCGGTACGAAACGATACACACTCGCCTGGTACCCAAAGCTGCCAATCAGCGATCCGGACAGCTGCACGAAGCTCCGCTTCGAAACGATCTGAGTGATCGAAACCGAGGCGGCATGGATGTGTGACGAGTCCGAGAAGTTGTCGAAAGGAGTCCCTGATCGACCGACCTCATTGTCGACGAACGAGTAGCCCGCGCCGACCGTCAGGTTTTTTTCGATGAGCTCCGACGAGAACCCACCGCCCAACGTGATGCTCCGGTAGTCGGCCTCGTGACTGTAGGCGGCGGAAGCCGACAAATCCGTGTCCCAAGAGCCCACTCGCTGAGTCCCCGACACGGCGACCCCGTGGCGAACTTCCTTGAACTTGCCCGTCGCGGAGGTGCGCACGTCGACGGTCGCCGCGGTCAGAATATCCGCGTCATATTCGACGCCGATCTCTGTCGCGTCGAAGATCTTCTGCTTCACGGATACGATCGGTGTGACGACCGTGAGCCCATCGTCGTCCGAGTAGACAGCGACCTTCGAGGCGATTCGGGTCCCCGACGGCGCGGACACCGGTGACTCCTCCAAATCCTGCGAAACCGCCTCGCCGAGCGCCAGCACCGAACAGAGAACGAACGCCGCGGCCTTCTCAGTTGCAGCCACAACCGCCACCCGTATCGCCGTACCCTCCCGCACTACCTTCGCGATACGCAAACAGGTGCTGCTCCAACTTTGCCTCTTCGGGGTCCGTCACGACGGCCATGCAGGGGTCGGCCAAAGCGCTCCGCTCCCAAGGTCTGACGACCGCACACCCTCCTGACGACGAGAGTGCGAAACAGAGACAGAAGAACGCCCGCGGCACGAAGCTCAGGCTCGCCTCCCGCATCGAGGCTCGACCATCCGTCCGTCGTTGGATGCGGTTTTCGTGGAGCGAAAGTCTTGCGCGAGGTTTGACCGGTCGACCGATCGGCGGGGTCGACCGATCGGCGGATGTCGCACGCTCACGGACTCGGGTGTCTTGTCCGCATGACGCGAAGCGACGGGTCGAAGCCGCGGCGGGCCACCGGCCCGTCGGGACCGCATCCAAGCGCGTCAAATCGGCGAGGCGTCGGCGGGTCGCTGTTGTCCCTGACGAGTTTGGCGCTCTCCCTCGGGGCGACCGCGCCGCGCGCTTTCGCCCAAGACTGCGGCCAATTCCCCGACGTGATTACCGCGCCGAGCGGCAAAGTTGGAAGTCACGCTTGTGACTCAGACAAAGACGGAACGCTCAAAGACTCTGACTACTGCAAATGCAGCGACTGCAACCTGCACCCGGAGCGCTGCCACCGGAAGGGCGACCTCGCCTTCTGCCGCTGCGACCCGACGGTCCAATACTGCCGCCCACGACCCTGCCAAAACAATGGGCAGTGCCCGGCCTCGGATCCACAGTCCTTTTACTGGCAGAACGATTGCAATGACTACAATCGTAGTCGGTTTCCAGGAGCCTGTGAGATCTGCGGCAACACCACCGACGAGGACTGCAACAGCTCGAATGAACAGTGTACTGCTGGCGCGGACGCCGATCAGGATGGCCATCAGACACCAGCGGACTGCAACGACAACAACCCTCAAACTCATCCCGGCGCGACCGAGACTCCCTGCAACTCCGTCGACGAAGACTGCAGCGGCGCCGATCAATGCGGCGGCGCACCCACCGACCCCGACGGAGACGGCTTTAGCGCGCCCGCCGACTGCGACGAAGGGGACGCCTCGGTCTATCCGGGCGCGACCGATTCGTGCGGAGATCAACGAGACTCCGATTGTGATGGGTTCGATTGCACCGGAGATCGCGACGGCGATGGCGTCGCCGTCCAGGAGGGTGACTGCAACGACACAGACCCCTCGATTCGCCCAGGCGTCTTCGACCGATGCGGCGACCTGGTCGATCAAGACTGTTCGGCCGGAGATCCCGCCTGCGTTCGGGACCGAGACCGTGATGGGTACGACGACGTCTCGGTGAGCGGTCCGGACTGCGATGATTTGGATAGTCGCATTCGTCCCGGAGCCCTCGATGAGTGCGGTGATGAAGTCGACCAAGATTGCTCCGGAGCGGACGCCGATTGCGCCACCGTGGATGTGGACCATGACGGACACCTCGCGTCGAACGTCGGGGGAGACGACTGCGACGACTCCGATGATAGTGTGTACGCGGGTGCTCCGGAGGCGCCCTGCGACGGCATCGATTCGAACTGCGACGGGCGGCCCGACCCACCTTGCCAAAGCGGCCCCGACCGCGACGGTGATGGATTCATGAGCGCCGCGGAGGGAGACGGAGACTGCAACGACCTCGACAGCCGCATCAACCCGAGCGTCCAGGACGCCTGCGGCAATCAGTTGGACGATGACTGCGACGGCACCGCCGACGAGGGTTGCGTCGACCTTCCGGGTCCAACACGTACTCTGGACTTCGTGAACGTTCCGTCCAGTTGTCGTTCGAGTCGCGCCGACGCCGGACTCGTCGGACTCCTACTCCTGGCATGGCTGGCTTCGAGGAGGACGCGGTGAGCGCTTCGCGCGTCTTTCGCTGGGTCGCGCTCGGCTGGATACTCTCTTCGTCGGCCACCGTGGCTGCGGGTGTTCCGGACTTCTGCTACTTGCTCAACGATCACGATGACGACGGGTACGTGTACGGGCGAACCGGAGCGGTCTGCCCGCGAGATGACTGCGACGACGAGGACGCTTCGATTCATCCAGGAGCCGCCGATGCGTGTGGTGACGGAGTCGACCAGGATTGCGACGGCGCGGACGCACCCTGTCCGGGGACCGATGACGACGCGGATGGGTATCGCGCAGCCTCTGCCGGTGGAGACGATTGCGACGATCACGACCGAGCCATCCATCCCGGAGCGCCCGAGGTGGCTTGTGACGGCCTCGACAATGACTGCCTCGGCGGAGACGCCGCTTGTGTCGCCGATGAAGATCTCGATGGGTACGGCGCGCGACCCCAAGGCACGGACTGCGACGACCACGCCGCCAACGTCCATCCCCACGCGCTCGAGCTGTGCGGGGACGGAGTCGACCAGGACTGCGCGGACGGTGACCCTCCTTGTGTCGAGGACGCCGACGGAGACGGCTTTCGAAATTCGGCCATGGGCGGGGATGACTGCGACGACTTCGACCGCGCGGCGCACCCAGACGCGACGGAGACCTGTGGAGACGGGCGCGATCAAGACTGTGACGGTCAGGACGCCGTCTGCGCGACTCCGGTGTCCGACGCGGATCGAGACGGGCACGGTCGCATCGACCTCGGCGGCGACGACTGCAACGACGAGCAAGCCGCGATTCACCCGGACGCAGCCGAGACCTGCGGAGACACGATCGATCAGAATTGCGACGGCCGCGATCTGTCGTGCAGCGCGGAAAGCGGGGACGGGGACGGGGACGGATTTCCGAGCGTTGAGGCGGGTGGTTCGGACTGCAACGATGAGGACGCGGCAACCCATCCTGGCGCGGTCGAGATCTGCGGAGACGGGCGAGACCAAGACTGTGATGGCGCCGACGCCACGCCCGGAACGCCCGCCTGTGAAGGCTCGGCGACCGATCCCCGATTCGAGGCGGCCCGAGGTCGTGTGTTGAAGGAGAAGGTCGAGGAGAAACCGTTTTCGTGCACGTCTGGGGGTGAGACCAACGCCTTCGTGCTGTTGGTGGGTTTGGCTTTTTCTCTCGCGCGGAGACGGCGGTGAGTCGTTGGGCCTCGTTGGCGTTCGGTCTGTCGCTGGCTGCGTGTGACGGCTCGGAGCCACCGAGAGTGGACGTCTCCGGCCTCGATCCCGGCTTCTTCGAGTGCGAGATCCAACCCATCCTCGATCGCGAGTGTGCTTTTTCCGGCTGTCACGGAGACCCCGGCAGGGCGCTCTTCGTGTATTCGATGTCCAAGCGTCGCGAGCTCGGCGCTGAGAGTATTGGCGATCCTTTGACCGATAGAGAGGTCTGCTCGAATTTTTATCGCACGGCGTCCTTCTCTGCGGACCCTGTCGAGAGCTCTCAGCTCATCACCAAGCCAGCGACGCTGAGTACGGCTCGGAGCCTCTTTCACGAAGGGAACTACATGTTCGGGGCCGAGGACGTCGAGGCCTCGTGTTTCAGGGCCTGGCTCTCGGGTGAGTTGCACCAGGTGGGGGAGGCCAAGGAGCCCCCTCTTGACTGCCGACTCCCTTGGAGAGTCGCAGCAGATGGACATCATCCAAAGTGCCAGCCACGCCCGCTCGACTGCGCTCGGGTGCTAGGGGGGTCGTAACATGCGGGGAACGGCCTTCGCATTGTCATTACTCCTTCAACAGAGTACGGCCTGGGGATACTCCGACGGGACTGTCTTTGCCCGTGATCCCTCAGCGGAGACTTCCGGCGGAGGAGGAGGGCTCTTCTTCACCGGATCTCCGCGCCAACATGGCCTCGAGTGTGGGTCGTGCCACGTCGACGGACCCGTCGGGCGAGAGGGGCTCCGCCTGAGTGCGCTCCTCGAGGGAGAGCCGGCCGCTCTGTTCACCCGTGGGTACGCGCCCGGGCGAGTGTACGAGGTCGAGGTCGCGTTCGAGGCCAACTCACTGACTCCGATGGGAGGGTGTGAGAGTCACGAGGACGAACCGTGTGATATCTCGTCCTTCGCCCTCGAGATCCTCGACCGCGAAGGTCGCCCGGCGGGCTCATTCTGTCCCGTCGAGCCAAAGGTGAGCAGCGTCTCGGAGCCTTGCGGCGCATGCTCCTCGCCGCGAAGGGGCGGCTCGATGGTGGAGGCCGATTGCTCAGTCGTGCTCGGTGATGCCTTCGACATGTCGACCCTGACGTGGCGCAACGGGCAGACCGCATACTCGTTCTTCTGGACCGCACCGGCCGACGATCTGGGCATTCTCACCACGTATGTCTCCGCCGTAGACGGAAGGGGACGCGCTGCCGAAGGCGCCGAAGTCACCAGCTTCGAGGGCGACGGGGTCACCACCCTTCGCGTCGACCTCGGATCCCCATCAGAGCCCACCTCCGAGAGCTGCCAATCGATTGGTCCGCCCGGACTGCTCGGCGCCCTGATCTCGCTCGCCATACTCGTCCTTCGTCGTCGCCAATGAGCCCCCACAAAGTCGCCCCGCCCGAGGCCGACTTCGAATAGAGTCCCTTCCATGACTCGACCCCAAGACCTCATGGCTGCCGTGAAGCGGAACGACGAAGCAGCGGTGGCCGCGTTGATCAAACAAGGCGTCAGCCTCGACGCACCAGACGGCGGCGGAGACTATCCGCTCATCATGGCTGCGTACAAGGGCCATACTCAGATCACCAAGATGTTGCTCGAAGCGGGCGCCAGTGTAGCCGTGCTCGATCCGGGGATGAAAGCGACGGCGCTTCACGCCGCTGCGTACGCTGGTCACGCCGAGCCGAGTCGGCTCCTCATCCAATTTGGCGTAGACATCGACAAGCAAGGCCCCAACAACGGGTACACCGCCCTCCACGACTCGATTTGGCAGAACAACATCGACGTCGCCAAAGTAATCATCGACGCGGGCGCGAGGCTCGACCTCGAGTCGCATGAAGGGGAGACACCGCTCGAGATGGCGAGAAAACGCAAGCGACGAGAGATCGCCGCCATGATCGAAGCGAAGCTGGGTCGCTGACGAGTGGCTTATGAGTCTGAAGCGTATCGACCTCGAGGAGATTCCGGACGACCCGCTCGCGCCAGACTCAGGTGACGACCAGGACACGAAGGAGCGCAAAGAGAGCCTCCGCGAGGTGTTGGCGGAGAGCGCCAAGGGCCTGGCGGGAAAGATTCCGGTGGAGGGTGCATCGACAGCCAAGCCGGCGAGCGCTCCGCGCAAGAGGAAAGGCTCGAAGTGAGTACGCCGGTGGACTGCGTTTTTGGTCTCCATGGGTTGCCCGCGCAAAGCCGAGGACTCGTCGACCAATTCCTGGGTGCTCTGGAAGCCCGAGGCGCCCGCGTGGCGATCGCCGCCAACGGCCGCACGGTCAAGCGGTTCGACGACGAGCTCGATCAGGCTCTCTTGGCTTCTACGAGCCGAGGTCAGGCGCCTAGCCCTCACGCGACGGCGATCGAGCTCCTGCGCTCGCTCCGCCACACGCAGACGGAGCGGCCGCTCGCCGTGCTGTTCGCGGATGGGAGCTCGTTGGGTGAGTTGCTTCCGAAGCTCCAGGCCCTCGGAGAAGCCGGCGCGTGTGTCTTCGTCCTCGGCGTCGCGAGCGGTGAGGACTCCGTGTTCGGAGAGTCCACGCCCTTCGAAGGCGACCGCTGGCGATGGAAGTCCGGCGTCGCTGACTCGCTTCTCCAACAGTTGATCTCTCAGGAGCTCGGCTAGCGAGAAGTCTGTCGCCAAACCCAGCCGTGAAGAAGAACATCCTCGCCGTTTCGCTGGTCTTCGTAGCCGTGGCCCTGTGGGCTCGCGTCTTGACGACTTCGGACGCCTCCGACCTCGAGGCCGCAGACCTCGAGAGCAAGCTCGTCTCGGTCGAACCGCCGGGCCGACTCGAGGCGATTCTCGTTGGTCGAGCCTCTCGTCCAACCGACATTCAGTTCATCCCGGGTCGCGAGGGAACAGCGGTAGTCCTCGAAAAAGACGGCCGAGCTCTGATTCTCGATGTGAAGACCGGAGAGACCTCCGAGCTCTTCACGACCGCCGTGCGAACCGGCTCCGAGCTCGGACTGCTCGGATTGGCCTTTCACCCCCGCTATCTCGAGAACGGTCGGTTCTATTTGAACACAAACCCTGCCGACGGAACGATGAGAACGGAGATCTCGGAGTGGGCCGTATCGCCAGAACCCATGCGCGAGCGGTCTGCGACCAAGAAGCGCGTGCTGCTCGAAGTCACTCAACCCTACGCGAATCACGACGCTGGGCAGTTGGTATTCGGTCCCGACGGAATGCTCTACGTCGGCTTCGGGGACGGCGGCTCCGCCAGCGACCCTCAGGGTCACGGTCAGGACCCGGATTTCTTGGGAGGCATGCTGCGAATCGACGTCGATGGCTCGCATGACTTGCCGATCGAAGGACCCGGCTTCCGTCGGGGTCGGTACGGCATTCCCAAAGACAACCCGAAGATGGCGAGTTGGCCACCCGAGACGTTTGCGATCGGGCTCCGCAATCCTTGGCGCTACACCTTCGACCCCAAGGGCCGTCTCATCGTTGCCGACGTCGGCCAGAGCGCCTTCGAGGAGATCGATGTCGTCTCTCCCGGTGCTAACCTCGGGTGGAACTCTCGAGAAGGCCGGCATTGTCATTCGCCGCAGAAAGGGTGTGCGACGAATGGGTTGGTCGATCCTGTGTACGAGTATGGTCGAGAGTTAGGTGGCTCCGTCACTGGCGGGTACGTCATTCCTGCTCGGACCAGCTCCGTGGGTGAGTACGTGTTCGCCGATTTTTCGTCTGGACGGTTCTTTGCTCTCGACGTGGTGGACTGGTCTGGAGGGCCAATGGGACGCCTGCCGATCTCACCGAGCACCTTCGGCTTCGATCAGGCCACTCGGACGCTGTACGTCGCCGACTTCTCGCGGGGTGGCATCTATCGGCTAAAGCGCTCGGAGGCCAAGAGCGAGTAAGGCACCGTCCTAAGTCACCACAAGACTGGGTTCGTCGTCGCGCCGTACCAGTTTCCCGCCAGGCCGAAGGTCGTCGTGGCGGCGCCGGAGACCGGGTCGATGATCATACCGCGACTGTTGGCCGAAAATCCGAGCAGCTCGCCGTTCGCGTAGCCAAGCCCGTAGATCTCGCTCACGCCGATGTCACCCAAGAGCGACGTGATTCCGGAGCTCGGGTCGACGCGAACCAGCGAGTCGCCTGAGAGGTCACTCACGGACCAATACAGGAACCCATCCGGGAGCGCGATGATGTCTCCGGAGGTGAGGTAGGTTCCAGCGGGCACCATGGTCCGGAGGAGTTGCTGGCGGCTCGGGTCCCACGACTGGATGCTCGTGCCGGCGACGACGAGAGTGCCGTCCGACAGACAAGTCAGGCCCACGGGGCTGCTATCGACGTCGAAGAGGTGGGTGACCTGTGCCGTGATTGGGTCGATGCGATATACGGCCGCGGTGTCAACGCCGTACATCGCGCCCACACTATCGATCGCGATGTCCGTCATCGAAACGCTGGGGTTGAACGCTCCGATCAGCGTCGTCGCACGGGTGACGGGATCGTAGGCGTAGAGGTCGGTCTCCGTGTGAACATAGGCGGACGCGGTGGCGGGAATGACACCTTCTCCAGAGACCAAGACATTCACCATGGGCAACACGGTGTCGTCCGACACCACGGCGATCGTACCGTCGTCGATGCCGGCGTCGACCGGCGCGTACTGTACGGTCACGAGCTGACTTGCGCCGGGAGCGAGGGTCATGGGTAGACCAGGCGGGTTCACGAGGGTGAGCTCCTGGGGAACCGGCGCAACGAACGAGAGTCCGCTCACGCGGATGGTCTCGGTTCCGCAAGCCGTGACGCGAAACTCGCGCGTGGCCGTGCTCCCGACGGCCCGGGTGCCGAAGGGGAGTCTAACGGGGTCCACACAAATTCCGGACGGAGCCCCAGTTCCGAAGAGCGGCACCGACGTGGTGGGGACCGCCCGATCGTTCGTCTCGATGTTGAGTACGTCTTGCGCGGGTCCCGCCGCGGTGGGGTGGTAGGCTACTCTCAGCGCGAGCGGGCTCGAAGAGAGAATCACCGACAGGGCGGGCGGGTTGATGATTTGAAACGCGGCGCTTCCGGAGGCGATTGAAGCCCCTCGAAACAGGCAAAACGACCGATTGGCGTTCGACACGGTGACCGTGAGCTCGGTCTCTTGGCCGAGCGCCACTACGCCGAACTGAAGGGCCGGCGGAGTCACGTCGACCCGACAACCGCTCCCCGTGGTCGCGTCGCCGTTCAGCGGAACGAAAGTGACCACCCCACTCTCCTCGAGCTCCAAGGTGCCCTGGTCCATGGTCGGGCCCGCGGGTGAGTATGCGATGTCGAGCTGAAGGCTCCCGCCGGACGTGAGTGTGGCGGGTGTCGGCACGGGAGCGGGAATCGAGAAGGGCGGTGAGCCTGCTGTGATTTCGATCCGATCGAGTCTGCACGTGGCGGCACCCGCATTCAGGATGATGATGGGTTTTGTGGAGGTCGCACCCACCGTTCCCACGAAGGCGAGGCTCTGGGGCAGCACTTGAAGGTCGCAAGGCCGCGCCGCGGAGGCGGAGAGTGGAACGAACGTTCGGGGCGTCGCCGGGTCGTTGGAGTCTGCGGCCACGAACCCTCGAGCGACGCCAAGGGTCGTCGCATCGAAAGTCACTTCCACCTCGACCTCGTCTCCCGGCGGAAGCGTGGCCGGACTGAATGGCGTCACCGAGAAGCGCGGGTCGGTCGCATGGGCCGCGTCGTTCGGAATCGTCACCGCTCGCAGCTCGAGCGGGAGCAGCCCGCAATTCTCGAGCACGAGCGCGCTCGTCTTTCGACTCGAGAGTGCGACAACTCCAAAATCGAGCGGCGCCGGTCGAGCGCACAAGGCCGGCGCGATCCCTCGTCCGCAGAGCGAAACGGTCGTCGTGCCATTCTCGGGCGCGTCCGTCTGGATGCTCAGCGTCCCGACGTCGGCGCCGCCATCGATGGGCGCATATGAAACTGTGATTTCGATCGACTCTCCCGTGGCGATCGAGGTCGATGGTGGTACGGGGACGAGCGAAATTTCGGGCGACGTCGCGGCGCCGAGGGAGACGTTCCTGATCGTGAGCGGGCCGCTGCCGGAGTTCGTCACCGTGATCGTGCGAGCCTGAGCTTGGCCCGGAGCCAGGTCTCCGAACGAGAGCGACCCATCGCCTCCGCAGCTCGGTCCGTTGGGAATGACTACGACACCTCCGCTGACTCCGATTCCGACGAGCTCGATGGTGCGGCCAGGCCGCTCATCGTCGGCTTCGATCACGAGGATGGCTCGATCCTCCCCGAGGTTCTTCGGGCTGTAAGAGAGAACCGCATCGACGGTCTCGTTGGGCGCCAAGGCGCCCGGCGGGCTCTGAGCGATCCCGAGCTCGTCGTGCGCCGGGTCGACGGCGAATCGCGTGATACTCACGGCCAGCCCTCCGGAGTTCGACAAACTCAGCGGCTTCACCTTCAACTCCCCGACCGTCACCTCGCCGAAATCGATGCGTTCGGGGCTGGCTTCTAGATGGGGTGAAACATCGCGAAGCCCACCTTCGTCTTCGCAGTTGCAGGCGCTGACCGCCAGAACAGACAGCCCGACGGCGATTCGCGTCGATCGCACGAACATCCGCACAGGATGCTCGAACGAGAGAATCGATCAATCCGACGATGGCGCGAGGAGCCGAGGCGCCTACGGGAGCTCGAGCCGAACGAAAACCGTTCGGAGATTCTGCCCCCGGCTGTTGTTGGCCAACGCCAGGGCCCAGCGGCGGTTCGGCGCGAGGTCGAGCACCTCTAGATCCGAGATCGTCCCTGACGGAAGCGCGCAGCGCTCTTCCTCGAGCCAAGCGATGAGCGCTCCGCTCGTCCCTGCCGTGAGGATTCGGCCCCCACCGAAGGCAGCTCCCGCGAGTTTTGCTTCGAGGGGAAGCGGATCGTTCGTGACAGGCTGCCAAGTCCTGGCGTCGTCGTCGCGAACGAGCATACTCACCCCTGCGAGCGCGAACAGCACCCGGTCGTCTCCTCCGACCGAAGTGACTTCGAGGTCGCTTCCCGCAGCTGACCACTCTCGGCGCCAAGCCTCTCCGTCGAAAAAATGAATGCCGTCGGTGGTGAGTGCGACTTTTCGATCCTCGGCCACGATGGTGAGGGACTTCAGGTCGTTCGGATACTCATCGAGCCGTACCGATCCGGTCGACCCCTTCGTCAACGCGTAAACTCCGCCTCGCCCATACGCGACGGGCGGAAGGTTCGGCTGTTCCGCGAGGCGTAGGCTCGATTCCGGCGCCGGCCAGCGGAGGATCGAACCCACTTCGTCGACCTGAAAGAGCGTCGAGCTCGCATCGACGCCAAAGACCGTTCGACCTGGACCTTCCGCCAATTCGTTCACCCGAACAAACCCGCTCGGAAGCTCTGTCAGCGAAATCGACCCATCGACACCGAAGGTCCCAATCACCCCTTTGTTGGGGCGACTTCCAAGCCCGGCAAAAGTGGCCGAGCCATCCACACCCACGACGACAGCCGTCGCGTAGATCTCGATCTCCTCCGGAGAGGAAACGGCGTGCGCGACGTAACGACCGCAGTCGCTGAGTGGGGTCGTGGCGGGCACTCGTGCCTGAGCGACCGTCGACGGAAGCTCTCGCTCGGCCCAGGGCGTCGCGCCCGCGGGACCCACCCGGGTCTCGAAAACGACCGCGCCGGTGAGCTCGGCGACCGGCCTCCCGAACCCAAATCCCACCGCGCCCTCCACCAATCCAAGCTCGGCCAACGAACGCGCGAGCGGCACCCAAGTGAGGGTGAGCGGGTTGCCCACCGACAATCGAATGGGTGCGAAGGACGCGCTCAGCGCCGACACCGTGGCGATCCCGTCGTCCGAACGGACGAAGAGGAGCGCGTCGCGATCGCTCGGCGGGCTGAGCTCGACTCCGCCGGATTCACCGCAGCCGAGCAGGGCCAAGGCCATCCCGAGCGTGTGTCGAATCGTGGTCAAAGGAGATCCGAATGCTTGAGACTCTTATCAGATTTTCGAGATTCGAGCTCAGCTTGGGGAGGATATGGCCAGGACGCAGGTTGGGGGCGTCGTTTGCATGCCCGACATCATGATGTCGCAATGGTTGTCGAGGCACCTGTGGATGCTCGCGGCGGGAGTCGTCGTGACGAGCTGTAAAGACGAGGCGGTTTCCGATCTGAATCCACCGCCGGGCGTTCGGAGCGCTCCGTTGACGCCCGCTACCCGCGCCGAGCTGGAAGCACGCGGCGCGAGCTGCACGCCCAACGCGACCGGCCCGGTGCTGTGTACATGGTCGAATGGGGTCGCGACCTGCACACTCACCTTCGACGCCAGCGACGACCTCACGAGCCTCGAGTGCGACGTGGGGTCGGCGACGTGGCGCTGCGAACGCCCGGCTGACTTGTACGTTTGCTCGTGGTCGGATGAGCCTCTGTGCGGGGACGTCTACGGCTCGGACGGGACCTTCGAGGCCCATCTCTGCGGAGACGCGCTGTCGGAGCGGATTCACGCGGGAGGTCGCGACGGCGGAGCTCTCGACGCCGCTTCGCATCCCGATGGCGCCTTCACCGACGCATGGGTGCACGGCGATGCCGGAATGCACGGGGACGGAGGACATAGGCACGACCTAGGACCGCATGACTCCGGTGTACCCGCTTGTCATGGGTTGGACGAGCTGAGTTGTTTGGAGCGAGCCGATTGCGTGCCCGGATATTGCCCTGGCTGCGGATCCGAGCGCCACTTTCGCATGTGCCAAGCCCCTGGCGATCCACCCTTCGATTGCGCGCAGCCGTTTTGTCCGTGCGATGCGTTGGACCTCGAAAGCTGCGAGAGCTCGGGTCTCTGTCACGCCGTTTTCGAAGATCCCATGACTTGCGCGTGTGCTCCGGCGGGCTGCTGCATGATGTTCAGACGATGCGCGGAGGGTGTCGAGGCTGACTGCGACATCAACCACGCCCTGTGCGACGTCGTGCCGCCAGTCTGCGAAGGACCGTACGCTCCTTCGGTCGTGAACGGGTGCTACGAGGGTTGTGTTCGTGCCTCCGTTTGCGAGCAGGCCGTCCAGTGTTTCCCGTCGCCTTCGCGATTTCCGGAGTTTGATCGCGTGTGCCTTCAAGATCAGGACTGCCAGCTTGCCGAGCACCAGATCGACTGCTGCGGAAGCACCCGCGCGCTCGGAATCAACCACGCGGCTCGGGCCGAGTTCGACGCTGCCGAGGCCACGTGTGTGTCGCAGTACCCGCTATGTCGCTGTGCCGCGCGGCCACCCGTCGCCGACGACGGAGCGAGTGCGCTCGACCCAGCCAACCTCGCGGTCGAGTGTCGAGCCGGCGAGTGCTTCAGCTTCGTTCGATGATGCCCACCTGAGCCCGACCCAAGCCGGTCGGACGGACGGTCCGGACGAGAGCCGGACGAATTTCACTTCGACTCCAAAATAAGCTTGAGACTCGCTATGATGAGAGATGGCACGCATGATGCTTTCGACCTTCGCACACCCTCGAAGGAGAAAGTCATGAAGAACCTCAAGTCCCAAATCCAAGCCCTCGTCCTCTCGCTCTCCGCTTCCGGCATCGTCGCTTGCGGCGGTCTTCCACCCGTCTGCAATCCTCAGTGCGCGACGGGTCAACTTTGTGTCGAGGCCGACACGCCCGCCGGTCCAACGACGATGTGCGTGGCCGATACGACCCCCCAAGCTCCTGGCGCTCAGGCTCCTGGTGCGACGAGCCCTTCGACGAATCCTTCTCTGCCCGGCATCCCTGGCATGGGTCCCACGGCTCCGAGCGCTCCGGCCCCGCAGGCTCCTTCGGCCCCTTCCGCCCCTTCGACCCCGGCCGCTCCCGCTCCGAACAGCCCGGCGCCCTCATCTCCAAGTGGCGCAGCGACCTGCGAGCAAAGCCTCCGCTGCCTCAACTCCTGCCAAGACCAGTCTTGCCCCAGCCAGTGTGTGGAGCAGGCCTCTCCATCGGCCCTTCAGCAACTCCGCGCGGTCTTCGACTGCCTCGGGCGCACTCAGTGTCAGGGAGCCGCTTGCCAGCAGGCGTGCGGGAACGAGCTCGGCATGTGCCTCGGCACCACCCAGAGCGCGCCCAGCAGTCCGGCGCCCACCAGCCCTGCCCCAAGCGGCGGTTCGCTCAACTGCCTCGGACTCTATCAGTGTCTCAATCAGTGCTCCGATGAAGCTTGTGTGAATGCGTGCGCTGCTCGCTCTGACCAAGAGACCGTGAGGAAGCTCGCCGCGGTCTATGAATGCAACGGCTCCGCGACCGCAGAAACCTTCGCCCAGCAGTGTGCCTCCCAGATCGCCTCTTGCCAGCAGGACGCGTGAAGTCCGGATTCGTCCGGCCAACGCCCTTCCGAACGGAATGAACGAACGGAAGGTCGAACGGCCGGACCAACAAATCGAAGCCAAACGCCCTGCCCACCCATCAACCTTTCGAAATCACACATCTTTTCGACAACGCTCGCCCTCCGCCCCCGCCACCGATTGCTGGCACGAGAGCTGCTTTGTCCTGTCGCATGACGAACGCAATCCAAACCCAACTCACCTCTCTCCGTCTCCGCATCGCGTCCTCCGCGCTCTCACTCTTGGCCGCTTGCGGCGGTGTCGATCGCTCCGCTTCCGGTCTCGCCGAGGGCGAGGCTCCCAATGAGTCAGCCACGAACCCATCCATCCCTGGCGGGAGCGTGTCCAGCTCCGACCCATGGAACATCCAGTACACCGCCCCGGCAGGCTTCGCGCTCAAGGGCGAGCAAGGAACTCTCTCGATCCTCACGTCCGATCAACAGGGTGGATTTCTGGTGGTGCAGCGCTCCGTTTTCCGGAGCTCCCAAGAGGCGCTCACGGCGGTCCAGGGCTTCCTCACTGCGTCGGGCCTCTCGGCCTTCGCGGCCACCCCCGAGAACAAGACGATCGCCGGACTCTCCGCGGTGACCTTTGCCAGCGACGGCTACACCCGAGACGGGCAGACTCTCCGCGTTCGTTACATCGGACTCCTCAGCAGCTTCGGAACAGGCCTCTCGATTCTGGCCGCAGGGTACCCGCAGGACTTTGCTCGCTTCGAACAGGCCGCTCAGGCTCTGGCCGAAACAGTGCGAATCGGCCAGCCCACGATCAATCAACAGGTCGTGGCAGCCCTCGCCGGAACTTGGATCTACTGGGCGGGTCGGTCCTCGCCCGGGACCTCGGTCACCGCGGGCTCTTCGTCGTCGTACGAAGAACGAATCTCTTTCGACGGAGCCTCCAAGTTCCGGTTCGCTCGCGAGAGCTCCGTGTCGGTGTCGGTCCCGCAGGCCGGCGGAGCGGGTGGCGCGTCGGCAGACTCACTCCAAGGCGACTACACGGTGATTGGCTCGGACCTGGTGCTGCTCTCCTCCCAGGGCCCGTATGTGGTGCGAATGCAGCTGAGCCAGGGCGCCATCGTCGTGGACGGCAAAACGTACGCTCGCCAGTGACCTGCCCGATTCTCTCTTTCTCTCTCTCTCCCGTCCTACTCAGAGACGAGCTCATCTCCCGAAGCGAGAAACTCAGTCGAGCGAAGCACCGCGAACCCTGCCCGCTGGAATATGAAACTCGACCGATACGCTGAGCTCATCTCGAGTCAGCCGCAAAATCCTGCCTCCTCGCAGCCGAACGGTACGTTTCAGGATCGAGACTCGGCGAGCGAGCTCACGCCGATCTCGTGCGCGGAACAGCCACCGACTCCTCGATTCCATCGAGCTACTCGGCCTCGGGACCAGCGCTTGCCGCGTCATGGTCATCGAAGCGGAGGGGCGGGACGTGATACTGAATCCAGGCCGAGCACTCGCCCGGAGCTCGGTCGACCGTCAACACCGTCCCCCGACGCGCGGTGATGGCCCGGCGAAGTGTGTGGATTCGAAGTTCCAAGTCTCCCTCGTTCTTGCCTCTTATCGAAATCGAGCGCGTGATTTCCATCGTTCCTCCCGTGGATTGAGCGGCAGTCGGCGCGAGCAAGTGTCGTGCCGAGGGGCTCGTCGCAAAATCACGGGTGTGCTCGCCGGAATTGCGGGGAATTTTTCGCGTCGAGCGAGATAATCCCCACTGACTACTCGCCATCGCTGGGACGCTACTCACTGCCCTTGTCTTACCGAATACTTCTTCCGTAGCTTGGGGCATGTCGCGCGCTCCTTGCGATTCCTTCCATCGGACGAGGCGTGTCATGCTCGTGGCTTTCGTGTGCGGTTCGAGCGGCTGTGGACAACGAACTCTGCCCATCGTTCTCCCCGAGTTGGCTTCCGTATCGACCCTCGTCGTGGCGGCCTACTCGGGCGGTGAGTTGCTCGAGGCGCGTGTCTCCGCGCTCCCGTTCGGAATTCTCACCGTCGAAACTGAACAGGAGACGCTGCGAATCGAGGTCTTGGCGTATCGCTCGACTCATGACGAGCTCGGTCTACCAGAAGGCGAGCTCGTTTCTTCGGATTCGGGCCGGGTGGTCGATCTCCCACAGAGTGCGTTCGTGTCCAACGCGGGTAGAGCTTTCGAGTCGCTGCCGATCGAGCAACTCGAAACGACGGGCCGGAGCTTCCGTCTTCCTCCCCGCCCGACTCCGTGCGTCACCTTCGGGAGCCGGCTCGACTCGACGAACGTCGACGCGAAAGATGCGAATGGGTTTGCGCTCGATTCCAACCGAGCCCTGCTCGTGACGGCCGCTGCGCTCTTCGTGTATGACGCGGCGCGCGGCGCTGAACGATTCACATGGACGTCAAGCCCAGCTAGCGGCCTCGTCCACGGATTCACGACGCCAGGCAAGACTCACGTCGTCGCTCTCGACGGAGGTGTGTACTCACTCAGTCTCGACGAAAGCGCGCGGACTGCGCAGTTGCACAAGGTGATGGAAGGTCCGGGTCTGTCGACCGACGAGACGACATTTGCCCTCGATGGAGGTCTCGATTCGTTGGGAGAGTTGGAAGTCTTCCTCCTCACGTCCGGAGGACGCTTCCTCAAAGGCGCTCGACTCGGGTGGACGGCGTCTGCGCTCTCCCTCGACCTGCCGCCGTCGGGAGGTCGCAAAATCGGTGACGTCGAGTGGATCGGTCCAGGAGAGGCGATCGCGGTCCTGGCTTCCGATCGCCGCATCCTTCGCTGGACGAACGATGCGACTCAGTTCGAGGACACGAGCTCGACCACGGGGTTGATGTCGGCGGCCGTAGTCCCCGGCTTGGATGTGGTGGTGGGTGACGCCGAGAGTGCGTTTTACGCTCAGGCGGGCGCGGTCTGGGAGCCGATCGTGAGGTCCCCGACGAAGTTCTGGACGCTGTCGCTCGAGCCCTTCCCCGGTGGGTTCGTCTACGGAAACCCATTTGGCAACTTTGGTCAGTACGTCGACGGTCACGGCTTGTGTGAGCTCCAGAGGCCGATGGCGCTCGACATCGAAAGACTGATCGTGCTCTCGTCCGAGAGAATTCTTGCCTTCACCTTGGCCGAGGATCGGCTCGAGTTCGCGCTGCTGACCCGGCAGAAGAAGTAGCTCGCGGACCCGTCCGGAACCGTTCGGAGCCGGACCAGCGGCCGGACGAGCAGCCGCACGAAAGTCGGAGAAAGGAGCCGAGCGCCGCGAAGTGTGCTTGGCCCGCGCCTTGCGGAGGGTTGCGCTTCGGAGGTTCCATACCATGACAAACGCAATCGGCAAGAATCCAAACCCATCCAAGTTCCACCTGACTGCTGAGAAGATCAACGACGCCGCCTCGAAAGCAGGCGGCGTCATCGACATCGCCGAGAAAGCCGCGAAGGCTGCCGGAACGAAGGCGGCCGCGCTACCGGGTCTCGCTGGGGCCGCAGCAAAGGCGCGAGGCGCCGCCGAAGAGCTCGGTGCTGCCTCGAAGTCAGTCGCCGTGCTCGGAGCGGTGACCGCCGGCATCGATGCCTACGAAAAGTCTCCCGCGAAGAGCAAGGGCGCCAAGCTCGCCAACGCAGGTTTGGCGGCCGGCGCGGAGGGCCTGGTGAGCGCCACTCCTGGCGTTGGCTTGGTCGACGGCGCCATGGCGCTCGCTGGCGCGGAAGGACTCCGGCCATCGAGGCTGGCTCGCGGCGCCGCCGACGGAGTGACCGCCCTCGGCGCGGCCGCCACCGGTGACCAGACCGCGATGCCTGACTTCAATCACCGCGCGCAGCGAGGTGAGTATGGGCTGGTCGTGGCCGGCGCGGCCGTGGTTGGCGAAGTCATCGCCGACGTCGGAGACGCGACGATGCGCCGATTCTCCCGCCCCGTCAAAATCTGACCTCCTCTAACTCGGCCCCGTCCGCAGGCTACCCATCCAAGACATCCACGACCCGCTCGGCCGCCCGCAGTCCCGTTTGAGCGGCCGACTCACAAGAGACTCCGTCGAGCCAATCTCCGGCGAGCGCAACCGGCAGCCGAGTGGCTTCGAGCGCCGAAAGGAGCTGTCCGATCTGGCGAATTCGGCCTGCAGGAAACTGCGCGATCGCGAGTGGCCAGCGGATGACGTGCGTGAGCTCCACGTCCTCTTTCGATCCCGGAAATTCTCGAACGAACGCCCCGGTCGCGCGGGCCACCAACAGCTCGTCGGAGGCATCCTGAGACGAGAAACTCGGGGTGTCGGTGAAATAGACGGATACCATACCCTTTCCCTCGGGGCATCTTCGGCGTAGGTTTTCGACTTCGAAGACAGTCACGCCACTCTCGTCGGCCCGCTCGAAGGCGCGACCCGTGGCGTCGGTCGGCGGAGGCTTGGCGAGGCCGAGGTGCACACTCGCCAGCTTGGAATATTCGGTTTTGGCGCAAACCGCGGCGATTTCTGCCGGCGCGCGCGGCCAAATCCGAGGGACGACAGGCCCCGGGACGGCCAGCACAGCCGCCTTCGCACGAAGTGAGCAGCTTCTTCCTTCCCGAGAGTAGCTCAACGACACCGCCGTCTCGATGGCCTCGACCCGCTCGACTCTGGCTCGGGTGAGCACGCGTAGTCGTGAGGCAATTTTTTCAGGGATGCGATCTACTCCGCCATCCACGTTCCACAGCCCCATTCCCATCGTGTTGAACACCACCTGAGCGAGGGTCAGAAACGAGGTGCGCGGGATACCGGCGCCTATCGCGCCGCGCAGGCCGGGCACGATGACTTTCTCGAGCAACTCCATCCCACCCGGACCGAGGCGGGCGAAATGAGTACGAACGTCCTCGTCGGAGCGCTCGACGGCCCGATGGCTGCTGCCGTGATGGAGCCCGTCATACGCACGGGCGAGGTCCAGTGCGAGGCGAGCCAAGGCGACCTTGGCGTCGAAGGACAAGCTGTGATCTCGAAGAAGGGTCCACGGATTTCGGGCCCGATACTTCGACACCGAACCGTCGCGAACGACTTCGAGGGCGAAGGACTCCCCCCGCGTGGCGAGCCCATGGCACTCTGCCAGCCCTCGCACGGCGCGCATGTGGGTGCCCAACAAGGTGACTCCTCGGTCGATCGCATGGCCTCGAACGCGATCGGTCGTCATTCTGCCACCAACTCTGTCTTCTGCCTCGAGGATCAACGTCGAAAGCCCGCGCTCGTTCAGCGTGTATGCCGCGGCGAGTCCGGCGATGCCTGCGCCCACCACGACGACATCGACCTCCGCTTCGCGACTCGGCGCTCGACCTCGGGCCGTAAACTCAGTCGACTGTGGCCTCCCGTTCCGGGCGAAGAAGAGATCGACACCCGGAAAGTGACGGGCGCTTCTCACGTCGAAAAAGTGCCTCGAGAGTGCCTCGAGCCAGGATTCCCGCGGGGTCACGTGTTCGATCACGGGGCCGAAGACGAAGAAGTTCAACAGATCGATCCCATGCTCGAACATCGAGAGTTGCCCATTCGGCTTGGACACTCTCGCGATCTCGTCCAAGAGTCGCTCTCGAACCGCCTGAGGGAGCTCGTGAGTCCCAAAGCCGAGCACCGCGAGGTCGACGCTGGCATCGGC
Source organism: uncultured Myxococcales bacterium (assembly GCA_964463485.1). GTDB lineage: Bacteria > Myxococcota > Kuafuiibacteriia > Kuafuiibacteriales > Kuafuiibacteriaceae > CAYXDO01. Next base: position 57,486 of record CAYXDO010000019.1, on the reverse strand, counting down.
GAGCGGGAGGCGGGTTTCTGGTCCAAAGGTGATCGGCGCGAGCGCCCGGATGTTCGGGTGGCTCTCGGGCGGTCGTTCGAGGGCGCGGACCTCGCTCACGGCGAGCTCGGAGGAAGCATGACTCTGTCCGGCGACGTCGAGTGACATGACGAGCGAATTCGGAAGCAGCTCGGCCAAGGCCCACGCGCTCCGATAGGTCCCGACATGGAGGTCGAGCACTCGGGTCGGTTGGTCCCGATCGAATGCGGGAGGAATGAGTTTTTCGTAATACCCCAGAGAGGCCCGTCCGTACATCAAAGCCAACCCGAGGAGCGAGAAACCCAAGAGGCCCAAGCCCATCCACGCGACGACGAACGCAGCATCTTCGAGCACCGCCAACTCGGGGACGGCCTTGCCGAGAATTCCCAACATCAATCCGGTGGCCACGAAGGCGACGAAGATCCGACGATAGTCGTGACGGCTCACGAAGATCGCGCGGCCGACGTACCAAAGGTGGCTCGGGCGACGGTGCGCGATCGCTGGCGGATACCACAGGGGCTGGAGTCGAGGGTGAGTTGTGGTTTCGGCGGACTGAGACATGACTTCTTCCTTTCTCATCGCGGCTTCTCGGTCTGCGTCAAGACGCCCGGGTTCTCGATGCCAGGTGAACTCAAGAGCTCGGCCTCGAGGAGCGCCTCGAGGATGGGTGCGACAAACGGACCGGCGAAGGGAAGCGAGAGGAGCGCGCAGACTTTCGCGAAGCCGTCCGCCATCCGCCCAGCGAGCGCATACGTCTTCGCTGCCTCACCTTCGTCATGAATGAAGAAGAGAATGAGTCCTAGGTGAGCAAGCCAGAGGGAGCGGACCACGAGGTCCTTGAGTAACGCGTCCGAGACCTCCGAACCGATGGCTGCTTCAAACACACTCATGGCCGACGCGCGAACGGACCGCGAGCCCTCCGAAAAGGGCGAGAGCGGGTGATCTTTGATCGCTGCGAACTGGAAGAGGGCGGAGAGGAGCGGCCGATGTTCCTTCAGGAGGTCGAGCTTGGTCACCAGAGCGAGACGAATTCGTTCCTGGAGCTCGCCGGTCGGTTTGAACGAGGCCGCGTGCCGTTCCTGGATTTGCTCGTACCAGGCAAAGACCAACGCCTCTTTGGAAGGGAAGTAGTAGTAGGCGGCGCCGACCGCGACGTGCGCCGCGTCGGCCACCTGACGCATCGTGGCGCGCTCGAAGCCCTTCTCACGGAAGACCGCGAGCGCCGCTTCGAGAATCGCCCGTCCTCGCTCGTCGCCTCGGCCGCTCGGTTTGTGTTCGGCCCGTCGCATTGTTTTGAACATGTTCAAACAATAGATCCGAGGCCTGGCCGCGTCAAGGGCTCGAAAGACGCGACGTGAGGCTCGGATGTGCGATAACGGAGCATGCCCCTCGCGAACGTTACAGGTGGTTCCAACGGTGTGGCGCCGATCCAACCATCGGGTGAGTCTCTGGCGCAGCCCGCCGTCGCTCCCCCGGCGACTCCGGAGCCTTCTCTCGGTCCGCGAACGACCCCGCTGCCGAGCACGATACCGAGCCCTGGCGTGGGGCGGAGCGGCGGTCTTCCCGCTTCCACGGCCCTCGGCACCAAGGCCTTCAAGAACAACCCATCGTTGGTCGCGATCGCAGAAGGCGTTGCGCCAGCGATGAAGCGTGGCATTCCGAAGAATGACGCGGTGGGGGTCGTTCAGACGCTGTTGTACAGCCTCGGGCTGCTCCCGACGACCGCGGACGTCGACCGGGCGTTCGGTCCGAAGACGGAGGCCGCGCTCAAGAGTTTCCAGGGCGTTCGTTCGGGGCTGGCCGTGACCGGCAAGTTGGACGCAGCGACGGTCAGAGCGCTCGACGCCGCGGCCCATGAGGCGATCACGGCGCACAAGAGCGCCGCGGTCGCCCAGGGGAGCAAGCGGGCTCAGTTCGACATCGTCGTCGACATCGCAAACTCATCGAAGGCGCGGATTTACGTCCTCGACTCGGCCGGCGAGCCGGTCGCGCGGTATTTGACTTCACCGGGCACCGCTCAGTATCCGACGGTCGGCAACTCGTTTCGTATCAGCGAAGTTTTGCCGCGACGGCCTTGGAACCCTCCCGCGAGCGCGTGGGCGGCGAACGCGAAGCCCGTCGCGCCCGGGATTCACAATCCGATGGGTATTCTCAAACTCTCCCTCGGAGCGTACTCCGAGTACATTCACGGCGTGCCAGCCCACGAAGAGCCAGAGCTCGGTCATGCCGCTTCGCACGGCTGTTTGCGGATGAGTGGCGCGAACATTCTCGAGTTCCACGAGAAGTACTGCGAGGCGGGCTCGAAGGTCTCGATCAACCGGAACATGGCGCAGAGCGAGGCGCTCGAAGAGAAGATCCTCGCGGCAGGTCTCAGCGACCGCCCCACCGACGCCGGGCGCGCGTTGATGTTCGGATACGTCAGCGGGGAGCTCGGGGCGTATCAGAAGAAGCCTTGAGGGTCGGAGGCGGCGGGCCGCCAGGCCGGCGGGGCCGGACGAACGGACGGGGGCCGAACGAACGGACGGGGGCCGAACGAACGGCCGGTGGTGCCGGACAAAAACGGAAATCATCAATGAAATTGGGTTAGCGCGTCTTGGTCGCGGAGGTGCTTTGGGAAGCTCCAACTTCCCAAGGAGGACTCACCATGACGACCATCGGCAAACTCAACCACCCCAAGCCCGACACCACGAAATCGCTCCCGCTCCCCACGCTTCGCGCCCCGACGGTATTGGATGCCGGCAAAGGCGACGACAAGATCCGCGTCAGCAAAGGCAGAGACGGCCTCTACGAAGTCGACGTCAATGGCCAGAAGCACCGATACACAGCAGACCAACTCTCGCGACTCACGATCAAAGGCGGCGAAGGCAAGGACAACATCACGATCGACAAGAGTGTGGATGTGAAAGTCCGCGTCGAAGGCGGCCAAGGCAACGACACGATCCTCAACTACGCCAAGGACTCCTACGTGAGCGGCGGTCGCGGTCGCGATCGAATCACCAACTTCGGCGATCGCTCGACGGTGCTCGGCGGCGACGGGCATGACTCGATCCAGAACGGGTCGAGTGGATCGAAGATCGACGGCGGCACCGGCAACGATACGATTCGAAGCTGGGGTCAGTCGAACGAGCTGCTCGGGCGCCGTGGCAATGACCGAATTGCCTCTTTCGGCGACTCGAACCGCGTCGACGCGGGACTAGGCAAGGACGAGGTCCATAGTCTTGGAGACTCCAACAAAGTCTTTGGTGGAAACGAAGCGGACACGCTGATCTCGGCGGGCGACCACAACGAGCTGGACGCAGGCGACGGCAACGACACGGTGCGATCGGTCGGCTCGAAGAACAAGGTCTTCGGGATGGGCGGAAACGACAAGGTCGCCGTGGCCGGTGAAGAGAATCTGGTATTCGGCGGAGACGGGGACGACTCGCTGTCGCTCGTGGGACATGGCAACTCGGCGGTCGGACAAGCCGGTCGCGACCACGTGAATGACTTTGGCACCGCGAATCGATTGTACTCGGCGGAGACGAAGACCAAGGACGGAGCCAAGCTGAAGGCGCTCCGAAGCTCGGTCGACGAGGGCGTTCGGACGGTGCTCTTGCGCGACTTGTCGTCGCTCGAAGGCATGCGAATCAAGGGATGAGCTCGGTCAGCGGCGCTCGCGCGAAGGTCGAATCATGCCCGCTTTGGGTGAGCCGACGACCTCATGAATAGCCTCGGTGAACGCAGAAGCCGCCGCTTCTACGTCGGCCAATGCCCCCACCAAATACCCACCCCCAAAGTTCGTTTCTGTCGGCGGCCCGAAGAATTTGGTCAGGCGCGTGCGAGCCCGTTTCAGGGCGGCATCTAGGCCAATCATCGCTTCGGTCGGCGTCGCGATGAGGTAAGCAATCGGCTCACCGGGGCTCACGTCGGCCAGAGGCGCCAGATACCGGCCGGACTGAGTGATGACGTGTGGAAAGAACGCCGGACCTTGGGTGCCTTCGAAGACGTAAAAGCAGATCGACTTTTCGAGCGCGGCTCGGAGGGCCCACAGACCCTCAGCGACCTCGTCGGGGTGCGGACCGGCGATGACGCCGAGGATCTCACCCGAGGTCGGGCCGGAGGCGTTGCCGGCTCCGGCGTAGAAGGACTTCGCGTAGACGACGTCGACGTCGGCGAACTTCGTCGCGTGATCGAGAGCCGCGTACATCGAGTCGTCTTGGTCGCAAGTTACGAAGCCCGCAGAGACATGGCGTGCGGGGTCGAGCCCGAGGGAAGCGGCCAGCTGAGGGTCCACTTGGTCGAGTTGCCGACAAGTCAGTATCTTGGGTCGAAGAGGAACCAGTGATCGCATGAGTCAGGTCCCGTGGGCGACGAGCTTCACCCCGCCCCCGCCTGCGGCGAAGGTCGCCTTCATGAGCTCGGCGCAGCGCGCGGCGGCTCTGTTGGGTTCAAACCCGAGGGTCCGAACATTGGAGATGCAATCCTTTTCGGAGTTGTCCTGCCCGAGCTTCGGTCCGAACGCTGTATAGATTGACAGTGAGTCGCCGGTGCCGAGGCCAGGCCTTTCGCCGACGATGATCGCCGTCGCTTTGGCCTGAGTAATGACTCCGACTTCGTCTTGTACTCCGATTCGTGAATACTTCACGAACAAGGGGCGCCCCACGCGGAAGCCAGCGGCCGCAAACTCTCTCTGGAGGGCGTCGATGAGCGGCGGACCATTCTCCATCAAAGCGATGGCAGAGAGCCCATCGCCGGCGATGATTTGAATGTCGGCGCCTTTGTCGGCTTCTTTGTCGCACTTGGCACGGGAAGTGTCGTCCAGGCGCCTTCCGTGATCGGGGTGGAGGAGGAAGTCCTGGTGGTCTCTGGCGCGGCTTCGCAGGGCGAGGAACCCGTGTTGCCCGGGCCAGGTTTCGGTGATCTGAGATTCCACCGCGTCGATGGCGATCGCGTGGTCGGCGCGCAGGCCGAGGTAGCTCTCGGTGAGGTAGCGGGCGCCGGTGCGGCCGGTGGCGATGCGAGCTGGTGTGGAGCCTCTAAGTTGCTCCACGGCACCGGTCGAGCGCCAAGGCGGCATTTGGCGATGTTTTGGGCCACGAACGAGGGCGGGGGGAGGCTCCGGCTCTTCGGGGGTGGACTCGGCGACGACTTCTTTGATCACGTCGGCGACGACACTTCGAATCAGGGCTCTGAGGTCGTCGTTCATCTGGATCCCCCGAACTCGCGTTCGAACACGGACGGGTCGCCCGCGCGGTCGGTGAGTCGGCCGTTGCGCCAGAGCCCCATGCGTTCGAGCCAGGCTTCAAACTCAGGCGTGGGCTTGAGCCCGTAGATTTCGCGGAGAGCGGCGTTATTGTGAAACGAGGTCGTCTGGTAATTCAGCATCACGTCGTCGCCCATCGGGATGCCCATCAGATAATTCACGCCGGCGGACGCGAGGAGCATCTCGAGGTTCTCCTGGTCGTTTTGATCGGCGACCGCGTGGTTGGTGTAGCAGGCATCGCAACCCATGGAGATGCCGCTGAGCTTTCCCATGAAGTGGTCTTCGAGGCCCGCGCGAGTGATTTCCTTGGCGTCCCGCAGGTACTCAGGACCTATGAATCCCACGACCGAGTTCAGGAGGAAAGGCTCGTAGCGACGGGCCAACCCGTAGGCGCGCGCTTCCATCGTGACTTGATCGGTGTCGTGGTGGGCGTTGGCGGAGAGCGCGGTGCCTTGCCCGGTCTCGAAGTACATGACGTTCGGGCCTTCCGCGGTGCCTTCGCGCCGAGCCAGATCGTGAGCTTCGTCGAGCACCGACACGGAAATTCCGAAATTGCGGTTGGCGCCTTCGCTGCCGGCGATCGACTGGAACATGAGATCGAGTGGAGCGCCTCGGCGGACGGCTTCCATCTGGATGGTCACGTGAGAGAGCACGCAGTTCTGAGTAGGGACTCGATATCTACGCATCAAGTCCTTCACCGACTTCAGGATGTCGACGGTGCTCTGCACACTCCCAGTCGATGGGTTCACACCGATCACCGCGTCACCGTTTCCGAAGCTGAGTCCGTCTTTCACCGCCGCCAGGACTCCGGCGACGTCGTCGGTCGGGTGGTTGGGTTGCAATCGACTCGAGATTCGCCCCTTGAGCCCGAGGGTCGCATTACAGCGCACGACCACGCGCATTTTTCGGCCGGCGATGACGAGGTCCATGTTGGACATCAACTTGGCGACGGCTGCGACCATTTCGGGGCTGAGTCCGCGGGAGGTGCTGGAAATGTCTTCACCGGTGGTCTTGTCATCGAGGATCCACTCGCGGAGCTCGGCGACCGACCACGTCGAGACGCGCTGATAGGCGTGTTTGTCGAGCCCGTCGACGCAGACGCGGGTGACTTCGTCCTTTTCGTAGGGGACCGAAGGCGCCTCGAAGAGTTGGGCGAGCGTGACCTCGGCCAGCACGCGTTTGGCCGCGGCCATCTCACGCATCGAGCGGGCGGCGAGCCCGGCCTGGCGGTCGCCCGAGCGGAGCTCGTTGGCGCGAGCGAGGACGTCCTTCAACGTCGGGAAGGTGAAGTGCTCGCCGTGGACGCGCGCGGTGAACGGCACGGTGCGGTTGTCGATCTAGCCGTCGCGCGCGTCAAGCTCCACGAGGCCGGGGATGTCATGGGCGGCGGCGCGGAGCGCGTCCTTCGGATGTACGGCGATGGGCACCCTCGCGAGCCGCAACATATCGGCGTCGAAGCCATTGTCCCCCAATGCCACGGCGACCCTCGTGTCATCGACGACCTCGCGGAGCGTGTGCACCTTTCCAGGGCCGTAGGGGATGGGGCGATGGACATCGGGCAGCATGAGGTCTTCGGCCCACAGAGGCGTGGCGGCGCAAATGGTGTGGGTCTCGATGCGGAGCAGCTCGAGCGCGACCTCGATGAGGGGGCGTGTCGAGGCGCTCACGGCGATCAGTCGATACCCCCGCCCACGCAGGCGAGAGAGCAGCTCGCGCGTCTCTGGCCGTACCCTCTGAATGATCTTGGCCGAAGTGAGGACGTCCGTGACGGTCGCCCGAACTTCCGCGCGGGTGTGGCCTGCCAAGGCCCAAGCCATGAGCTCGTAGAGCTGCTCTTGGGGATATTCGCCCCGCGCTTCCAACGCATGGAGGCGTCGGGCGAGCTCGGGCGCGGGGCCGGACGGGTCGAAGCCGTGCCTCACGGCTTCTGCCCGCATCGCTTCGTACGCAAGGGGCCGAAACAACCCAGAGCGTACTTGTTCGTCGTACAGATCTTCACCCACGTCGCCGGACCAAAGGGTGCCATCGCAGTCGAACGCCACGACCGGCTCGTCGGAGACCTCCACGCGATTCATGATCTCGGCCACGGTCTGCAACTTCACGCGCGCACGTTATCAAACCTGCCGGCGCATGGCACGATCCCCCTTCGACTCGGCCATTTCTCGTGGCCGGACGCGATGAGTGCGACAATGAGGGCGATTTTGGCGCGCAACCCGAGCCGGTTGGATCGACACCCACTCGCCGCGCCTCGGTTCCATCGAAATCGACGACCTCCGTTTCAACCCTTTTCAGCCCTGCCGAGTCCATGTTATCGAGCCAGACCCTAATGAGATCCTTCAGACTTCCGATCGGGTTGACCGCGCTCGCGTCCATGTTCGCTGCGTATGGCTGCGGAGACGACGAGGAGCCGGCAAAGCCCAAGCCGAGCATCGTCACGTTCACTGCGGCTTCGTCCAGAGTCACATCTGGCGGCTCCGTGCTCCTGACCTACGAGGTCAAGGACGCGACGAGTGTGAAGATCGACTCGAGCCCAGGGGGCTCGGTGCTCGCGACGACCGCGATTTTGAAGGGCACCGCGACGTCCTCCCAACTGACTGAGCGTACGACTTTCACGCTGTCGGCCACGGGTGAGGGAGGAGTGACGACGCGCGACCTCATCGTCGAAGTCGATCCAGCCGTCCTCAACGTCTCGATCGAGACATTTGCGGCCGACCCGACATCCATCGATCTCGGAGGATCGTCGACGCTTTCGTACGTGGTCCGAAACGGAGAGTCCGCGAAGATCACCGCAGGACCCACGGAGGTGCTCTCCACGACGGAGCTTTCAGGCAGCGTGATGGTGTCGCCGACGATGACGACGACGTACACACTCGAGGCGACAGGTGTCGGCGGGCCAGTCACCCGCACCGTGAGCGTAGCCGTGAATACGGCGCCTTCGATCAGCTCGTTCACGGTGACGCCGATGGCCATCGACATCGGAGGATCGGCGACTCTCGAATGGGCCGTACTCCGGGCAACTCAGCTCGTAATTTCGGACGGAGCTCAGGAAGTCTATCGGGGATCGGAGCTCACCGGTTCGCGCTCGGTGTCACCGGTTGCGAACACGACGTACACGCTCACCGCGACCAACGAGCAGTCCGAGTCGGACACGGCGATGGTCACGCTGACGGTCAACCCACCCGAGGGCGCCCATATCAATTCGTTCACGGCGACGCCATCGACGGTCGACGTGGGGGCGAGCTTCGTGTTGGCTTGGGATGTCTCGAATGCACCCGATGGGATCGAGATTTCGAAGAGTGGGCGCGTTTTGCACGGTTCGTCCGCTTCGAGCGGGAGCTTCACGACTTCATCGACCGTGGCCGGCATGGTGAGTTACACGCTTACGGCGAAAAATCCGGCCGGAGAGAGTACGTCGATGGTGACGGTGAACGTGGAGATACCGACCGTATCGGTGGTGAGCTTCGGCGCGGCGCCCTCGGAGGTGCTCGTCGGCGGGAGCTCCACTCTGAGTTGGACCACGGACCGTGCCACCGGTATCGAAATCTCGGATCGTACCGGAGCGCACCTTTTTGCCGGCACCGGTACCATCGCGGCAACAGGGTCGCTGAGTGTCACGTTGACCAGCACGGGCACTGAGCGGTTCACCCTTCGAGCCACCAACGCGTTCGGAGAGGCGACTCAGGTGGTCGACGTTCGGGTTCACGCTCCTGCGACGATCGTCGAGCTCAGCGCGGACCCATCGAGCTACGTAGGCACATCGACGGTCGTGACGGTCACCTGGTCCACGTCGAGCGCGGACCACGTGGAGCTTTGGGTCGACGGAGTGATCGACTCCGGATTTCCCGGAACGGCCTCCGGAGAGTATGCGCTGCCCGTGACCGGGGCGGCGACCCTGCAGTTACACGCCACGAATGCCGTTTCCGAGGCTACGTCGGTCCTGATTTCGGTGCGGGCGTTCATCGCCAAGGACGTGAACACCTCCTCGACCTCGCCAATGGTGTTGGCGGGTGATGGTACCGGCGTGGCCGGCCGCATCTCCGTGCAGGGTGAGTCGGACTGGTTCTTGGTTTCCGTAGCCGATGGACAGGGGATCGTCGCTCATACCGAGTGCGTGGTGGACTCGATCATCACGGTCTATGACTCCCAACTCAACGTCGTCGCCCGCAACGACGACGGCGGCACGGGCGGACAGTTTTGCTCGAGCCTGGCCGTGGGTGATTTGGAAGCGGGCGACTACTTGGTCGAGGTCTCGCCCTACAACACCAGCGTCGGGGACTACGTCGTATTCATCGAGGTTCGCGACCCCGAGTGTGGCAACGGACTCGAGGAGACTCGCATCGGCGAGTCTTGCGACGACGGGAATCTGGATTCGGGCGACGGATGCTCTGCGACCTGTTCTTTCGAAGGGGAGCTCGAGCGAGAGCCGAACGACACGCTAGCAGAAGCCAATCCGATGGCGCTGCCGGTTTTCCTTCGCGGAGCGTTGATGGCGGGTGACGCTGATTGGTATGCCATCGCGGTTCCCGCGGGGCACTATCTCGAAGTATCTGTCACTTCGCCGGGCCCGGCCGGCTGTGCCCCAGGGAATCGGCCGACGCTGAGCCTATTCGACGCAAGTGAGGGTTGGTTGGCGAGTGGGCAACCGACTCCGGGTGTGTGTGAGCTGATCGGGCCCACCACGAGCACGACCACGGTCCAGATGCCGGCAGGAACATATTACGTCCGCGTGATGGGAACAGATCCCGCGGACCTTCCGCGTTACCACCTCTTCGCGGCGACGATCGCACCCGGCTGCGGAAACGGCTATCGCGACTCCGGAGAAGCCTGCGACGACGGCAACGGAGTTGCTGGCGACGGCTGTGACTCCAGCTGCCAGCTCGAAATCGTCGGATCTTTCATCGGTCCACAAGCAGGAAATCAGTCCGCCACGGGTGGGTTTCCTGCTGGAGGCTCCGCGATCTTTCAGATCGTGATGGGTGCGCGAGGCTATCTCCGCGCAGAGACGTTCGTGCCTGGTCCGCCGGATTGCGCGGCGGCCAGCGCGAACGAATCGGACACCGTCGTCACTCTGTATGACGATCAATGGAACGTCGTCGCACGCGATGACGAGGGCGGGGTCGGGCATTGTTCGTTGATCCCGAGCCGAGCGATCGAGGCCGGAACCTATTTTCTGCACGTGACGCCTTATGTCGCCGGCGCGTCGATCCCTGTATTCACTCTCGTGGTGCGGTTGGAAGGAGAGGGTTGTGGCAACGGAGTGCTCGAAGCGGGGGAGACTTGTGACGACGGAAACTCGACCAACGGCGATGGGTGCGACTTTCAATGTCGCGCGGAAGGTCTCGCTGAGGCGGAGCCGAACGACGTCTACACGACTGCGCAGACGGCGCTGCCGGCCCGATACATCGGCACGATCGGCGGAAGCGATGTTACAGACTTCTATGCGGTAGGCGTTTCGGACGGCGGCCACGTCCTTGCTTCGGTCGCGACGGAGGTCGTGGGCTCGTGCCAGCTCGAGCCGCTCGATCTCACTTTCTTCGGCCCGGACGGGACAACGGTCCTCGCTCACGCCTCTGGTGGGTCTGGGAGCGCTGCCTGTTCGAGCTTGCATCCGAATTTGGATCCGGAGGTCAGGTCGTTGGCCGCGGGCCGTTACTATTTGGCGGTGACGCCGACCAACCTTCTGCCGGGAGCGGAGGTTTATTACCTCGACGTCGACGTGGTGAGCCCAGGGTGCGGCAACGCTGTCTCGGAGGGGACGGAGCAGTGCGACGACGGAAATCTGGATTCTGGCGATGGCTGCGACCCGCTCTGCAACATCGAAGTGATCGGGCTGTACGCGTATCCGAACCCGGGCGGTCGACAGTCCTTCGTGGATTCGATCCTCGTCGCGGGGACCATCGATCGGTACGGCATCGAAATGGGGACGGTCGGTATTTTGAGGGTCGAGACCTTCAGCGACTCGGTCGCGGGCACTTGTACGTTCGACTCGGTCGTTCGGCTCTACGATTCCCAAGGCAACACGGTCGATACCGATGATGATGACGGGGTCGGGACGTGCTCGTTGATCGTGGGTCGCCGGCTCGAAGTCGGTTCGTATTTGTTGACAGTGGAGGATTTCGGAAACGACGGAACGATCCCGACCTACGAGATCGTCTTCGAGGCTATCGCGGCCGACGTGTGCGGGAACGCGCTGCTCGAAGCCGGCGAGGAGTGCGACGATGGAAATCTTGCGGATTCCGACGGTTGCTCGGCGGCCTGCGAGAACGAGGTCGACGCCTCTTATTTGTTCCCGGTGCCGGGCGGAGCCCAGGTGTTCACGAGCTCCATCGCACCCGTGGGTGGTCATCGCACGTTCGAGCTGGTAATCGACGAGCCGATGTACCTTCACGCGGAGACTTTCGAAGACGCGCTGGCAGGGACTTGCGCCTCGGTCGACACGTTGGTCGACCTCCTCGATAGTCAAGGGGGACTGCTCACCTCGAACGACGACGGTGGGATCGGGAACTGCTCGCTGATTTCCGACTACCGCCTCGGAGCAGGTCGGTATTTCTTGCGGGTCGTCGACTACGGTAACAACAACGTCATTCCTCGTTTCGACCTCCTGATTTCCGGGACCGAGGCGGACATTTGCGGCAATGGTCTGCTGGAGCCCGGCGAGGTCTGCGACGACGGCAACATCTCGAGTGGGGATGGTTGCGCCGCAGACTGCACCTACGAGGTCGCAGGGTCTGTTTCGACGTCGCAGACCGTGTCGGCGGATCTGAGCGCAGGTGCAGTGCGCGTGTTCGAGGTGGTCGTCACGGCAGGTCAGTCGATCGAAGCGATCACTCACGACGTCGGGGACGTCGGCGCGTGTACGAACGGCACCCGGCTGCGGTTGCTCGATTCGACTTTCACGGAGCTCGTGAGCTCCACGGTAGGCGGGCCGGGGACGTGCGCGGCGATTCTCGTTCCAGAGAGTACGGAAGCGACATCGTTGCTCGCGGGGTCGTATTATCTGGTGGTCGAACCGATTACGGAGCTCGCCACGCACCTCGTCGAGATGGACATCATCATCCTCGATCCGGGGTGTGGAAATGGGGTGCTCGAGACGGGCGAAGAGTGCGACGACGGCAACTCGATTTCTGGCGACGGATGTTCCGACCTGTGCGTATTCGAGGGCGTCGCCGAGGTCGAACCCAACAACTCGACGGCGACCGCGAATGACTCGGGGCTCGTCAGCGCCGGCGAGGTCCACATTTCGGGTTCGCATCCGGCTGGGGTGGCGGACCAGGATTTCTTTCGGTTCGAGGTGCCGACGGGGCAGACGCTGAATCTGACTGCGCATACCTACAGTCAGGCGGGAAATCCGGCATCGATCTGCCCGCCGGCCGCTGGTCTCGATACCGCCGTCGCCTTGTATGATGCTGCGGGCGTTCGATTGGTGCGAAACGACGACGCGTCTCCAGGGAATTACTGTTCGCTGATCACTCGGTCGTTGGCAGCGGGCGTGTACTACGTCGAGGTGGAGTATTGGAACTACCCGAGCCCGCCGTCGTCGCTTCAGAGCTACTTCCTCCAAATCAGCCTCGCTCCTTGATGTCCGCATAACTCGAAGGCCTCGCCTCGGTTCGGGGCGGACCGGCTTGAACCGGTGGGCTCCACCAGTCAGAATGAGCCATGGACTCCAAGGCGCTCGTCGACCGGTGGCTCGGAGGTCGCGCTCAGGTCGAAGGAGACCGGATCACGCTTCGGCCGCGTCGCGCCGCTCCCTTGGCCCAGAAGCTTCAGAGCGCGTACACGTGGATCTTGGAGCATGCGATTCGGACGCCCTACGCAGACCTCGAGGTGGGGTCTCCGACTCGGTTGGGAAAGGGCGCGGAGTTCGTCGAAGTCAGCAACGGACCGAGTTACGCCTCCTTCGTGTTGCTGCCGTTGCTCAATCTCGTGGTGCGTCGGCGTTTGGTCTTCGTCGGAGGCACCGGTCGCGGAAAGACGAGCGTGGCCACGCTGATGGGTTTGTTGTCGGGCTATTCGATCGAACAAATGCGCCGTTCGATCCAGCACGGGCATCCCCAACTCACCAACGCCGATTTGCTCGGGAGCCCGCTGCCGAGTGCGCTGGTGCGAGCCGAGCGGTCCGAGGACGTGACGGTCTCATGGCGTTCGTGGATCGGCATGCGAGTCAAAGTCATCGATGAGTACAACCGCATCCCGACGAAGACTCAATCCGCGCTCTTGTCGCTCATGGCCGAGGGCTACGCAGAGATGTACGAGCAAGTCACCGAGGCGGGACGCGCAGCTTGGTATTTGACAGCCAACGACGATCTCGGGGGCGGTACGTTTCCCGTCATCGAAGCTTTACGCGACCGCATGGACGCGGTGGTCAGCTCCACGCCGTTTCATGCGGCGTTCTTGGCGTCTTTGGCTTACCGCATCGAGACGTCCGAGGATCCGGAGTCCTCGATCCCGGCTGATCTGATCTTCTCGACCGAAGAGCTCGACCGGGCCGAGCAGGCGGTGCGGGCAGTTCCAATTCCGGTCGAGGTCATGGAGACTCTCGGGTTCTTGTTGGGCCAGCTCGAGTTTTGCCGTCGAGCGTCGACGCGGATCGAGGGCATGACCAAGGACACCCTTCACCTCTCTGGAAGGAGAGTGGGTCACGTGTGCAACGAGGACTGCCCGCTCGACAAGCTCGCGAATCTTTGTACTCAGACGGAGAGCGGGTCGTCGGCGCGGGCCTATCAGGCGCTCATTCACTTTTCGAAGGCGCTGGCCTTTTTTCGGGGTGAGTCCGCGGTTTCGAGCGCCGACGTTCGCGCGATGTTGCCGTTCGTGATGTTGGAGCGCTTGAAGCCGAACGAGTCGAGCCCGTTCTTCGAGCGAGAGGAGCACCGCGTGCTGCTCACCGATCGGGTGGGTTGGATTCGGCAACTTTGGGATCGAGCGGTTGCGCAGCGGGCCGCGCACCGGGGAGCCCACGAGAGTGTGATGCGGCTGGTACGGGAGGGCGCCGGGAGCGTGGACGCGTTGAGCTCCCCCGAGTTGCAGCTCCGCATCTCGTTGGTCGAAGAGAAGATCGAGAGCCTGTTGGCCAAGAACGAGCTCAACGGCCCGGTTCACCAGGATCTGGTGCTCCTCAAGAGCTTGCACGGCCGGTACGTCCGGTCTCTCCAGAAGGCTCGGGGGCGCTGAAGCAATCGTGGTATGGCGCGGCATGGAAGAACGGATCACGACCCTCGAGGAGAAGGTCATGTACCAGGAGGACTTGATTCAGCAGCTCAACCAAGTGGTGGTGGGGCAGCAACGGGCGATCGATGTGTTGGAGAAGCGCGTCGAGCAACTCGCGCGGAGGTTGCTCGAGGTCGAGGACGGCACCAAGGAGCTCCCGCCGTCGGAGAAGCCGCCTCACTACTGAGGTCGTACGTACTCAGCGAGCGTTTGACAGGGACGCTCCGTTTTGGGACACGCCCGGTGTGACGAGAGCGCTCGATGAGACGGTTTGGTTGATTTTGGTCGCAACCGTGGGTGCCTGTGCGACGCCGGGCGGGCGGGACGTTGCGACTCTGCGTTCGGAGGCTCGAGAGGATCCCATTCTGGCGGATTGGCGAGGCCCATATGGCGGCGTGCCCCCGTGGGACCAGGTCAGAGCGGACCGATTTCCGAAGGCGTTCGAGCGAGCGATCGCCCTCATGGACGCGGAGATCGAGGCGATCGCGGACGACACACGGGCCGCGACCTTCGAGACCGTGATGGTCCCGCTCGAAGACTCCGGACGTCTCCTGACTCGAGCAGAGACTTTGTTCGGCGTGATGACGGGCAATCTGAATTCCAAGGAAATTCAGGCAGTCGACGCCGAGTGGTCGCCGAAGATCGCGGCGGCGTACGATCGGATCTCGTTCAACGAGAAGCTCTTCGCGCGCATCTCGGCAGTGCATGAGTCGTCCAAGGACCTGACTCCGGAGCAGGCCCGGTTGGTGAAGCGAAAGTACGAGGAGCTCGTGCGCACGGGAGCCAAACTATCTCCGGAGGGCAAAGCGCGACTTGGGGCCATCAACCAGGAGCTCGCGGTGGCGTTCACGGAGTTTGGCAACAAGGTGTTGGCTGACGAGAACACGTGGATCGTGCTCGGGGCAGAGGACCTCGATGGGTTATCCGAGTCGCTTCGGGCGGGGTACAAGGCGGCGGCGCTGGAGCGCGGGCTAAAAGACAATTGGGCGGTCGTGAATACACGTTCGAGTGTGGATCCGTTTCTGACTTCGTCCAAGCGCCGGGACCTTCGAGAGCGAGTCTGGAAGGCGTTCAAGGGGCGTGGAGACAATGGCAACGAGAACGACACGAATTCGACGATCGCGAAGATCGTGAAGCTCCGAGCAGAGCGCGCCGCGCTGCTCGGCTATCCAACGCATGCCCATTGGAGAATGGCCGACACGATGGCGGTCGATCCGAAGAACGCGCAGGCGTTGATGATGCGAGTCTGGCCCGCGGCGGTCGCGCGAGCTCGCGAAGAAGTGGCCGACATGGCTCAGGTGGCCAAGTCGGAGGGCTCGGACATCACCCTCGAGCCGTGGGATTATTTGTATTACGCGGAGAAAGTCAGAAAAGCCCGGTATGACCTCGATCAGGAGGAGCTCAAGCCGTACTTTCAGCTCGACAACATGATTCAGGCCGCTTTCTGGATGGCCGAGCGATTGTACGGACTCGAGTTTCTGGAAATTTCCGGCAAGGTCCCAGTTTTTCACCCCGACGTTCGTGTATTCGAGGTCCGGAACAAAGGCGACGGTTCGTACGTGGGATTATTTTACGGCGATTATTTCGCGCGGCCGGAGAAGAGATCGGGGGCGTGGGCGTCTGGGTATCGGCGACACGAGACGTTCACGGGAACGAAGATCACACCGATCACTTCGAACAACAACAACTTCGTCAGAGGAGCGCCTGGAGAGTCCGTGCTGATTTCACTCGACGACGCGGAGACGCTCTTTCACGAGTTTGGCCATGCGCTTCACGGGCTGTTGTCGGAGGTCAACTACCCTGGGTTGGCAGTGACACCGCGTGACTTCGTGGAGTATCCCTCGCAGGTTCACGAGCAGTGGGTGCTGACTCGACCGGTGCTCGATCGGTTTGCTCGGCACGTGAAGACGGGCGAGTCGATGCCGGCAGCGCTCGTCGCGAAGATCGACGCGTCGAACAAGTTCAATCAGGGCTACTCGACGATCGAGTACCTTTCGTCGGCCATTCTCGACATGGAGCTTCACACGCGGCCGGACGCTGCGGTGGACCCGAAGGCGTTCGAGAAGGAGACCCTCGCCAGAATCGGCGCTCCGAGGGAGATCGCGATGCGGCATCGGCTTCCGCAGTTCAACCACCTGTTCACGAGCGATTCGTACTCTGCGGGGTACTACAGCTACTTGTGGTCCGAGGTGATGGACGCGGACACGCGGCAGGCGTTCGTGGAAGCCGGGGACGTATTCGATCAGACGATCGCCGCCAAGCTGAGGAAGCTCATCTTGGCTCCCGGCAACTCGACGGATCGAGCCGAGGCGTACCGCAAGTTTCGGGGCCGTGATCCGGAGGTGCGGGCCCTGCTCGAGAAGCGCGGTTTCCCAGTCTCCAACTGAGTGCGACAATCCGCGAGGCGCGCGATGGGCTCAGTTGGTGGGCGCGACTTGCAGGGCGGCGCGGGGCGCCGAGATGGAGGCGAGGCTCTCGACGACCTCTCGGTCCATCGACCGGCGCGGGCGGCTCTGGGCGAAGCGCACGAGGTCGTTCATGGAGATCATTCCTACGGCCCGGCCTTCGGCGTCGAGGACGGGGAGTCGGCGCACCATGTGTGATTTCATCGCGCGCTCGGCCTCTTGGAGCTCGTCGGCCTCGCGGCAGTACACGACGTCGTGGGCCATGCCTACGCCGACGGAGATTTCGGCGAGCGGGCGCCCCTGAGTGAAGGCCGCCATGCAAATGTCTCGGTCGGTGAGGATTCCGACGACCTTGAGGCTCTCATCGACGACCGGGAGCACGCCGCAGTCTCGCTCCCACATGCGCTGCGCGGCTTCGTTCATCGACTCGGTGATGCTGCAAGTGACTACGGGTCGGTTCATCAACTCATGGACGAGCATGCCGTCACCTACTTGATCTCGATGGTCTTCGAGGGTTTTTTGGCCTGCTCCGTCTTCGGGAGGCTGATCAGCAGCACGCCGTTGTTGAAGTTGGCCTCGATGCGGTCGCGAACGACGTCGGCCGGGAGTTGGAACGAGCGCTCGAAGGCGCCGTAGCTGCACTCACGCCGGTAGTAGTTCTTTTTTTCCTCTTTCCTCTCTTCCCTCTTCTCGCCCGAGAGCGTGAGGACGTCTCCGGTGAGTGTGATCTTGATGTCCTTTCTGTCGAGTCCGGGGACCTCCGCCTTGACCTGAATGGCGTTGTCCGACTCCGTGAGCTCCACGTTCGGGACGAACTTGAGAGTTGGCAACTCGGGCCACTTGGCGTCTCCGCGGGCGAAAAAGCGCGCGAAGACGTCGTTCATCTCTTTTTGCAGCGACGAGAACGAATCGTCCGGGTCGCGGCGAATCAGGCTCATGATCGACATGATCCCTCCTTGCTGTGTGTGAGCAGGGCCACGCGGTGCAATCCGTGGGCCGATTCGCGTTTCAGATTCGGGACGGCGGCGCGGCGAATCGACTGCGCGCTTTCCCGCGCCGCTTGCTGAAAACTTCGGGATTGGGCTCGCGGCTGTGTGAATCGCGTTGGAGAGGCGAAGTTTTTCGCCGGAACCGGGCTCCGCGACGGGATCATTGAAATTGCGCCGCGCGGTGGGCCGAGAGCCGTTCTTGCGCGTCTACGGTCCAGCCGCGAGGTCTTTTGGACGACAGATCTCGATGACGGTCGCCCGGTCGCGGGTTGCGCGGGCCCAGTCGTCGGCATGGACGGAGACCACGGCGACGGCGCCCGTCGGGAAGCGAACGGGTTCGGAGGCGAGCTCGCTGACGAGCTCCTCCATGCCCTCGTTGTGACCGACGATCATGAGGCAGCGAGCCTCGTGGCCCCGCGCGCGAATGACGTCCCAGATCTGGGCGGGCTCGGCGAGGTAGAGGGCGGGCTCGAGCTCGGCGGCGGCATGGGAGCCGAGCGCGGAAAGAGCGAGCTCGGCTGTGTCAATCGCTCTTCGGGCGGGTGAGGAGAGGATTCGATCGGGGACGATGCGCTTTTCCTTGAGCCACAGGCCGATGCGCGGTGCGGCGACCCGACCTCGTTTGTTGAGCGGGCGGTCGAGGTCGGCGAGGTCCGAATGTTTCCAGCTCGATTTTGCATGCCGCAGAAGCACGAGCAGCTTCGGTCGGGCCAGATCGGCGCTCATGTCGGTAGGAAGGACGGTTGACTGTTCCGCACGCCCTTGACAAGCAGCGGGGCTTGAGACCGGGCCTTTAGGCCCATGAGCGCAGGGCGCTCGCGATGAAGGAAGGACGATCAATGAAGCAGGGATGGTTCATGGCGTCGCTCGTGGTGACCGGCGCTTTGTGTAGCGTCGGCTGCGGCGGCGACACCGACACGAAGACCGACGCCTCCGTCAAGAAAGACACGGGCGTCGACGCAGGCACCAATCCGGGGATGGACGCGACGACCAACCCCGGCATGGACGCGACGACCAATCCGGGGATGGACGCGACGACCAACCCCGGCATGGACGCGACGACGACGAACCCGGATGCCACGGTGACGCCCGGGTGCACGCCGGGAACCGAAGGTTGCACCTGGCGCCCTGGCAACACGGACCAGTGTGATCAGGGGCTTGGTGGTATTTCGCTCGGTGCGGGCGGCAGCATTTGCTTCCGGGCGTGTACGACGGACGCGGAGTGTGCGGGCAGCAACCGCATGAACGCTCGCTGCGGCCACATTGGCCTCGTTCAGTTCCAGGGTGATCCGGAGCCGACCGAGGTCATGGGCTGCGTGGACACCGCGAACCCCGCGGGCGGGGCGTGTGACCTCCTCCCGAACGCACAGGGCCGAATGATCGGCTGCGACCTCACGGCGGGCCTCGCTTGCAATTTGAACACGAACACCTGCGTGGCGGTGCCGCGTCCGAACTGCACGTGGACGACCGCCGACGAGCGCGGCGCGTGCCCGGCCGACCATCCCTTCTGCAATCCGATCTTCGCGGACACGGCGACGGCGACGATGGCCGAAGGCGTGTGCAGCGAGCGGCACCTGCTCCCGGGTGACGGCTGCGCGCCGCAAGATTCTACGAAGCAGTGCGACGCCAAGTCCCACGACACGACCTGTTTGCCGCTCGACCAGGCTCAGACGATCGGCATGTGCCTCGAGCGATGCCGTCCGACCGAGAACTGGGCTTGCAGCTCGGCGATCGCCGCGCAAGGTGGCCAGCTTTCTTGCACCCAGATTCCCGACCTGCAGACAGACGGGAACGGCAACCCGGTGACATGCACGACCAACGCGCAGTGCGATGCGGCTCAAGGCAACACGTGCATCACGTTCGGTGGTCAAATGGTGTGTGCGGCCGCGCCCACGTTCGGAATCTGCAGCTCGGCGTGCTCGTCGTTCCCGGACAACTGTGCCGGTGCCGATCGGGGCTGCAACGACCTGGCTGCGCTCGGACTCGAAGGGACCTCGCTTTGCTCCTACCGAGATCCACCGCGAGTGGCGGTCACGGTCGCGAGCTCGAACGGCCAAGGCGGGATCACGCCGCCGGCGACGTTCGCGGACTGTGCTGCTCAGGGTGCGGGGAGCTGCGAGGATCCGGCGCTCTGTGTGATCTTCGGGCAGCCTGGTCAGGAGCGGGGCATGTGCCTCGTTGGTTGCACGACCGACCCAGCGGCTCCGGCGACCGGATGCGCGGGTCAGGCCGGCACGACTTGTCAGGCCGTCACGGGCCTCACCGAAGGCACTCAAGGCATCTGTCTGCAGTGATCTGAGGGGCGCGCTCGCGCCCCTTTGCTTCTCCCTCTCAGCGAAAGTTTCGAACCGCGAGCGCGGTGCCCCTTGGAATCGCGCGTTCGGCGCATCCTCGTGCGCGCACTTTGACGTCGGCTCCGAGCGAGGTTCTGCCTTCCAGCAGCGCGAGGGCCGCTTCTGCGACGGGTCGGGCCTCCGGATGTCGGGGGTCGCTGGCGGCGCGCTCCAGCGTGCCCATGAGCCAGGCGCTGTCGATTTCTTCTGGACGTGCCAGAGCGAGGACCGACCGAGCGATGTCGAGGCTCAGATGGTCCGCGACGTTCAAGAGCTCGGACCACGGGAGCCGAACCTTCGTCGAGCCCAGCGCTTCGAGGATCTTGGCTCGATGAGGGGATCGGTGGGCGGCGACCAGCGCCAGGCGGACTCCGTCCGCCCGAGGAACGAGGAGCTCCACGATCCGTCGGCGCACGGGCCGCGAGCGCTCGTGTTCGAGAGCGTCGCCGAGCCATGGCGTTCGCGCAGAGGATCCGAGGGACTCGAGGACGAGGCTTCGCACGGCTTCGTCGCGGTCTACGAAGGCCCGCTCGAGCTCATCCACCTCGATGGCGCTGGGCGGAGCCCACGTGAGGATCGCCTGGCGCACGATGGAGTCATCGACGCGGAGTCTGTCGAGGACCTCCTCGCTGACCTTCCCGTCCATCTTCAGCAGATACTGGCAGGCCGTCGCCCGCACTCGGCTGCTCGGGTCGAAGCGGGCGAGCACGCAGAGGGCCTGTCGGCGTCCGTACCCTGCCAAGACGACGATGAGGTGCCGGCGGGCTCCTGGATCAGGGTCGTGCGAGGCGTGTGGCTCGGCTTCGATCGCGAAGGCCGCTCCAAGGCGTGTGCCGAGCGCCCAGGCCGCCCAAACCCGCTCCTGAGCGTCTCCCCGATCGAGCAGGCCCCGAAGGAGGCTCTCAGGAAGTTGGGCCACCGACTCGAACGAGGATTCGACTGTTTGGCTCGCCATGGCGAGATCGTACGTCGAGATCGCACCAGAGGTCGATCGCCGGTGAGGCTCGGGGATCTCGTCAGCCCAGGCTTGGCTTGGCTCTCGGAAGTCGTTTGGTGATTCGTTCGTGGAGCTCGTCGGGTCCGAAGGGCTTTTGGATGACGAGGTCTGGGTCGTAGGCGACTTCAGGCGGCAATGCGCTTCCAGCATACCCGGTCATGAAGAGCACACCGATGTCGGGTCGAATGGCCTTGAGTTCGCGGACGACGTCGGGACCCGCCATATCGGGCATTCGGATATCGCAAAGGACGAGGTCGACCGGTCGGGCCCTTACTGTTGCAATCGCCTCCGCGCCGTTGGCCGCTTCAATGGCGTCGAAGTCGAAGCCTGTGAGGATCCGCACGACCGCTCGGCGAACGGGCCGCTCGTCTTCGACGACGAGGATCGAGGGTCTCGAGGCGCCAGGATTCATGAGTTTGGACGCAGCTTCATAGTGACGAACGCGCCAGGTTGTCCACGTCCATCGCAGCGCAGAATCGATTGTGCTCGAAGCGCTGTTCCTGGGGGGCCTCGTTCATTCGGAGAGGGGGACGAGATAGCCATAGTAGCGAGCCATCCAATAGGGCAGCAGCCAAAAGGTCCCAGAAGCCTCGGCCTGGCCACTTCCGGCGAGCTCGTAGGCGTAAGGGTTCTCAGACCAGCGCATCGCTCGCCGTTCGTCGTACGGGAACACGAACTCATTTTGGCGACGTCCGAACCGATCTCGGTCGCCGTCGAGATCGCGATCAGCGCGGTGGGAGAGGTCCATTCCCCAAAGGACCAGCTCGAGCGGGAGCTTTTGAAGGGTCTCGACGGAGGCGGCCAGGTCGGGGTCCTCGGCCTTGGTCAAGGCTCCGAACATGAAGTTGAACTCAGGATTTCGTTCGGGCCGCTGAACGGACCACAACCCATCAATCCCTTTGCGCCACAAGGATGCGAGCTCCTGGTTCGTCTCGTACCTCATCAGAGTGAAGAGCGCGAGGAACGACATTTCCTCGCTGTCGTGGTTGGTTTGAAAACTCAAGTTGATGTCTTCGATGCGGCTGACGTAATCCGCATAACCTTCGGTGAAAGCTAGATTCTGGAAGGCGTTCTGGAATTTCGGGTCCGAGGTCATGTGGAAGGCGGCCGAGAGGGCTCCGAGGATCATCGCCGAGTTGAGGCCGGCGTCGCCGTACTGAGCGACGATGCTGTCGTGCATCCAAGCCGGGTCGAAGTGCCCGTCCTGGGTGATTTCGCCATCGAGATCCCGAAGGCCGAACCCGGCGTCGATGAGGCCGCTGACCGCGCCAGCGAAGGAGCTGCGGACGACCTCGCGCTCGGCCTCGTCGGCGACGAGATCGTAATAGAGCGACAGCCCGAAGACGTGTCCCACCAGCTCGTCGGACGAAGTGTTGCCTTTCCAGCACCACTGACCATCGGCGCTGACGTGCCACTCGCCCGCGCGCGCTAGAGGGTCGCCGCATTCTTCTCGAGTGACGATGGAGCGGGCGAAGAAGCCGGGCTTTTCGGTGATGGCGTGGAGTCTGAGGAGCGCGTCGGCGGCGGTTTTGGCAGCGCTGCGTGCGGCCTCCGATCGGGTCACGGCGAACCGGTACGACTGAGACGCGAGGTACATGCCGGTCCATTGCCCGTCGTTGTCGTCGTCCGACGAGAAAGAGCGCCCGACGTCTCCAGGGGCGAGGAGATGATTCTCGGTGGAAGTGAATCCGAGTCGCACGTGGCGCTCCTGAGTGAGTTGGTCATAGATTTCGGCGCGTCGTTCGAGAGTCATCGAGATCGCCTCGACGCGCGAGACGCCCGCGGTCGTGCCGAAGATCACCGACCCCACCGACTCATTTGACATGGGAAGGATGGCGTGCACCTCGTCGCTCGGGAGCCACAGGCGGCCGAGATAGTAGCGTCGCGTGCCGTCATCACGATAAACAGACGCTCCTTTCGTGGTCGCGACCCAGAGGTCGGCTTCGTCGAAAATGAGACTGACTATGTCACCAAAATGCAGCCCGTCTTTGCCGGTGAAGGGAACCCACTCTGCATTTTTTCTTCGAACGAGTCCATTGGCTGTACCGACCCAGAGCGTAGCGTCCGGGGCGATCGCGAGGGCGCGGAGCTCTGCGCGGAGGAGCGCGCTCGAGCTGGTCTCGGTTCCGTCCGACTCTACGAGCTTCGAGGGCGTGGCGAGGGCCCATCCCGAGGCGGTCTCCACGAGGTCGACCACGGGTTCGTCACCTTCCCAAACGGGGGTCCAGTCCGTGTCCCAAGACGCTGCGAATCCCGATCCCAGAACCCAGAACCCGCCCGCGCTTCGCGGTTTCAGGCGACTCGGCTCGGTCCCCGCGGGCAGGGCCACGAGCTGGTCGTCGACGCGGAGGCTGCCCGCAGCGAGGACGGCGTGGCGGCCTGTCGCGTCGAAGGCCGAAGCGAGCGTAGGGGTCGAGGTGTCTGCGGCGGTCCACTCTTCGCCGAAGTACCGCATGAGTCCCGCCTCCGTGGCCGCTTCGATTTCGCCGGCCGGCGTGAGGCACAGCGAGCGGATCGACTCGATCGAGCCGGCCGCGCCGAGCAGACTCGAGACTTCTTGCCGATAGGGTCGATCGACGTGCGGTGACTCGGGGCGCCACGGCTCGGTCGGGTCGCCGGCGCAGGAGATCGCCAACAGAGGGAACGCGAGTATGAGGCGCACGAGGGGAGCCAACGCAGGAGGCTTGGCGCAGTCAACGGCCGATCGGTCGTGATCGGTCGCGATCGGTCGTGAATCGGCCGTCGGTCGTCATCCATCGATCGCGACCCGTAGTTGAGCTCGGCGTGCGACGGGCATACGCAGGGCGTGATGCTCGTTTGGCGCCGGGTGCTGGCGTACGCCTGGCCTTACAAGGGGCGTCTGGCGATTGCGCTCGTCGCGATGCTCGTGATGGCCGCGACCACCGGCCTCTATCCCATCGCGATCGAGCTGCTCACGACGCGTCTGTTCGCAGGGCCCTCGGAGGCCGCCAACGTGTTGGCTCCGGCGATCGAGAGGCTCGCGACCGGGGCCCTCAGGTTTGGTCTCGTGATCGATCCGCGCGCGGCTTCGTCGATCGTCGAGGCGCAGCTCGTCCCTATCTTCGCGGTCCTCGTCTTTGCCAAGACGCTGAGCCAGGCCGCGCGCTTTTATGCAATGGGCTCGGTGGCTCAGCGGATCGTTCACGATCTCCGCCGCGATCTCTTCGCCGCGATGGTGCGGCAGAGCGCAGAGTTCTTTGGGGCAGAGCGCACCGGGTTCTTGATCTCGCGCCTGGTGAACGACGTGGGCCAGGTCGAGCGTGCGGCGACGTATGCGATTCCGGTGATGATCGGCGACGGTGCGCGGGTGGTGGCGCTCGCGACTGTGTGTGTGCTGCGATATCCGGACCTTTCGCTCGCCGCGGCCGTCGTGTTGCCGCTCGCGGGGGCACCGATCTGGTTCTTCGGTCGGGCCCTCAAGAAGATCGCTCGCGAAGCTCAGCAGGGGATCGGTGTGCTCACGCAGCGCGCGAACGAAACTCTCTCGGGCATGCGGGTCGTGCAAGCGTATGAAGGAGAAGCGCGGGAGCTCGAGCGCTTCGATCTCGAGGCTCGGCGTTATCTGCGTACGATGGTGCGGAGCGTTCGCGTGCGGGCGCTGCAGACGCCCGTGATGGAGCTCGTCGGCGTGGGCGCGTTGCTTTCGACGGCCGCGTGGGCAGAGCGGGGCATCGCGGCGGGGGTGATGGGCGGCCAAGAGGTGATCGCGTTCCTGCTGGCGCTCGTGCTGCTTTACGAGCCGATCAAGGCGATCGGACGTTTGAACGGGATCGTCGTGCCCGGTCTCGTCTGCGCAGAGCGTGTGTTTTCGGTCATGGATCATGTCCCCGAGGTGCGAGACGGTGCTGGCGAGCCGATCGCTCCGGTCGAGCGAGGTTTGCGGCTCGAGGCGGTGACATTTCGTTATCCGGGTTCGGACAAAGCTGCCGTTCGAGGTCTCGAGCTCGAGCTTGGCCGAGGCCGTGTAGTCGCCCTCGTCGGAGCTTCGGGTTCGGGAAAATCGACGGTGGCATCTTTGATCCCGAGGTTCTTCGACGTGTCTGCGGGTCGCATCACGATCGACGGTCGCGACATTCGAGAGGGGTCTTTGCACAGCTTGCGATCACAGATCGCGCTCGTTTCACAGGACACGTTCTTGTTCGACGACACCGTCCGCGCGAACGTGGCGTACGGGCGCCCGCGCGCGAGCTCGGCAGAGATCGAGGCGGCGGTGCGGTCGGCGAACGCCTCCGACTTCGTCGACGCGCTGCCCGACGGGATCGACACGATGGTCGGGGAGCGCGGGTCTAGACTCTCCGGCGGCCAGAAGCAGCGCCTCGCGATCGCGAGGGCGTTCTTGAAAAACGCGCCGATCCTGATCTTGGACGAGGCCACGAGCGCGCTCGATCCGGAGAGCGAGCGCGAAGTGCAGCGAGGGCTCGACGCGCTGATCGCGAACCGCGCGGCTTTGGTGATCACACACCGCCTGAGGACAGTGCGAGGCGCCGACGAGGTCGTCGTGTTGACGGAGGGCGAGGTCGTCGAGCGCGGGCGGTATGACGAGCTGATGGGACGCGAGGGCGCTTTTCGGCGGCTCGTGGAAGCTGGAGAGCTGGGCTGAGTGGGGCCGTTGTATCGCGCCTTCAGTACGCTGCTCTTTGGCCTGTTGCTGCCGTTCCTCGCGTTTCATCCCAAGCTCAAGCAGGGGCTCGGCCGTCGGCTCGGTCGCTATCCTGACGACGTCTGGCCGCCGTCTCGCGGAGCGGGCCCGCGGATCTGGCTTCACGGCGCCTCGGCCGGAGACGTGCTTGCGCTCGTCCCGATCGTGACGGAGCTTCGGTCGCGTTGTCCGGACGCGACGCTCGTCGTGTCTGCGATGACGGGGTCGGGCCACACGATGGCCACGACCCGCTTGGGCGCGCTCGTAGACGCGATCACCTACGTGCCGTATGACTTTCCGTTCGCCACACGACGGGCGGTGGCGGCGATCCGTCCGACGTTGTTGGTGCTCGAATATGCCGAGATCTGGCCGAACCTGATCTGTGCAGCGCGATCGTTCGGATCACGGATCGTATTGGTGAACGGCCGGTTCAGCGAGTCGCTGGTGCCTCGCTACCGTTGGTTCCATCGGATCTTCGGCAACCCGCTCTCGGTGGTCGATTTGTTCTTGATGCGAGAGGAGGTCGAAGCCGATCGGGCGCTCGCGCTCGGGGCGCCGCACGATCGGGTGCGAGCGACTGGGAACACGAAGTTCGACAACCTCGCGTCGGGTCCTCCAGAGCCGGTGCTCGAAGCTCTGAAGGTCGCGCTGGCGTCCGAGGGCAGGTCGGTGTTCGTGTTCGGGTCGACCCACGAGGGCGAAGAGAAGAGGCTCGCCGCGGTGTTTCGAGAGCTTCGAACGGTGGACCCGAAGCTCCTGTTGGTCGTGGCTCCGCGATATCCCGAGCGAGCGTCGCGGGTCGAAGGGATCTTCGCCGCCGCTGGATTTCGGGTCGAGCTGCGCAGCGCGCTCTCGGCCGATCGCGTGCGCGCCAAAGAGACGGACGTGGTGGTGCTCGACACGATCGGGGAGCTGCTGGCGGCCTATTCGATCGCGCGGTTGGTGTTCGTGGGTGGGAGCTTCGTGTCTCGCGGAGGTCAGAACATCTTGGAGCCTGCGGGGCAAGGCAGACCGGTGTTGTTCGGGCCGCACATGGCGAACTTCCGAGATTCCGTGGAGGTGCTCGTGGGTCGCGGCGGGATCCAGGTCGCGAACCCCGAGGCTCTGGCGCGCGTGGCCCGTGAGCTTCTGTTGCGCCCCGACGAAATCGATCGGCTGGGCGAGATGGCGCGGGTCGCGGTCTCCAAGGCGCGCGGGGCTTCGAAGCGAAACGCGGACGAGCTGATCCGGCTGATCCAGGAAGAAGCTCGCGCCCGAGCGACCGCGTGAGCGCGTAGGATCCGACGTACCCGTTTCCTGACCCGGCCGGTTCTGTTAGACGCGCTTCATGGCGGAGAAGAGCTTCGACGTGGCGGTGATCGGCGGCGGCCCTGCGGGCTACGTGGCGGGAATTCGGCTGGGACAGCTCGGCAAGAAGGCCGTGGTGATCGAGCGCGAGGCGCTCGGCGGCGTCTGCCTGAACTGGGGCTGCATCCCGAGCAAGGCGCTGATTCACGCGGCGAACCTGGTCGACGACGTCCATGACTTCAACAAGTTTGGGATCAAAGGATCACTCGGAGTCGACGCCAAAGAGCTGATGGCTTGGAAAGACGGCCTCGTCGACAAGCAGAAAAAGGGAATCGCAAGCCTTTTGAAGTCAAACGAATGCGCGCATATCCTCGGGTCGGCGCGCATCACCTCGCCGCGGTCGCTCGAAGTGACGACGAAAGAGGGCGTCGACAAGCTCGAGCTCGGTCAGTTGATCATCGCGTCGGGGGCGAAGGTCATCGAGCTCCCGAGCTTCAAGTACGACGGGGACTTGGTCGGCTACGCGCGGCACGGCGTGAGCTACGACCCGATCCCGAAGAACCTCGTGATCATCGGCGGCGGCGTGATCGGCTGTGAGCTCGGGACCGTGTATCGAAAGCTGGGGTCGACGGTCACGATCGTCGAGATGCTCGACTCGATCTTGCCGGGGACCGATCCGGAGCTCGTGAAGCCGGTGTTGAAGCGCATGACGAAGCTCGGGATCGAAGTGATCACGAAGGCGAAGGCCGAAGGGTACGAGCGCACGGGGGCGGGCGCCGAGGTGAAGGTGACGCTCTCGAGCGGCGAGGCGAAGCGGATCTCGGCGGACAAGATCTTGGTCGCGGTGGGCTTTGCGCCGAACACGAAGGACCTCGGCCTGGAGGCGGCGGGCGTGAAGACGAACGCGAGAGGTTGGATCGAGGTCGACGACGTTTGTCGCACCAACGTGCCCAACATCTTCGCCGCGGGGGACGTGACGGGGCCGCCGTTGCTTGCGCATCGCGGGTCGAAGATGGGCGAGGTAGCGGCCGAGGTGATCGCAGGGAAGCCTGCTTCGTTCGACGTGCGCGCGATGCCGCTCGGCGTGTTCACCGACCCGGAGGTGGCGCAGGCGGGGCTGACGGAGGCCGAGGCGCGGGCGAGGGGGATCGACGTCGCGACGGGCACGTTCCCGATCTCGGCGCTGGGGCGGGCCGCGGCGATGAATCACACCGACGGGCTCGTGAAGATCGTGGCCGACAAGGTTTCCGACGTGATCTTGGGAATCGGCATCGCCGCGCCAGGAGCGTGCGACTTGATCGCGGAGGCGTGTTTGGCGGTGGAGATGGGCGCGCTGGTCGAGGATCTCGCGCTCACGGTCCACACCCACCCCACGCTCTCCGAGGCGGTGATGGAGGCGGCGAAGGCGATGCATGGCGAGGCGATTCACATCTTGAATCGTCGGCGGACGCGAGCCACCTGAGCCTCTGTCGGTCATCGCGTGCGTCGTTCGGTCGAGCTGATTCGGTGGCCTCGGACGCCGTATGCGATCGGGGTGGAGCGCATGGAGGCGCGTGCCGAGGCGCGGGCGCGGGGGGAAGTCGCAGACGCGCTCTTTCTGTTGGAGCATGAGCCGACGTTGACCTTGGGCCGGCGGGCCAAGGCGGAGCATGTGTTGGCGAGCCGCGAGGCGTTGGAGGCCGCAGGGGTGAGCCTGGTCGAGGCTTCTCGCGGCGGGGATGTGACGTACCACGGCCCCGGGCAGATCGTCGGTTATCCTGTGATCGACCTGAAACCCGATCGGCGGGATGTGCGCCGTTACGTGTCTGACCTCGAGGAAGTGATGATCAAGGCGGCTGCGGCGTTTGGGATCGAGGCGGGGCGCGTGGAGGGCTTGACCGGAATCTGGGTAGCCGATCGGCGAAAGCTCGGGGCGGTCGGAGTACGGATCTCGCGGTGGGTTACGTCTCATGGGTTTGCTTTCAACGTGTCGACGGATCTTTCCGGGTTTGGGTTGATCGTGCCCTGCGGCATTCGCGATAGGGGGGTTACGTCGCTCGAGCGGGAGGTAGGCGGACAGGTTTCGTTCGAGGACGCGATCGCGGCGGTGAGCCGAGCGTTTGCGGAGGTTTTCGAGGCGGATTGGGTGTGAACGGGCGCGAGTGGATTCCGGTCCTTCCCCTTCGCGCTCGGACGTGTCAGGGTGGCGATCGTGGCCGAGTTTGCGACGTCGAGGTCTACCTTGTCGCACCGCATCGGCTTTCGATCACATGAACTGAATTGCACAGCGGCGACGTCCCGAGCTGGGCCGAGTGTTCGGTCCAGTCCTTGCAGACTTCGCCGCGAAGACAGGGGTAGCAACGTGTCCGAACGATCGGGACGGGCCCAGGTCTGGGAGAAGGTTGAGGCATGTTGAGCGCAGGAGCATTGATGCTTGCGTCCGGCCTGTTGACGGGGGCACCCCCGCCAGTTCCAACGACGTTGTTACCGGACGACGCAGATCTATTTCGCTCGACACCGGGTATTCCGGATGTCGAGGTCATCATTGACCGTTCGTGCTCGATGGATAC
Source organism: uncultured Myxococcales bacterium (assembly GCA_964463485.1). Lineage (GTDB taxonomy): Bacteria > Myxococcota > Kuafuiibacteriia > Kuafuiibacteriales > Kuafuiibacteriaceae > CAYXDO01. Next base: position 27,796 of record CAYXDO010000019.1, on the reverse strand, counting down.
TGGGTATCTGCCCACATCGTGTGCGTGGTACGTTGCCCAGACAGCTGCCTATGTGGGTGGTCTGGCGTCGATGGCGCAGTACAACCTCGCCGTCTGTCCAGGTGGTGTTCCCTGCCTGAACAAGCTGGCGCAGGTGAAGGCCATCCTGACCGGGTGTAACTCGGCCACGGACGGCGTCTTGGACCGCTGGTGGAACGACATCAACTTCCAGATCCGGTACTACGGCGGTACCACGAGTGCGGTGACTGCAGGCTGGACCGCCACGCAGGCCCTCGCGGATACGAACGTGCGTCTACTCACGTCGAGCGGATCCACACCCATCGTGCAGGCGCTCAGGGACTCCGGGGTGAATTATCAGACGACGTGGAAGACGACGGCGCCGGCCAACACCAAGGTTTGTCGCAAGAAGTTTGCGATCCTCATGACGGACGGTCTCCCGAACGGGAACAGCGTGAGCTACAACTACGCTTGCACGCCGCCGCCTGCCAATCCGATGGCGAACCAGACGATCGCGCAGAATCGTCCCGACCTTTCGGCAAGATACAACTATCAGAACCACATCATGTGCAACGTGACGGGCAAACCCGGCGTTGGCCTGTACGATATCGGCGTGGGCAAGGCCGGGACGGACTACAATCCGGTGCTCATGCAGACCATAGCGAACGAGGGTGGCGGGCAGTTCTTCCCGGCTGGTAACGAGTCGCAGCTCAACGCGGCGTTCGAGGGCATTTTGGCCTCGATTCAGAGCAAGAGCGCGGTGTTCTTCTCGGCTCCTGGACAGGCTCAGGCTGGCCTTTTCACGGGAGACCGCGTGTTCATCTCGGCGTTCGCGCCCGTGGGTAAGGGCCGATGGATCGGCAACCTGAAGTCCCACTGCGTGTTCCCCCCGGTGCTCCCCAATGGGCAGTACAATACAACGGTTACGACCTGCATGTTCAAGTCGACGACTGGTTTGAACTTGCTTACGAACCCTTCCGCGACAGACACTTGGACGGGGAGCACGACGACCGCCACCGATATTGGCGGCGCTGGCCTGAAGCGGAAGAACAGCCTCGGCCTGACGATGGGTGGCCCGTATTACGGGACCGACGCTGCCTGCACAGGCGCCTGCAAGAAGCCCAAGATCTATTCCTGGCGCGCGGGGACAGCTGCCTACGTTCCGGTGAAGCCATCCACATGGAATTCGGACGATTCGTGGGTCAGCGGTGGCGCCGCAGCGGCGTTCATCAACTACCTCCACGGCTACCAGCGAGTGCAGTTCGACAAAAACCCCTACGGTGGCGCTCCGATCGCGGACCTTACGGCCGACGGCACGCCTGAGACGCTCATGGTTGACACCTGGGCGCTCGGGGACCCGATGCATGCTCCGACCATCGTCGTTCAGTACGATCGTGAAACACTGAAGAATGGCATTGATGACGATTCGGACGGACGAACTGACGAAGACTGCGACAATACTGCGGGTATTTGCTATATCTTCATGGCGGCCAACGACGGCATGTTGCACGTCTTCGACGCGTTCGACGGCACTGAGACTTCGGCGCTCGTTCCGTCGGAGCTCTGGGATCCGAACGACGCCATTCGTTATCGCCTCCCGCAGATCGATCAACAGCCGACCATCGATCACTCCCACAAGTACTTCGTCGATGGCGCGCTCACGCTGGTCCACAATGACGCCAACGGGAACGTCTACGTAGATCCGAACGCGATCACCAACCCGAACGAGAAGGCGCGGTTGTTCTTCAGCCTCGGTCGCGGTGGGCGTGCGATGTACATGATGGATCTGAATCAGTTCAACGGCGTGTTCAGCACGGCCAACAACCCGATCTATCCGGTCTACTTCGACTCGACGGTGACCAACGCGTGGTCGGAGCTTCAGCATGTGCTCTCCAACCCTTTCGCGGGCGAGATGTTGTTCGATGGACCCGATGCAGACTCGAATCCAGAGCCACACGTCATTCTGGCCATGGGTTCGGGCCATGTGCCTGACTTCGACTATCCGGATCTGAGCGTTCCTCGGAACGCCCCTGGACCGATCGTGGTGAAGGCCTCGCAGCCCATCAGCGCTTCCGGTCCGGCCGCCAAGACTTGCGTCGAATCCATCGGTTCGACCTCGGGTGGCGCGATTCACTGCAGCACCTCGAACACGGGTTCGTTTGCCAACCCTTCGGGGAACTACGATACGGGTGCGACGGGCACCTCGAAGATCCTTGGACCCTACAAGGTTCCCGGGGCGGTGGCATTGCGCTACTGCTTCTCAGCTTTGGAGCTCGAGACGGGGTCAGCGGGCAACGCGGAGTACCTCAACGTACGCAACGGCAACAACGGTGTTCTCGCGGGTCGCATCGAGGGCGCGCTCGGTGGCGTCCAAGCCTCCCCTGGAGACGGTGGAAAGAAGGCCTCCGACACCTGGTGGGCTCAGGACCCAAGTGGCACCCCGACCAACCGCTGCACGCAGTGGGTTTACGATGATGCCATCACGCTGGAGCTCATCATCGATAACAAAGGCGACGACGACAGCCTAGTCGTAGTCAGCCGTCTTGAGTACCTGTACCTCGATCAGCCGGTCCCAACGGTCGCCCAACGGCCCACGGTGTACGTGGTCGATCCAGACAGCTTCAACTCGTCGACGGCCGGCGTGCTCAAGCCCTTCACCAACGCACCTGGCGATGCCGGCGTGATCAAGCGCTTCACGAAGGCCTGCGTTCCAGCCAGCGCGAACTGCATGGACGCCACCACCGACCCGTCGCTCGCACACATGGTGTGCCCGATCGCCGGTCCGGTTTCGGCGTACTCTGTGGGTCGGTTCGTTCGATCTCTGTACTGGTTTGATACGTGCGGTCAGATCTTCGTTGCGACCCAGACCAGCCCGGCGACCAACACCTGGGACGTTCGACGTCTGTTGACCGCCAACCATCGCGCAGGCGGCGCTCCTGCCGACCTGGCGACACCGCTCAATCTGACGACGGGTACGGTAGTGGCCAAGCTGCTTCGCAAGGGCTTCACACGCCTCGACCTCACCCCAGCGACTTGCTCGGGCGCGCGATCGGTTGGTGTGTACTTTGGAACCGGCAACGGTCAGCGGTTGCGCTCCGTAGAGGAGCTCGATGGGTCGACGATCAACTCGCAGCGCGACGTCATCGGTGCGATCTTCGACGATGGTGTCATCGAGGACAAGACGATGGATGGTGATCTTCAGAACATCACCACGATCGCATCTTCGAACTTTAGTTCCGTGGGTAAGAAGGGCTGGTACATCGAGCTTGAACAGGACGAGAAAGCGTCCCGTGATCCGCTCGTGTTCCTCGGCATCGCGTACTACAAGACCCACAAGACCGCGTCGTACCTCGACCAGTCCGATCCGGCTCTGCCCGTGATCATTCCGGCGGTGTCCGACTCGGCGATCGAGTGCACGGCTCCGAATGGTCTCGACAGGGCCTACGCAATGAACGCCTGCAACGGAAAGGCGGTTGTTGATGGTGGGGACGGGTCTTACGATCCGGGCGATCGTCAGGTTTTTTCGGAGAGCGGAGAAGGCGGCAGTGGAATCACGCTATTCTCGCCCCAGGTAGGGGAGACCTTTGCCAGTGGGGGCAGTATGACATCGGTGAAGAATGCCAAGCTTGTTGATGCACCCAATCTCGGCAATCTGCCCGTCCTGATGTGGCGTGAGCCGCGGATCAAGTGAGGTTTGCGATGCGTACGTGGATGACAACCGTCTTGGTGCTGGGGTTGGCGCTGCCGGCGGTCGCGCAGGAGCAGCCTCAGTTCCGACAGAAGACCCGCGGCTCGGCGATCACCGCTGAGCAGCTCGAGAAGCTCGGAAAAACGAAGAAGGAAGAACAATCGGCTCAGGAAACGCCGCTCACGGGCGACGAGCTGACGTTCCGAACCGACATCATCGTGCTCGTGGGCAAGGTGCAGTCCACCGTGGATGGCTCGGTGCTCCTCGCGATCCCCCGAAAGCCCGAGGAGCTCAAAGAGGCCGTGGAGGCCGGTGATGCCGTCGTGATTCAGGATGCAAAGGACATCGCCGACCGTACCATCCTCCAAGGGACGATGTACCGGTCGTATACGGTCTACGCCGAGTCTGGGATCACCGATGAGCAGCTCGAGAAGCTCGTAGGACAGGAAGTCCGCGTGCAACTACGGGCTCCGCGCGAGTCTCCTGCGCTTCAGATCGTGAACATCACCCGCTAAAACCCTCGCCCGCCTGCCTCTCCTCCCAACTCTGACCCGACCTTTGCGATGAGCCCGCATGCCCTCGACTTCGGGGCGTTGGGGCTCAAACGGACCATTTCATCGTAAGTTAGGGCGTTACCCGCCGACCTCTTCGCGCCTTCGGCCCTGAAATCAACGTGTTACGGAAGGCTAGAGCACGGCCAACGCCGCCGCGTCGTTCGCGGTCGCGCGATCGACCTCGCCGATCGGAGGGCGCTTCGGGAGGAAGTTGCCGTGCTTTTTCATGCGCTCGGGGATGATGAGCTCGTCCCGTCGCGCGTTGTACGCGCACATCGACAGGCCGCCCTCGTCGGTCACGCAGTGGAACGAGCAGTTGTGCAGACGCTCCTCGTCGAGCTTCGACGCGTCTTGGAAGTTGTGGATGAAGAAGCTCAGCTTTCCGGCGGGCCTTCCGTCGACCAATGCGCGCGCGAACGCTGGACCGAAGTCCACTGCCTTGCGGGTGAGCCAGCGCCCGCTTCTGCCGATCCACTCGGGCTTCTGGGTGAAAGCGCTCTTTACCATCCGGTAGGCCGTGACGACCGGCTGAGATCGATCGAGCTCGACCTCGCCGAAGTCGTTCATCCAGTCGGCGGCGATCGTTTTGTCGTCGAGGAGGTCGACCGTGAGCCCTTCGGTAGAGAGCGTGTAGGCGACGTTGTGGCAGTCCGGGTGGCCGATCAGGACGGCGTCCCAGCTCAAGCTCGTGCCGACGCCTTCTTGAATCAGGCGCTGGATACGTTCTTTTGAGATCAAACTTTCGTCACGTTCGCGGAGCCAGCCTCGGCCGGTGTCGGCTTGGAGCTGAAAGCTGGCCATGCCGAGGGGTCCCGCGTGATCGCGAAACCACCGCGCGAGCATGGGGACCTCGCGCACGTTCGCGTCGTGTACGGTGGTGTTGAAGATGATCGCGAGCCCGAGCCCTCCGGCCCGTTCGAGGTACTTCTCGCGGACGGCGTTGAGCTCCTGCTCGGTCTTGAAGCCCTTTCGTTCTTGCGTGAGGTCGACGTGAAACGCGACGTCGATGAGGCCCACGTCGGCGAGCTCGGAGAGCAGGTCGCGGGAGGCGCGGATGCCGTTGGTGAAGAGCGCGGGGAAGAGCCCGATTCGCGCGGCGTAGCGAACGATTTCGACGAGCTCCTTGCGATCGCGGAGCGTCGGGTCGCCGCCCGTGATCTGCACGTTGGTGTGGACGCCGTAGACCTCCTTCACCTTGTCGAGGCGAGCCTTGACGACCTCGAGGGGGATGTCGGGGACGGCCTCGCTGAACTCGGAGAGATAACAGAGCGTGCAGTCCAGGTTGCAGCGCTGCGTGATCTCGAGGGCCACGCAACCGACGACCGATCTGCGTCCGAGGTATTGGTCACGCGACTTCAGCCGCGGGGTGAGATCCTCGAAGCGCGCGCGGAGGAGGCTCTTGAGCTTCGCGCGTTCGTCCGCCGTCGGTCGATAAGACATCGCCATGGTGATCGAAGCTCGCCGCCGATCGCCGCGAAGTCAACGCGCTCTAAGAAATTCATGTCCAGTCCATTCTAGATCACACGAGCGATGTCTTTTGTCCCTCGCGATCCACGGCGACGTAGACGACGTCGGCGCTGGTCACGGTCACGAGCTGGCTCGGGTCATGATTACGTTGGGCTTCGACTTCCACACGAACGCGGATGCTCGTGCGGCCGGTCTTCAAGAGGGACGTGTAGAAGGACACGACGTCACCGACGAAGACTGGCTGATGGAACTCGACGCCGTCCATCGCGACGGTGACGACCTTGTGTTTGGTGTGTCGTCTCGCCTCCACGGCGCCCGCGAGGTCGATGTGACTCAGGATCGTACCGCCGAAGATCGTCCCGTGAGCGTTGGTATCTCGCGGGAGCAGGATGACGCGGATGGCGAGGTTGCGGTCCACGGTCGAGTGTGGCGTGGCGGGGGCCGTTGGGCAACTTTCGCTCGTGCTTGCTTGGTACGGGTCCCAGAAGTCCGTGCTCAGTTCGTGCCAGCGACGCTCGAGAATTTGGTCGGATCGACCACCACCACCACCACCACCACCACGACCACGACCACACCACGACCACAGCACGTCTCCCGCCCAGGCTACGATCGCGATCGGGCTCCGAGCCTTGGAAAGGAAGTGGTCTGGACGGGTAACGTGGACCCAGGGCAGATGCCTCGCCTTGGCGCGTGTGCGTTGACACGCGGCCTGGTCGGCGCGACCGTCGAGGTGTGCGCCTTCTGCTCGGAGCTGCGCTCGCGCTCTTGGCGCGAACCGCGTTGGCCGGTCCTGAGACCACGCACATCGTCTTGACCACCGAGCTCCTCGCCGAAGCGGGCGAGGAGCCTTGGTTCGACGGGTCTCAACTGCGAGACGCCGTGCGAGCGGGCGTCGAGGGGTTCGTGGGCGTGCGCGTCGAGTGGACCACCGACGCCGCTTTCGCGCTCGAGCGGTGCGGTGCCAGCGCCGAGTGTCGACTGGATCGGCTCCGCGAGTCGGGCGCACAGGTCGGTCTCGACGTCGTGGTCGATACACGCACGCGGCCGTGGGTCTTCACGGTGCAGGTCGTGGCGGGACGGTCCGGTGGGGTCGACGATGAGCTCGTGGAGCTGCCGCGGGAGCAGGAGAGTATGGTGCTCGAGCGTGTCCGCGACGCGACGCGGGCCTTGATCTCCAAGCAGGGGCTTCGACTGGGCGGTGGGTTGGTGGTCGAGTGTCCGAACGCGCCGGACTCGTTGGTGTTGACACTGTCTGGCACGGGCGACGCGGTGTTGCTCGGGCAGCGAGTCGTCTTGGAGCCCGGGCCGTACGAGGTTCGAGGGATAGCGCCCGACATGTCCGGGCGGGTCGAGGCGTTGGTGCGGCGCGGAGAGACGACGCACGTGACGATCGAGCTCGTGGCGGACGAGTCCTCGAGCGGCTGGATCTGGGCGGTCTTGGGGGGAGCGGTCTTGGTGGTCGGGGGCGTCGTGGCGGGTGTGATCGCCGCGGGAGCTAGCGGTGGCCCGCGCGGTCCGATCGAGATCTGTCAGGCGCCCGACCGGGCCGCGTGTGAGTGATTCGTGTCGCGCGATTTTCCGGCGGCGTTCGGCGAGTATGTCCTCCTGACGCGTTTGGGGGCGGGATCGGCGGCAGAGGCCTTTCTCGCGCGCCCAAAGGATCCGCGGCTTCCGAAGCTGTTGGTGATCAAACGTCTTCACGGTTTCTCCGACGATTCGGAGCGTGAGGCGCGATTTCGTCACGAAGCGGATCTTGCGACTCGGATCGAGAGCCCGTTTTTGCCTCGCGTCTACGACGTCGGCGCGGTGGACGAGGTGCCCTACTTCGCGCTCGATTACTTCGAGGGCTGGACGATTCACCGCATCATGGCGGAGCTCGAGTCGACCAAGCGGACGGCGACGGTAGCATCTGCGGTGCGCGTGGCGGCGGACGTACTCTCGGGCTTGGCCGCCCTTCATGACTCCGGGCTTGGCGTCGTTCATCGCGACGTGTCGCCGAAGAACGTGATCCTCGGGACAGACGGTCGTTCACGTCTCATCGATCTCGGGATCGGATGGTCGAAGTTGAAGGACTTCGAGACGGCGACGGGTGCGGTGCTTGGATCGCCAGGCTACATGGCTCCGGAGCAGGTGCGTGCGGAGCCCGTGGATGCGCGCACCGACTTGTACGCGGTGGGCATCCTGCTTTGGGAGCTGTTGACCTTGCAGGACTTCATCACGCGCGGACCGCTGCACGCGATGTTGTTGGCTTCGTCGAGCCCAACGTATCGACCCGCGCGCTCGCTTCGCCCGGAGGTCCCCGAGGCGCTCGATCGCGCGGTCGCGAGGGCGCTCTCGCCCCATCCCGACGCTCGATTTCCGTCGGCGCAAGCGATGAGGAAGGTGTTGGAGCTCGCGATCGAGAGCCCGTCGGAGACGGTGGTGGGAGCGCTGGTCGACGACGCGCTGATGGGCGAGCAGAACACGGAGCGGACCAAGTTGGACCGTCTGGCGGACGAAGCCACGGAGGTTCGTGCGGCGGGCAAGACGCGCGTTTATGCGCGCCGCCCCGAGCTCGAGCATGCGGCCGAGAATCCGGAGCTCGAGCCGACGGTGGGCGAGCGTCCCTCGAGGAGGCCGTCTCGCGAGGCTGGGTTCTCGGAGGAGCAGACCACGGACACCTTCGCGACGCCGGATGCGGTCGGGCCGATCGAGCTCGTCGCGACCTCGGTGCCGCGAACGCTGCCGCCGGCGCTGGAAGCGAGCGTCGAGCGTCGGCGCTCCGACGGGTCGTTTTGGTGGGCGATCGGGCTTGGCGTGGTGCCGGCAGGGGTGGCGATCGGGCTCTGGTTTGGGCGACCGCAAACGGCCGTGGAGGCTCCGTCCGTGGAAATGACCGAGGTTGCCGTCGAAGCTCCCGAGCTCTCGCCAGCGGATGCCGTGGAGTCTGGTGTCGCAGGGCCCGAGCCAACGAGAGCGCTGGAGCCCGCGAAGGCGCTGGAGCAGCCTGCGAGAGCTCCTCAAGAGCCCGCAAACGTTTTGGAACCCACGCGTCCGGAACCCGCGCACGCGGCCGCTCCCGAGGCGGTAAATCAAAGCCGCTCGCCCTCGCCGAAGCTCGAAGAGGCCCGTCGCAGGAGCGCGAAGGGCAGGCCGGAGCCCCCGAAGCGAAAGAAGGCCGAAGCCGTGCGCGCGGATCCGAAAGCACCTCCTGCCAAGCCATCTCCTGCCGCCAAGCAGACGCCTGTTCCCGATGTGAAGGCTGTCCTGGCGAGGGCTCACGCGGAGCGGCGTCGGCGGCTCGAAGGCACTCCCGGAAGGGTTGAGGCTGACCGTATCGCCAGTGAGCTGTTGCGGTGGACGGACCGTCAGGACGATGCGGAGGAGCGTCTGAGGCGGCTCGATCGGAGCCTCGCCAAGCTGGAAGCGGAGCGCGAGCCGTGAGATCACCGGTCCACACCGATTGCTCGGACCGGCAGAGGCGCGTACCGTGCCGCTTCGTCCGGCCTCCCGAGCTCCATCATCCGCGAAGCTTACGCGCAGGCAAGATGCCTGCGCTCCCAGGGGTCCGCGGTTCACTTCCGCAGGCAAGATGCGCGCGCTCCCGATTCTGCGCCCTCGTCGTGCTCACGGCGAGCGTCGCCTGTGAGAACGCGGACGTGCCGTCTAAGCTCTGGCTGGGGCTGCCTCGTTCGGACGCGCAGGCGGAGGTGGTCGCGATCTCGCAGCGTGATCGTCTGGACGTGCTGGCGACAGACCTAGGGGTGTATCCCCTGAGCCTTGGATCGGTCGACCCTGACGCGCCTGCCTTGGTCGAGGCGGTGGCCTACGGTCAATCGCTTGAATCGATTGGGTTTACACCAGGTCCGTTGCCGACCGTGGGCGACGGCGACGCGCTGCCGCAGGGTTTGGGGGTGTTCGTGGCCCGGGTGGAGGAGGGTGCCACCGAGGGTTGGTCGGCGATCGAGCCCAAGGATTCGATTCTGGCGCGCCTTCGGTTTTCGCGCGGGCCGTGTCCCCGGTTTACGGCGACACCGAAATCGGTTCCCGGAGCGACTCAGAATGCATCGTTCGCCTTGGGTTTGGCTGACGGATCGGCCCTGCTGTCGTTTCGAGACGGCCTCCTGTTTCGGTTTGCGGCTGGGGAGCTGACTCGGGTCACGAGCTCGACGATCGTCGTGTATACGGCTGGTGCACGCGTCGGGGAACAGTTGCACCTCGGAACGAAGTCGGGGTCGCTCGTACGGGCTCGCTTGGAGGGGATGCTGGTCGAGGAGGACGACGTGGCGCTCGGCCTGCCCGAGGAAGTCGAGGCGCTCGCGGTCGAGGACAGCGGCGATCGGATACTGATCACGATCACGGGACAGGTTTATCGTGAGCATCGAGGGTCTTTCAGCCCGCTCCACGATTTCGAGAGCGACGGGCTCGAGCGGGCGGGTGGAGTCGTGCGGGAGCCGGCCGGGGTAGTGGTCTATTCTGAGAGCAGCACGAAGGTGCTTCGCGTGCTGCCCACCGAGCAGCAGGAGATCGAGATCACGGCTACGGCGGGCATCACGGCGGCGACGTTCGTGGAGGGGCTCGGGACGGTGTTGGTCACCGCCGAAGGATCGGTGTTTGCGTTGGGGCAGGACGAGGTCCGCGAGCTCGCAGGATCGCCGTTGCGGGTTTATTCGGATGCGGTGGCTCCGTTTCGCGACGGCTTCGTGATGGGGTCGGCCTTCGGGACGGTGGGCGTCTATTTACCCGGAGTGCCTGGCGGATATTGCCCCTTGGAACAGCTGGCGGGCTTCGCGGTGTATGGGATCGTGCAGGTTTCGACCGGGCTGATTTTGGCGGGAAGCTCGACGGGAGACAGCGCGATCGTGGAGTTGACCCCGCGCTGAACCATCGGTCCGCACGGGGTTGCGCGCCGCGCGCGCGGTCCTGCATAGCATCTCGCGGGTGGGAGAGATGTTGCAGTTGGCTTACGCTGTGCATAGACTGGATTCGCTGTGGCGTGCCGTTCGTCCCGATCGCGCATCGGTTGCCTCTCTCCGTTGGGCGTCGCTCGAACCAGGCGTCGGCGCCCGCGGCGGAGCCAAGCAGGCTTCAAGATCCTCGAAGCGATCATCACGCTGATGGTGCTGACGATCGCGGCCGCGGGCATCCTGCAGCTTCACACCAGCGTCGTGAGCTCCCTGCGATCGAGCGAGGCGATGTCGACCGCGATGGATATCGCTCGGCAGCGAGTTCAGGACTACGTGGGCCGACAGTCAGCAGGTGTCCCGACGAGCTGTGCGTATTCGATTCCGGCTCTTCACGCTCGGGCGGGCTGCGCCAATTCGAACGGGACCGGGCCGCAGGTCCCAGCGAGCGGTACGCCGGGCTGCACGGACGAGGTGAACGGCGCAGATGTCGGCGAGTTGGCGATTACGACCGATATCGATCCCACAGCGCGTTTTCGGGTTGATACCGTTGCGGTTCCGAACTTGACGACCAACGCCGACGACAATGACTTAATGCTTTTGGTGAGCGTCTGCTGGCAGGACGGTGGTCGCTACCGGGAAGTCCAGCATCGCGCCGTCGTACCGTCTCCGAGGTGAAGCATGCTTAGACAAGATAGATTGCGTCAAATCGGCTTCACCCTTGTAGAAATGATGATCGGGCTCGCCGTGGCTTCGATCGTCATCATGGCCGCCATCGCGTTTGCCCATGACGAAATCAAGGCGTTCGGTCGCGGAAACCAGAACCTCGAAATGCTGCAAACAGGTCGGGCAGCACTCGACCTGATGATGCGTGACTTTACCAACGCGGGCTCTGGCATTGGCTATGACTACCAGAGCAGCTTCCCTGGGCTCAAACTTGGTGGCACCTTCAGCATTGGTCCAGCTAGCGGTGGCTCGGCGCCTGCCTTCACCACAGACAACGCCGTTTTCACCGATCCGATGTGGGGGTATACCACGGTAAATGACGATGTGTTCATTCGCTCCACGGAGGTCTCAACCAACACGGTCATGAGGTCCGGCGCCGAAGCCGGCGGGTTTTTCTTCGTCTGCAACCCGACGCGAGTCCTGGACGGGGATATGGTATCCCTACGCGACACTACAGGACAACTCATCAGCATACGCCAGGTTTCGGGCCTCACGATCGGTTCGCCGTGCGTTGACTGTGTGGGTACTGGTCTGTGCGATTCGTTCCAACTGGCTGTTGTTCCTGGCCCTTTGGGGTACACGACTCCAGGGGGTGCAAGCGACGAGGAGTGGAGCTTAGGGACCGTCGCGACGGGTCATCGGATATCGATTTGGTTCATGACGTACGGTCCAGACAACTTCCCCCAGCTTCGGAGGGCTGTGGACACCGACTGCGCCCGCGGTCCGGCGTGCGGCAACTTGATGGCAGACAACATCGATACGTTGCAGGTCCGCTACTTTCGATGGGACGAGACGGCCGTGCCGCAGAACTGGGTATTGCACACAGGCCCAATCAATACGAGAGAACGCTTTCGCGTGGATGTCGAGTTGGTCGTTCGCTCGCGGACGATGGAGGACCAGCAGTTTCATGCCCCAGTTCGGCTCGCACTGGAAAGCTCCGGCGGGGGCACGTTCCCGCCGACTTCCCCGGTGTTGAACGCCACACAGCGTAACTCGCTTCGATATCAGCGCATCGTGCTTCGGAGTTCCATTCAGTTGAGGAACACCGGCGCAATGCTTGGAATGCTTCGGTGAAAACGGAGTCAAGAATGAAAATGCGATCGCCTAAGGTCAAAGGTCAGGGAGGGTTTGCTTTGATCGTGGTCGTACTTCTCATCGTGGTCATGTCCGTGATGGGCTTGTCGATCCTCCAACTCCTGCGCCTGGATCTCGCCCTGGTCGGAAATTCGCGAACCAACTTTCGCGTGAGAGAGACCGTCGAGGGGATCACGTACGAAATGCTTGGTTCCCAGTCGCTACGACAATTCTTTCCCCAGCCCAACATCGAGGATCCTACGAGCCCGCTCGTCTGGACCGGTTACGACCCCTCGGGGAGCCAGTTCTTAGTAGGCGGGGATCTGATCGTAGATGGGAGCTTTCGTGCCGAGGTCCGTTTCCTGCGGGAGCAATCCGTAAGTAATTCTAGTGTGCAAAAGAGCGTCGCATTGGTGGCTGAAATCGACGGCTTTGGGACGGCGTCACCAAACGTGAACTCTCCCGCGGAGGCCACGAAGAACTTGGTCGTCGATACGGCGATAGTCGTCGGAAAACCCAATCGAATCGGACCCAAGGCCGCCTTTCGTTGAGCCGTGAGGAACTCATGAGACGCCACCGACAACGAGGATTCACTCTCCTGGAGATGCTTATCGTGGTGGCCATCACGGGCATCATCACGGCGATCACGATCCCGTGGTTCGCCGGTGTCCAACGACAGAACCAGGTCGCGACCGTGACTCGAAAAATCGTCGGCTACCTCAGTTCGGCCCGTGTTTACGCAGCCACGGGACGTCAGTTTCTGGACGGAGGAGGTATTCCCGTACAAACGAACCAATCCTTCGTCCGGATTCAGTCGGCGACACGCTTCGAGATCTTCGTTCAGGACCGAAACGCGAACACCCTCTCGCTCGAAGTCGTGGATCTGGACGTGCTCGACCCAGGAAATCAGACCCGAATCACCGCGCCTAGCTATCCATTCGATGTTCGCTTCTTCATCGACGGCTCGTCGACGGCTGCGAACCTCACGATCTCCGATCTCGGCCTCGGGATCGATCGTCGCATCCAGGTGACCGGCGTCGGGATGATCAAAGTCTTGTGATTGTGACTGTGACTGACACTCACTCACCCTTCTCCAGGCTGAACTAGGACCGCTTCGACCTCCGGCAGATCTTCTCCCGACTCATCTGAAAATCCGCTCTCGGCTGCATCCTTCCGGGCAGCAAGAGCTGCTCGCATCGGCAGCTCGCTCCAAGCATCGGTGTCGACCTTGAGCGCGGCAGAACCTGCGACCACGGCGACGGGTTCGGTGACTCCGGTTTCGGCTTGGGCTTCGAGGACGGAGCGCTCGAGCTTCTCGGCGAGGGCTTTGGCTTCCTGGGCGTTGATGCGGTTCAGCACGATCAGAAATTGGTCGACTCCGTAACGTCCGACCGGAGTCTCGGGGGGCAGCGTCGCCTTCAGGAAGTCGGCGAGGCCTTTGAGAATCTCATCGGCCGCTGGGGCGCCTAAGAGCTCGGTCACGGTCCTCAAGCCGGGGACGTCGAACATGACCACCGAGACCGGACCCTGAGCGGCGCGTTCCAGGGTCTCGAGGATCGCCTGGCGATTGGGGAGGCCGGTCGTCTCGTCGACGTGCCGATCGATCTGCCGATCGACGATCAGCGGCTTCTTCTCGAGCTCGCCCTTCGCCTGATTTGCCTCGAGCCTGGCGCGCAGGTCGGCGTTGGCTGCGGCGAGCGCGGCCTGGCTTCCTAGCGACACGAGGAGCTCGCGCTCGTCTTCGCTGAACGCGTCGATCCGGCTCGAGGAGAAGTGAAGGAGCGCCGCGAGCCTGTCTTGAACGATGACCGGGACGCACAGGAGCGAGCCTTTCGCGTCTTTTCGATAAGCCACGCGGCGGTGCGTGCGGGCGAGGTCCGGGACGTAGACCGGCGCCTTGGATTCGATGGCCTCTCCGCTGATCGTGCCTTGCACCTCGAGTCTTTGACCGGTCGTGAGGGCGCCCGGCGCGAAGCCGAAGGCGCGGGTCAACACGACGCCGCCGTGATCGAGGAGCAGCACGGAGGTCTCCGGAACGCCTAGAGTCTCATGGACGAGCGCGGCCAGAGAGCCGAGCGCTTCGGTCGGATCGGTCGCGCTGTTGGCGCGCAGGCGCCTGCTCACTTCGTAGAGGAAGCGCAGGCGATCGAAACGTCGCGCGAGCTCCTGGTTGGCGAGGGAGAGCTTCTCGTTGGCGGCCGCGTAGAGCTCGTTGGCGTGCTCGGCGCGGTTGTGGGCCTCGAGCAGCGCCTGCGTCTTCTCTTCGATCTCGGTCTTGAGCGCGAGCTCTTCCTCGACCTCGGTGAGCTCTCGTTGGCTCTCGATGCCTTCGACCCGAAGGTCGGTGATCTTGGCGAGCAGCCGATTCACCGCCTGGGCCATCCGACCGATCTCGTCGTTGGAGTCGACGTCCGCGCGGGTCATGAAGTCGCCGCCCTCGACTTGATCGAGGACGCGGACGAGGCGTTCGATGCGCACGAGCGCGAGCCGTTCCACCAAGATCAGGACAAAGACGATGAGGAGCGCGGATCCTAGTCCCAGAATCGAGAGCGCTTCGGGGCTGACACCGCCGAAGGGCACGGTTTGTGATGTCGCGATGCGGATCTGTCCGATGGGGTTGGGCTCCGACTCGTGGCACCCGGCGCAGCGTTCGTGTTTGGCCACGGGGAGCACGAGCTCGTTGGCGAGGAGCGACGCGGGCTCTGGGCGCGAGGTCCAGCGCGCGACGCCGTCGTGTCCGCGGATTTCGATGCGGGCGATATCGGTTCGGGTCGCGAGGCTTTCGGCGATCGAGGCCGCGGGATGTCTGCGAAAGCTCGCATCGTAGACCTCGTACGATCCGGCGATGGCTGCAGCGAGCGCGGTGACGGACCGGCCCGTGCTCTCTGCCTCCCTACGGCCGTAAGCGACGTAGGCGATGAAGGCGCCGCCAGCCGCGAAGGTGGCGACCAAGAGGGCAACGGCGAGCCCGAGCTTTCGGGCGAGCTGGCTTCGCGCCGGCGGACTGGGATCGGTCCCCGTCAGAGCACCGGAGTATCGTTCAAACGCGAGGGCTGGGCCAGGGATGAGCGCTAGGCCGGCTCTCGCCATCGTCTTCGTGTAGGCTCGACGCGTTTGCGAGCGCACGCCCTCGCTCTGATCGCGGTGACCCTCTTCGCGGCCGGCGCGCGCGGTGAGGAAGAGGTCCGCATCGCGATCTCGGAGGGGCGGTCGACCGTCGCGCTCTCGGGTGCGAGCCTGAGCGCCTATGATCCGAGCTCAGGGGAGCGGATCGGGCTGGGGCTAGGAGAGTGCTCCGTCGAGGTCGTCGTGAGCGGCCCGCGGGTGCGTATTGCCAAGAGTGACGGGAGCTTCACCCTTGATCGAGACCCCGCCGAGTCCGAGCGACTCCTCTTCGAAGCGCCCGACGGGATTCGCGTGGACGGTCGCTTGTTCCTCGGCCGCATCGTGGTCCGGCGTTGGCAGAAAGGCCTCCACGTCATCAACCGAATTCCGATGGAGACCTACCTGCTCGGGATCGTCGGGAGTGAGATGAGCCCAGCCTGGCCGATCGAGGCGTTGAAAGCGCAGGCGGTCTCGGCGCGCACGTACGCGTTCGAGCGGCGGATGATGATGAGAGCGGCGGGCCGGCCTTACGATCTCGAGTCCACGGTCCTCTCGCAGGTGTACGCGGGTGCCGAGCGGATCCAGCCGTCGGTGGTCGAGGCGGTGCGACAAACGCGGGGCGAGGTCTTGAGCTTTCGGCATCGGCCGGTGGAGGCGTTGTTTCACTCGACGTGCGGCGGTCGCACCGTGCCGGCCAAGGAGGCCTTCGGTCACGAGGTCCCGTACCTGGTGGGCAGAGTTTGTGAGTTCTGCAAGCCGTCGCCACGCTACTCGTGGGTCGCCCGATTCACCCTCGACCAACTCGGCGCGTCGTTGAAAAAAGCCGGCCTGATCAAGACCAAGCTGAAAAAAATCGAGCGGAAAAAAGGAGAGAAGGACGTACGAATCAACGATTCCGTTCGGACCCAGCCCGGGAAGGTGCGGCGAGCGCTCGGCTACACGACGATCTTCTCTGATCGGTACACCGTCACGACTCAGAAGAAGACCGTGACTTTCGAAGGTCACGGCTTCGGCCATGGCGTGGGGTTGTGCCAGTGGGGCGCCAAAGGGATGTCCGAGGCCAACAAGACACATGTCCAGATCCTCGAACACTACTATCCCGGCGCGGAGCTCCGACGGATTTACTGAGGCCAGAATGACCGACCCAACTCATGAGTCGAGCCTCGACGACTTCGACTTCGAGCTGCCAGATCATTTGATCGCGCGTCACCCGCTCGAAGCGCGCGACGCTTCGCGGCTCTTGGTGGTCGATCGGCGGACGCAGAGGTTTCGAGACGCGATCTTCCGCGATCTTCCGGAGCTCTTGTCTCCCAAGGACTTGCTGGTGGTGAACGAGAGCAAAGTCTTTCCGGCGAGACTCTCCGCGAAGAAGCGCTCGTCGGGCGGGCGCGCCGACTTGTTGCTCGTGGAGGCGCTCGACTCGGAGGAGCGGCGCTTTTCGGCGATGGCCACCGGATCGAAGTCGCTCCGGCCCGGCACCGAGCTCATCGTGAGCGCGGGTGGTTCGGCGGCGACGCTCACCGTGGAACGTGCGCTCGGAGAAGGCTTCGTGGAGGTCTTCCTCCCCGAGCCCGCGCCGAGCTTTTTGGCGCGATTTGGACAAGTGCCTCTGCCGCCCTACCTCGGACGCGCGGCTGAACCGGAAGATGTGCAGCGCTACCAGACCGTCTACGCGCGCGACGACCGCAGAGGTTCGGTGGCAGCGCCGACGGCGGGCCTGCATTTCACCCAGCAAACGCTCGATACATTGAGCGCCAAGGGGATCGGACGTGTCTCGGTCACGCTGCACGTGGGTCCTGGCACGTTCCTTCCGATTCGGGCGTCGCGACTCTCCGATCACGTCATGCACGCGGAGCGGTTCGAGATCCCCGAGGAGACGATCGCGTCGATCGAGGAGACCAAGCGCGCGGGCGGGCGCGTGGTTGCGGTAGGGACGACCGTCGTACGAACGCTCGAGAGTCGACGCCCGCTGATGGCCGGAGCTGGATCCACGAAGATCTTCATCAAGCCGGGCTTCGTGCTCTCGACGGTCGACGTGTTGGTGACGAATTTCCATCTTCCGAAGTCGACCCTGGTGGTGTTGGTCGCGTCGATCCTCGGCCCGGAGCTTTGGCGGGCCGCGTATCGACATGCGGTCGACTCTGGGTACCGTTTCTTCTCTTATGGGGACGCGATGGTGATTCTGTGACTCGCACCGTTTCTTTCGAGGTTCGTGCGAGGGACGGATCAGCGCGGCGCGGCGTCTTGACGACGCCTCACGGCGAGCTCGAGACGCCGGTGTTCATGCCTGTGGGTACGGCGGGGAGCGTGAAGGCGATGTTGCCGCACGAGGTCGCGGAGACGGGCGCGCGCATCATCTTGGGCAACACGTTCCATCTTTACTTGCGGCCCGGTCACAAGCTCGTGGAGGCGCTCGGGGGGCTCCATCGGTTTGCGGGTTGGAGTCACTCGATTCTGACGGACAGCGGCGGGTACCAAGTATTCTCGCTCCGCGAGCTCCGGACGATCTCCGAGGAAGGCGTGGTCTTTCGGAGCCCCTTCGACGGCAGCAAACACCAACTCACCCCCGAGCTTGCGGTGTCGATTCAGGAGTCGCTCGGGACCGACATCGCGATGGCGTTCGACGAATGCCCACCGGCCGACGCGGAGCGAGCGTACGTCGCGGCCTCCGTCGATCGCACGACGCGCTGGCTCGATCGGTGCCTGCTCGAACGGAAGAAGCCCGAAGCGACTTCTCTGTTTGGGATCGTGCAGGGCGGGCGTTTCTTGGAGCTGCGAGAGGCGCACGCGAGGGAGCTTCTGACTCGAGACCTGGATGGGTACGCGATCGGCGGCGTCGCCATTGGCGAGTCTCGCGAGGAGATGTTCAGGGTCGTTCGCGCCGCCGCGCCGATGCTCCCGGACGACAAGCCCAAATATTTGATGGGCGTCGGTTATCCGCTCGATCTCATCGAGGCGGTGGCCTCGGGCGTAGACATGTTCGACTGCGTCATTCCGACGCGCGCCGGTCGGACCGGCAGAGTGTTCACGCGGGACGGATACTATTCCATCAAGCTCGCTCGAAATCGGGAGGAAGCGGGTCCTCTCGATCCCGAGTGTGGCTGCCCGACGTGTGCGGTCTTCTCGCGTGCGTATGTGCGGCACTTGTTCGTGGCGGGCGAAATCAGCGCGCACCGACTCCTCACGATGCACAACCTCTGGTTCTACCAAGATCACATGCGCCGGATTCGCGAGGCCATTTCGGCGGGGCGATTGTCCGAGCTGCGGGAGGAGGTGCGGGTGCGGCAGGTCGCGCCGAGCTCCGAGTCAAGGGTCGGCACAGGATGAGTGTGAGCTCGAGCCCACGGTTTCGACTCAGTCGTCGAGGCGTCGGGGCCGCTGGCTCGCGGTGAACCGATCTTTGGGCGCGGTGGGCGGGACGTGCGGACGGTTCGAGATACGTTCCTCCGGGATGCGCGCCGGCCTGAGGCTCTTCTTGGCGGGATCGTAGCCGAGCACGACGACCTCGGTGATGGGTCCGCGGCGGTCCGGGTTGGAGTTCACGTTTCGGCGGGCCAAGACCGGCAGGACGCGGAAGTCCGAGTACCGCTCGCGCACCCATTCCGCGTCCGAGTTCGAGAGCATGCAGAAGACGCCGTTCGCGCTGAGTTGCTCGAAGAGTCGAGCGAGGCGCTCTTGCTCGGGCTCCCCGAAGCCTCCTTTTGCGTACGACGTGAAGCTCGACGACGCCGAGAGCGGGACGTAGGGCGGGTCGAAGTACACGAAGTCACCCGGCCGAGTCTGCTCCAACACGTGCTCGAAGTCGCGATGGGACACTCGGGCGCGGGAGAGCGCGCGCGACGCGGCCAGGAGGTTCTGTTCGTCGCAGATGCGTGGGTTGGTGTACCGCCCGAACGGGACGTTGAACTCACCCTTGCGATTGACTCGGTACAGCCCGTTGAAGCCGCAACGGTTGAGATACAGCATCCTGGCCGCGCGGGCCGACGGTGACAGCTTCGAAGGATCCTGACTTCGGACCTCATAATAATAGGCGCGCTCGTGGCGATGGGCCGACAGGTGCAGGACGACGCTGCGGACTCGGTCACGGATGGCCAAATAGGTATCGACGAGCTCGTGGTTGACGTCGCAGAGCTGGACGTCCTTGCCCTCGAGGCGACCTTCTCGGGCCAGCGCGAAGAACATCGCGCCTCCCCCGAGGAACGGTTCGTGGTACCCATTGAAGCTCGGGGGTGCGAGCCGCAGGAGTTGGTCCAGGAGCTGAGTCTTGCCACCCACCCACTTCAAGAAGGGTTTGGCTGGCGCGTGAGTCGTCGGTTCCGGCCGCGTGGAGAGTACGGGAGTCGGGAGGTTCGAATCGAACGCGTGCACCATAGGTACGACAAATGGGTACCTTGACCCACTCGAGCCGGCAAAAAAGCGGGCAAGTGGGGGTGATCAAAGAGAAATCTGGGATCTGTGCTCAGAGATGCTCGCGCCAAGTCGGTCCTTTGGGCTCGACGAGGAATCGAAACAACGGCTCGGGGCCGCCGAGGCGTGCGCACAAGACCGCTCCGCGTTTCATGCCGGTCCATTGCGCGTGGGGGAAGAGGAGCATGACCAATCCGCTGAGCGTTGGCTCGTGGCCGACGATGGCCACTCGGGAGACCGTGGCCGGCACGTGGCTGATGCGGTCGAGGAGCTTGGTGAGGCCCGGAGGATTGGCGATCCACTCGTCGATTTCGACGTCCTCGACGCCGAGGGACGTTGCGAGGATCTCGGCGGTTTGAACGGCGCGAACGAGAGGGCTCGAGCGGATGAGGTCGATGGGCTTCTCTCGTTCGAGGAGGAGCTTCGAAGTGCGAGCCATCCTTCGTCGTCCTTCGGCAGTGAGCGCCCGGTGCTCGTCTGGATCTCCATCCTCGGCGTCTTCGTGACGGATCAGGTACACGTCGAGCTCACGCATGGATCTGGAAGCTAGCGGATGTCGCCCGTTTTCGCCGACCGGAAGATCGGCGGTGGCGTTCATGGGTTTACTGTCCGGCTGTGCGAGCGCAATGCCGGCGCCACGCGTGGGGTCGCCGCTGCCTCGATCGAGCGAGGGCTGTTACACGATCACGCGCGACCAACGCCACGTGGGTGTGGAGCGCTTCGAGATCGCGGCGAGTCCAGCTCAGTGGCGGGCGCGGGGCACGGTGCGGCTGGTGGCGCCGACCGCGGAGACGATGCGTTACGACT
The DNA here is from genome assembly GCA_964463485.1 of uncultured Myxococcales bacterium. Classification (GTDB taxonomy): domain Bacteria; phylum Myxococcota; class Kuafuiibacteriia; order Kuafuiibacteriales; family Kuafuiibacteriaceae; genus CAYXDO01. The sequence goes on along the minus strand of CAYXDO010000019.1, from coordinate 7,088 downwards.
TGGTGATCGATCCGATCGACCGGCGGGTGATCGGCTTTCACTTTTCGGTGGAGGTGGAAGGGGTCACGGCGTCGGCGATGGGTATTCGGGAAGGCGAGAGCCTTCGCATCGAGACGAATCTGTTGGAGGCCCGTTCGAGCGCGCTCGTGCCGTTTGCGGCGGGGGCGTTCGTGCTGTTGCCGACGCCGGTGCTCGCCGCGGTTCCGATCACCGCGCATGCGCAAGCGCTCGAGCGGAGCGAGACCATCGAGCTGCGAACGTTGTCGGTGTCAGTGCCGTGGCTCGAGGCGACGATCGAGCGTGTAGCCATGCGAGAGAAGGGGCGCGAGGGGGGGCTGCGTGTGATCGAGCTCGGGACGGGCAGTCTTCGGGCGGCGACGTCGTGGGTTGGCGCGGACGGGATCGCTGCGGCGATCGAGACGTATGCGCCCGGGGGAGGGGCTCCGTTTCTGATGCGGCGGGCCGAGGTGTGTGCAGACCCGCCTGAGCCGGGGACGATCGAGCAAGTTCGGGTGCCTCGGCGAGAAGAGGTTCCGGTGCCTGAAGTGGAGCCGGAGGATCCTTCGGATCTGTGAATTGGGCACCGAGCGCGGCGTAGGAATCGTGGGCAGCTGCCTCGCTCCCAGATGCCTGCGCTCCCAGGGGTCCGTGCTCCCAAGGATTGCGAGTCAGCTCAGCGCTTCTGGGATACGAACGACGTCTTGAACGTCGTCGTGAGGTCGAACAGCTTTTTCTCGAGCGCCGCGGAGATGTCTCCGGTCTCTCGAATTTCCTTCAAGATCTCCGGCGCGCTTCCGTCGATATGCGCGAGGAGCTCGTTTTGGAACGCGAGCATTCGCTCCACGGGGAGGTCGAGGATGAAGTAGCCCTCGGGATACTTCTTCGAGTCCTTGTATTCGTCGTTCTTCGGCCGTGCCGGGAACGTAGCGGCCCAGATCGCCGCCACCTGTCGTTCGGCGGGGATCGGGTGATACTGCGGCTGCTTCAAGAGCTCGAGCAGCCGCGCGCCGAGATCGAGCTCGCGTTTGGTCGTCGCATCGAGGTCCGAGCCGAACTGCGCGAAGGCGGCGAGCTCGCGGTAGGCGGCAAGCTTCAACCTGAGCTGGCCGGCGACACCGCGCATGCCTTTGATCTGCGCAGCGCCGCCTACGCGTGACACCGAGATGCCGACGTTCACGGCGGGACGTTGGCCCGACGCGAACAAGTCACCTTCGAGGAAGATCTGTCCGTCGGTGATCGAGATGACGTTCGTCGGGATGTACGCGGACACGTCACCTGCCTGCGTCTCGATGATCGGCAGGGCGGTGAGCGAGCCGCCGCCGTACGCGGGCGACATCTTCGCAGCACGCTCGAGCAAGCGACTATGGAGGTAGAAGACGTCGCCGGGGTACGCTTCGCGGCCCGGTGGGCGACGCAGCAGGAGAGCGAGCTGTCGGTAGGCCGCCGCCTGCTTGCTGAGGTCGTCGTAGATGATGAGCGCGTGTTTGCCGCTGTCGCGGTAGTACTCGGCCATCGTCACGCCGCAGTAAGGTGCGATGAACTGAAGCGGAGCGGGCTCCGAAGCGCTCGCCATGACGATGGTCGTGTATTCCATCGCGCCGGAGCGCTCGAGGCGCGCCTTCACTTGCGCGACGGTCGACTGTTTTTGGCCGATGGCGACGTAGAAGCACTTCACGTCGCCGCCCTTCTGATTGATGATCGTGTCGATCGCGATGGCGGTCTTGCCGGTCTGGCGGTCGCCGATGATGAGCTCGCGCTGGCCGCGGCCGATCGGGATCATCGTGTCGATGGCCTTGATGCCGGTCTGCATCGGCTCGTGCACGGAGCGTCTCGGGATGATGCCGGGCGCCTTGATCTCGATGCGCCGACGATCGCTGGTGACGATGGGGCCTTTGCCGTCGATGGGGTCGCCGAGCGCGTTGACTACTCGTCCAAGGAGCGCGTCGCCCACGGGGACGTCGGCGATACGGCCGGTCCGGCGGACGACGTCGCCTTCTTTGACGTTCTCGTCGGAGCCCATGATCGCGACGCCGACGTTGTCCTCTTCGAGGTTGAGCACGATGCCGCGGAGGCCGCCGTGGAACTCGATGAGCTCGCCGGCCTTCACGTTCTCGAGACCGTAGATGCGCGCGATGCCGTCACCGACGGTGATCACGGAGCCCGTTTCGGCGACCTGGACTTTGTTGTCGTAGGCCTCGATTTGCTGACGGATGAGCCTAGAGATCTCGTCGGCACGAATCTGCATTGCGGGCGGAGGGCTACCTAGAGGGCGGCCGAAGATCAACCAGAATTCGGAGCACGTTGGCTTAGAGCGGCAAGGGCGGGCGTTTTGCCGCGCCTACCGTTCAGGTGTGGAGCAGCGACTCGCGGAGCCGATCGATTTGGGTTCGCACGGTACCGTCGAGCACGGTGGACCCGATGCGGGCCCGCAATCCGCCGAGGAGGCTGGGATCGACCTTCACGGTCATGTCGATTTGTTTTTTGGTGCGAGCTTCGAGGGCCGCGCGAAGCGCTTTTTCACCGGCGGGAGTAAGCGGGGCGGCGGTCTCGACGTCGACTCGGATGCGTCCGGAGCGGCCGTCCGCGAGCTCGCGAACCACACGCGCGATAGGTCCGATGTCTTGGACGCGGTCGTTTTCGACGAGGATGCCGACGAACCGCGTCGCGACCCGAGACAAGCCGAGCGCTTTGGCGACGACGACGAGGGCGCGCTGTTTGTCGCGCAGGTGGAACGCTGGATTCATGAGGACGTTCTTGAGGTCCTTCGATTCGACGATGGCGGAGGAGAAAGCGTCGAGCTCGTCGGCGATCTTGTCGACGTTGCGTGGATCGGCCTTGGCGGTCGTCTCCACGAGCGCGTGGGCATAGCGGCGGGCGACGGGGGAGGTCTTCGACATGGGGTCCTCAGCTCGGGAGACTTGGCTTGCCGATTTGGGCGACGCACTCGTCGGTGAGGCGAACGAGGTCGGCCTGGGTGGTGCGCTCTTTCACGAGCGACTCGGCGAGATCGAGCGTGGTCTTGATGGCGGTCGCGCGAATCTCTTGCTGCGCCTTGAGGCTCTCTTGCCGGATCGTGAAGTCCACCTCACGGACGAGGCGATCGATCGCGCGATCCGCATCGTCTTTGATGCGGTCACGCTCGACCTCACCCTGAGCTTCGAAGCTCTTGACGATACGCGCCATCTCTTCCTCGAGGTGCTCGAGCTTGTGGGCGTACTCGACCAGCTTGGCCTCGGCGGCCTTTTGCTTGCTCTCCGCCTCTTCGAGCTTTTTCTGGAATTCGGAGCGGCGAGCCGCGAGGTAGCTCGCGAAGGGACCCTTCACCACGACGAACAAGAAGCCGAAGAAGAGGAAGAAGTTGATGAAGCTCGAGACGAGCTCGAACATGTTCCAGTGGTGCTCGGCATCGGCGCCGCCTTCGGCGCCCGAAGTGATGAGGATCAGGCTGATGATGGGCCCGGTCATGCGCCCCTCCCGAGCAGTTTCTTGGCAGCGATCTCGGCGAGCTGTCTCGACTCGGCGGCAGCGTCTCGAAGCGCGGCGTCTTTGGAAAACTTGATCTCCTCGAGGGCTTTCTCGAGCTGTTTGTCGAGCTTCTCTCGCTCCGTCCCGATGCGGGCGTGCATGGCTTTGGTCGCTTCGTCCCGAATTTTCGAGCGGGCATCGAGACCCTTGGAAGTGGCGACCTGCACCTTTTCATCGAAGGCCTTGGCGCGGGCCTCGGCCTCTTCGAGTCGGTCTTCGGCGCGCTCGAGAGCGCCCTTCACGCGGTCATGACGCTCTTCGAACATCGCGAGGAATGGCTTGAACACCAAGGCATTCAGGGCCAACAGCGGAACGAGGAGCAGCACGAGGACCAGGACGAAAGTGATGTCGAGGTCGAGTGTAAGGCCGGAGAACGGCACGGCGGGCAAGTAGCGATCTCGACCTTCTGAGTCAAGCCTGCCAGACTCCCGGGGCACCATGACGGAGTTTTCGGCGCCTCCGGACGGCTCCGAGGGAGGAGATCTCGCCTCGCACATCCCCGTGATCCGCGCCTACCTTCGCAAGATGGTCCGGCCCGACGAGGTCGAGGATGCGGTTCAAACGGTCTTGGCTCGGGCCATCGAATCGACGGAGCGAAAGAAAGACGTCACCTCCGTTCGGGCCTGGATTCTCGGGATCGCGCGCAACGTCGGTCTCGAGACGGGTCGCGGGCGGGCGCGTCGCGGCGTTTCTCACGAAGAGCCCGAGGAGCCCGCGGCGAGCGACGTGGGTGACGTTCCCAATCAGGAAGAGGTGCTCGGCAACCGGCAGCAGCAGGCGCTCGCGCTCTCCGCGCTCCACACCCTCACGCTCGAGGATCGGTTGGTGCTGCTGATGACCTATGTCGACGAGACGCCTGGGCCCCAAGCCGCCGAGATCCTCGGGATCGGCTTTGCGGCGTTTCGACAGCGTCTCTCGCGCGCAAGAAAAGCGCTCGCGAAGGAGATCGAGCGCAAGAAAGAGGACGGGTCGCACGCGGATCTCGAAGAGCTCAGGAAGTGGAAGGCGCTGCTCGATCCGGAGCGGTTCGTCCAGGAGCCTGAAGGCAACGACCTGTGATGGCGGGGCTTCGATCCCTACTGGTGCAAGAACCCGACAGGCCATGATCGACCTGAATCGTTGCTCCTGAAACGGTTCCTGAAACGGTTGACCCACTCCTGCGTCCCAGCGAGAAGGGCTCGTGGCAAAGGACACACTCACCATCACCGACAACCGAACCGGAAAGTCCTACGAGGTCCCCATCGAGCACGGGACGATCAAAGCCATGGATCTGAGGAAGATCCGCGTCTCCAACGATGATTTTGGGCTCATGACTTACGACCCCGCGTTCATGAACACGGCGTCGTGCAAGAGCCGCATCACGTTCATCGACGGAGATCGCGGCATCCTCGAATATCGCGGCTATCCCATCGAGCAGCTCGCAGAGTCGTCTTCGTTCCTCGAAGTCTCGTACTTGCTGCTCGAAGGAGAGCTGCCGACCCGCGCTCAACTCGACGCATTCACACACCAGATTCGCATCCACACGTTCGTTCACGAGAACATCAAGACGTTCATCGAAGGCTTTCGCTACGACGCGCACCCGATGAGCGTGTTGTGCTCCACCATCGCCGCGCTCTCGTCTTTCTATCCAGAGGCCAAGGCCATCGAGAACGTCGAGAGCCGGACGGCCCAGATCGTTCGGCTGATCGCGAAGATGCCGACTCTCGCGGCGTGGTCGTATCGACACCGCCTCGGGTTGCCGTTGATCTACCCGGACAACGAGCTCTCATTCGCTGGCAACTTCCTCGCGATGATCCGGCGCATGGCCGAGCCGAGGTACGTGCCCCACCCTGTGCTCGAGCGAGCGCTCGACGTGCTCTTCATCTTGCACGCGGACCACGAGCAGAATTGCTCGACGAGCGCGATGCGCGCCATCGGATCGTCTCAAGCCGATCCGTACACGGCCGCTTCGGGTGCAGCCGCCGCGCTCTCGGGCCCGCTCCACGGAGGAGCCAACGAGCAAGTGCTCCGGATGCTTCGAACCATCGGAGACAAGAGCAAGGTCGGAGACTTCATCAAGAAGGTGAAGTCGGGCGAAGGCCGCCTGATGGGCTTTGGCCATCGCGTCTACAAGAGCTACGACCCACGCGCCAAGACGATCAAGAAGTTGGCGGACCAAGTATTCGACCTCGTGGGTCGCAATCCGCTCCTCGACATCGCGCTCGAGCTCGAACGGATCGCGCTCGAGGACGACTACTTCGTCGGCCGCAAGCTGTATCCGAACGTCGATTTTTATTCGGGTCTGATCTACGAGGCGATGGCGTTCCCGACGGACATGTTCACCGTGCTCTTCGCGATCCCGCGCATGGCCGGTTGGCTCGCGCAATGGCGTGAGTCGGTCGAAGACACCGATCAGAAGATCGCACGTCCGCGCCAAATCTATCTAGGAGCAGCCCGTCGCGATTTCGTCCCACTCTCGGCACGGGGCTGATCGAGGCGGAAGTCACTCGTCTCGTCCGCGTCCTGCCAACCTCGCGCGCGTCGCTTCCCACGCGGTCATCGACAAGCGGAGATCTTCGTTGAACGGATCGTTCTCGAGCGCGGTCTTGGCGGCTGCGACCGCGGTGAAGAAGTCGTTTCGTTGTCGAGCGCGGTAGGCCTCGTGGGCCTTGGCTTCGGCGAGCTGCGCCTTTTTGGGGAACGCGCGGCTCCAGGCCTCACGAAGCTGTTTGATGCTTGGGCCAGTGCCCTTTGCGGCGAGGTCGAGCCGTTCTTTGGCGCGCACGAAGCCTTGGCGAAAGTCGTAGTCCAGGCGTCGCACCGGATCTTGAAAGAGCGCGGACACGCGCTGGAGCGCTTTGTAGGCGGTCGCGACCTTGGCGGCCTGGGTTGCGTTGGCTTCGCTCGGCGGCGACGCGAACATCTTCTTCAGCAAGACGAGCTTCGTGTTGATCACCGCGTCTTCCGACGCGGAGGGCACGCCGATCGCGGAGTAGAGTTGGTTTTCGTCGCAGCCGGCGAGGAAGTCTTTGGCTGCCTTCAACACCTCGAACACGGGCGTCTCGGTCATCACGGGCAGGTCGCGCGTCTTTAGGCGCGCAGCGAGCCCGTCCACGTAAGCGCCGATGGCGGTCTTCTTTTCTTCGTCGAGGTCGACGAACTCGAGCCCCACACCGGGCGTGTGGCCCATGCGAGCGGCGGAGGCTCCATCGACCGAGTGGACGACGCGGGCTCTCAAAGTGAGCGACTCGCCGAGGACTTCGAGGACCACGTCGACCGCGGTCCCGAGCGGCGGCGGGTTCTCGGTGGCCGCGAACATTCCTCCACGCGAGATGTCCTCGAGCCACACGCGTCGAAGCTCTCGTTTGTCGGTGAGCGTCAGAGTGACCCGGCCTGGTGGCACGTAGCGCGGGTGTTCTCGTGCGACGGCGCCCGTCTGTTTCTTGATGGGGTAGTCGACCGGATCGAGGATGGGCAGGTCGCCGCTCTCGAAGCCCTCCAGGTCGATCGTGCTCTTCGCTGGGTCGGGCACGGCGAGGAACTGCGGCGACGCTGGGAGCTCGTCCGCAAAGCCTTGAGTCACT
>CAYXDO010000018.1:97782-101183 GCA_964463485.1 uncultured Myxococcales bacterium | reverse complement strand
AGGTCACACAGAAATAGCAGTGAGAATTTGTCTCAAAATTGTTGACAGCTTCCGGATTGCGGACTTCGGAATCGCTCACGATGAAGATCTGAGTACGATGACCAGCCTCGACGAGAAGGTGGGCTCCAATTGGTATCTGCCGCCCGAAGCAGAGGAAGGACGAATTGAGCCAACCCCGGCATTCGACGTCTATTCGCTCGGAAAAGTTCTCTACACGGCGTTGGCCGGTGGCGGAAGGTTTCGTCGTGAGGATTTTCGTGACCCGAGCGTGAACCTGGTCAACGTCTTCGGGCGTCCAGAGCTAGATTCGGTCAATACCCTTCTGGGTCGAATGGTCGTGTCCGACCCGGCCCTTCGCTTCGCATCCATGGCTGCATTTGTTGAGGCACTCGATCGAACCGCGTTTCTGAACACGAACTCTGGTTCCCCGAGTAACTCTCCACCACTCGAAGACCCTGAACTGCGGAAGATTCGCCGGGATTCGATAAGCCAAACTTGGCAGAAGTTGCGACGGGTCGAAGATCAGCTTGAGCTTCTCACTCGACCCGCCCGATTCTCGGGTGAGCCCTCCGACGACGAGTATCTCAAAAACTCTGGAGAGCAGATCAACGAGCTTGTTAGTCTTTGGGATGCGGCGGCGATTTTCCTGCCCGAGCTGGATGGGCCCATGGAGGCTCAGATTAAGTTGGCGAATCGCATCGTCGCGGGTTGGAGGTTCGGGCTCGGGAAACATGACGCCTCACAATTCGAGGCCCGCAAAGAGTTTGAGTCCAGTTGGCCGAAGCTCCGAGATGCTCTTCGTTTGAGTATGAATAGGGCGGTTGGTCTGGCTCATGTGGAGAGCGCCCAGAAAAGCAACCGATGACTTATCGATCTGGATTCCGGAGGATTGGCGGTTTCGGGGGCTTGTGGCGGGCACGAGGGTGTGGTTGCGTGGAGACGGATCTCCATGACGCGAATACTTAAGGACCAGACTTTCATGACTACGCTTGGCGACGAACACGGTGAGCGATATGACAAGCAGTTCCTCGACGACATGGCGTCATCCTTCGGCGAGCGCAGGCCGCTCCACCTTCACCACGATATGGCGAAGGGCACGCTTGGATCGCTGTCAAACTGCCGAGTCGTACCGATTGACGATTCTCCGGGAAACTGGAAGTTGATCCTCGATATCGAACTGCCCGAGTCTTCTCTCGAAGACCCCGATCTCAGAGGTTACAGTTGGTCATCGACTGTCAGGCTCTCATCCAACTCAGAACGAGCAGGTGTGATCCTCTACCTGCCGTACCCATACTACGGAAATCAGACCCTCATTACCGAGTATCTTGAGCAGGAGCATCCTGTTGCTGTGGGTAAATGGCTCAAGAAGGGGCTGGATCCATTCACTTTGGCCCTGCTTGGTAACCTTGCCGCTTGGTTCCTAAAGCCCGTCTGGGATTCGGTTTGGAAAGAGGAGCTATATCCGAGAATCAAAGCCCAGCTTCCGGCAATTCGGAGGCTCTGGCAGCAAGGAATTGCAACGGACCTCATCGAACAGGTCAAGCTCAATCAGGCTCAGGAGAAGCGGACGAACATTTACCTCGTCACCGAGCGTTGCGATCCTGGTGACTCGTTCTCGGAGTCCGCTCTTGATGCGGCGATGAAACTGGCGAACGATCGACTCGTTGCGCTTAGTAGCGACCAGCGCAAGGTCCGAACGGCGAAACTTCTCTGGATCGCTGCCACCGGAAAGTATGAATTGCTGGAAATTGAGTTCGAAAACGGGGACGTCATCAGATTTCCTACGGCTGGCAGAACCAGTGAAGATGAGCCGTCTTGACGGAAACGACTCGCTTCACCGATGCATCCTACCCTCGACCTCAACTTTCAACCCAGACTGAATTCCTCTTCGAGAGCGTCACGATCTCACCGTCCACTACCGAGTCGGAGGCCCAGAAAAACACGAGTTCGTCGGAGAAGCGGTCGTGTCCGCGAAGATTCGAGACGTCCATTTCGATGACACGTTCGAAGATCGTGCGAAGCCTGACTGCAACATCTCGCGTCGCGGGAGAGTCCCAGAAATGCTTAACGAAGAACTCGTCGGGGTCGAGCTTCGTGCGGCCTCGAAGACTCACTTCGGCGTCCTGGAGTCGGCGCAACACGCCGAGCACTCCCGCGGAAATGACTCCGAGCCCGATGAGTGCCCAAGCCGACATGATATCTGCCGCCTGTCCTTGACGAGCCTGGAGCCGAAGCGTATTTCGGACCGAAGGGCGTAATCAGCCGCCCCAAGAAAACGGAACCGCTCGATAAACCGATCCATCGGGACCCAAGGGTCAAAATGGCTGCGTTGAACCTACGTGAATTTTTTGAAACCCATTTCCAAACCCCGTAGCAGATAACTTTGTCGATGCGGATATTCGCACCTTCGACCGCCCAACGGTCTGGGGCTATTCCGATTTCGCCCTCAAAGGAGCGTCGTAGTAGCCAAGGACATCTCGATGGCCCATGCATCGAGCATAGAGCAATAACCCGGAGGAGGATGGGCGAAGGGCGACACCGCGACTGATATCGAGGTCGATCATTTGGTTTCCGGGATCGTCGAAAAAAACGCCGCCCGTAATCATGTGGCCCTCCACGAGTAGACTGCGCATGAGAAGAGCCTGCAACTCGAACGTGAGTTGATGAGTGTCGGTGTAGCTGAAGAGCTTGGACAGGCGATCGAAAGTATAGTGCGTACTGTGTTCCGTTCTCGCCTCGGCTGCACCTTCATCCAACGCAAGACGGACACGTCCATTCTCGCAGCGAAGTTCAGCGGACCTCACCACGTCTGCAAGCAAAGCAGCCTGTCCGGGCGACAGTTCGGCCAGTACGTTCATCAGGGGCAGAACGCTTCGATCTTTCCCCGTTGAATCGGCGGCTGATGCCAACAACCCGGCCCACATGTCCTGAAGGCCCTCGTCATCTTCCAGGGACGCTTTGAGTAGGGCAGTGGTCGCGACCGTCGGATGTACGTACTCAGATCCGAGACGAGAACCCAAACGTTCTTGAGTTCTTTTCGCAAAACGGAGAAGATTCTCGCCCGCAAAGTCGATAAGTTTTGGACCCACGAGTCCGAGACGTTGTGCAGTCGGCAGCACGAGTGCGCTGAGCAGGTCGCCCGTGAGTTTTGCTACCTCTTTCGCGGACAACGCTCCGGCCAGCACAAGGCCGCCCTCGGCGAGCAGTTCGTTCACTCGAACATCCTTGTCGTGCGGGCCGAGCCTGTCAACCCCCTGCACCCAGCGGGGCACATCATCCCGACGACAAGTCACCCAGACGGTGGTGACGGGATGAGTTAGATATGTTGTCATCAATGTTGGTGATGTCATTGATGTCGTCCGGATGATGTCAGAAATGACTTCATCTTCCCCGACGACAAG
>CAYXDO010000018.1:0-97682 GCA_964463485.1 uncultured Myxococcales bacterium | reverse complement strand
TCATCCCGACGACAAGTCATCCCGACGACAAGTCATCCCGACGACAAGTCATCCCGACGACAAGTCATCCCCGACGACATCATCGCGACGACGATCCCGACGATCCCGACGATCCCGACGATCCCGACGACATCATCCCGACGACATCATCCCGACGACATCATCCCGACGACATCATCCCGACGATTCATCATTCTCAACGATCCCTTCTCGACATGCTTTCCGTGCGTCGTTCTGTTGAAAGCATCTCGTTTTCCGAAGCTATCCTCACTTTGGCGTGCACCGCGTTGCAGAGTGAGCAAACAATCAACCACCTTATTCGGAGCAGAATCCACGCGAGCGTTCCGGTTACGAAGCTTCCAACGAGAACTGCTACCGATGTGGCGAGGCTCGTAGGGAGTACCAGCATCCGCAACTGGGCGGCTCTTCCGTGATAAAAGAGAAAGGAGTCGACTAGATCCTCCTGAGACCTCGTTAGACCTCGCTCACTTAATTCGTGGCTCGCGAATATAGGCGATTCCGCGAACCTCTGGATTTGTTGTCGGGTAAGGCCGATTTCTGCGACTTGACTTGCTTCGCCGATCTGAGCGCACCATGTAACCCCACGCCACATACCAAGCACAGAGAAAACCACGAGAACCCAGCCAACGACCGCAACGGGAGTTGAGAGTGAAGCCCTTTTCAGGCGCAGACCTCCGGGTTGAGCGCAGCGAAGGCATCTTGACACGTCGACATCTGATGACCATTTGATCCGGTAAAACTTGGCATGGATGTAATCTCCTATAGGGAGGCAATACAACAAGAGGGCCAATGAAAACCCGATATAGCAGAGTTCTGTCAAGCCCCATTGGGGGTATGGCGTCCATGCGTCTCGTACACCGCAGGACGGACACGCTAACACACCTACAATTCCCAGCCGCGTCAGGATGGGTCTGGAAACGCCCACGGCGTAGCGTAGTGCCGTGGCCGAAAAAGAGAAGCCCGTTCGTCCTGTTCGGTGACGATGCGAAGTCGACACGCCCTGAAACGGCCATCTCCATCTTCTCGGTGTCATTCTGGTGTCATGCGCCTGCGGAGTCGAACGGAACTTGACGGAACGAGTCGGGACGGAACGGTTGCTCAACTACTGGAAGACATTGACTAAATTGTCGAAAGCGTCGGTTCCGCCTAGTGATTCGACGGGGCCCTGGCCGCGGGTTCGAGTCCCGTCCACCCCGCCAATTTTTCCTTTCTGATTCCGCATAGTTAGACGAAAAGCAGGCAGCCGCGAAAGCGGCTTCTGCCCAATGGCTGCCTTAACTGCTCGCAACCTCCACATCGAGCTTCGAAACTGCGTCCCGCTTTGCCGCCGGGCTCAAATGCGCGTATCTCATGGTTACCCGGATGTCGCCGTGTCCCATGAGCTCCGCGATGACCGGAATCGGCACGCCGGCCATCGCCAGATGCGATGCGTACGTGTGTCGAAGCACGTGCCATCCGAAGGGCTCGATGCCCGCGCGCCGTGCACACCGCCTAAGTCCCGTGTCGCACTTTCGCTCAAGTCGCATCCGTCCTTCAGTGCTTGGAAAGACGAGGCCCCCACCCACAAGCGGTCGCAGGATCGCAACCGTTGCTGGTGACAGATCGACCACACGCGTCTTGCCGTATTTGGGAGAGCCGACCTTGCCGCGCCACACCGCGCGATCGACCCGGACTCGAGCATTCTCGAGGTCGAGCTGCTCGCTCTCAAGCGCACAAAGCTCCCCCAGTCGAAGTCCCGCCTTGCGAGCGAGAATCAGCATCGGGAGCCAATAGCTCGTCGTCCCTTCTTCGAGCCGCCGACAATCCTGAAGCGTCAAGAATCGAAAGGTCGACTCTTCGGCTTTCGGGTAGCGAATGGTAGGCATCCGATCGATGAGCTTCCATTCCTCGGCGACCCGCAAGGCGGCGCCCAGTACGGCGACGATGTTGCGGACCGTCTTAGCTGTGCGCGTGCCATCGAGCAGGCGGGACTGCAAAGTCGCAATATCCCGCTCGGTGATGGACGTGATGGGCGACGCCTTGAAGAACGGGACGAGGTGTTGGGAGAGCGCGCTCTCGTAACTCACGAGGGTCGAGTACTTGTGGTGCACCCGGACATGCTGTTCGAGAAATTGTTTTGCGTATTCTTGAAAAGTCACCTCCGCTCTGGGTTCTGGTTCAGGGTCTGATTTTGATAAGGCGCTCTCGAGGAGTTCGGCCTCGAACAGAAGAGCGCCTTTTTTGGTCTGAATGGGGGACTTCTTCCGGATTCGCTCCCGGCCCTTGCCCGGTATTTCGATCCAGCAGTCCACGATCCAAGTCCCGTCCGCTAACTTGCGTGCCGGCATGGGTTCCTCCACCGCCGCCGGCGCGCGCACTTGCTTGAAGCCAAGAAGCTAACACGTCCGGATCGAATCTCACCACACCCCGCAGCTTCAAGAATGGGATCGCACCTTCTGCGATCCACGCGTACACCGTCGATCGACTCACGCGCAGGAGCTCCGCGACCTCGACGACCGTCATCAGCGTCTTCATCGGTGCCTCACCCCCCTTGCGCATCGACGCTACGGCTCAGCCTAGCGGGCCCGGCGTTTCGGCACTCGCATTCGTGTCCGCGGCGCGACTTGTGATCGAGCTGAGGCGCGATCGCTGCGCCACCGCCCCGCTCGCACGAATTCCACCCGTGAGCCCACGGCCAAATAGATCGCCTTCTGGTCGAACTGCTCGGTCGCTTGCACGAGCAAGCTGCGGAGCTCGGGCACTCGATGGGGATCGAGCGCCACGCGATAGGCGTGAGACGCGTCGACGATTACGCGAGCGTTCTCGTCCTTCCACGCTCCCCGACACGTCTCAGGTCCCGTGAATCCGCCCGCGATCTCGAGCAGTCGCGCTTGAAGGTCGTGCCATGACCGCAGGTCGTGCTCAGCCCGATCCGTATCGCGCGCAAGAGGGATGAGAAAACAGCACTCAATGAGCATCCGAGTCCTCCGTATGCGCGACCTTCGCCGGGCGATATCTGCGATGGCGACGGGCTCGAGCGTTGGATTGAAGAACTCCGGCTGCCTCCATGCGGCTGAGCTCGCGCCGCAGAGCGCTTGAACGCGGCGACAAGCCACAAGCGGCGGCGGCTTCCGTGCTTGAGAACCAGTCGCCGGTTGTCGCGACGAATGAAGCGAGATTTCTTCGCCACGAATCGTTTGGCTCGCTCGCGCCAGGTTCGACCGCATCAACAAGGATGCGCTGTGCGACCTCGTGTAGTGTCAGTCCTTCAAGCACGGCCCAAAGCTCGACCTTTTCCTTTGCGGCGGTCACGAAAGCTCCGAGCGTCATCCGTGCGACGTCGGTCTGTGCTAGCACAGCTTGTGCGGCGTTCTCGCGGGCCTCTTTCATGCGCGCATCGAGCGCGGAATCAAAGACGGTTGCCAGGTCATCCTTCATACTCACCTCACACCTCATCTGCCGACGCACCGGACATCACGACCGGGAACGCTCCTGACAGTCACGCCGACGGCTCCCCTGCAGTCGGCGCCCGCAAGGCCATCGTCCGCCCCTTCCGGGAACCCACCTCTCAGCCAACCGCTCGCGGCCCCCGTCATGGGATAGGCAAGTCTTCAAATGCGACCTCATTTCGCTAATTTATGGGCAGGCGTCGCTGCGCGTTTTAGGGGTGGCGTTGGTGTGGTGGTTTTTGTTGTTGGTTGCTGGCCGAGTTCGGTTGGGGCCTTTGCTGGGCGAGCCTGGATGTATTCAGCTGTGAAGGTGCGAACTGCAGACGAGGTGCCCGCCTCGATCGCGATTTTGCGGATTGATTTGCGTCGCTCGAGGCCGGCGGTCGTCACAAACCAAATCTCGTGCAGACGACCACTTGATAGGGCCGTCTGATATCGCGCGAGCTTGCTCTTGAGGACCGAACTGACCCCCTCCGTGGCGCAGTCGGCTTCCAGCGCGACGGACCGGACGTCACCCTGTACGTTGAGGATCGCAATGGCATCGGGACGAAGGCCTGCGGCGCCGAGCTCGCGAGCGCCGTCGGTCTCGTGGAAGGCAAGCAACGAGATGCCGTGCGCAGACAAAGCAGCCGCATAGAGTCGCAGATCCACGATGAGTTCGTGGTGGGGGACGCAAACCTCCCGGATTTGACCCGCCAGACGCAAGCGCGGGCTAATCTCGGGATTCTTGGCCGCTACAGTCTCGCGCCCCAATTTCGAGAGCGAAAGAAGTCGGGACGAAGTTGAGCCGCGCAAAGTTACGGTGAGAAGTCCCAGTTGCACGAGCGCAAGGGCGCGGCGACGGGCGCGATCCACACTTGGGAACAGGCCGGCGCGCTTCAGATGCTCCACCGAAAGATACCCGCACAGGCCCGTCAGGGTCAGGACCTCGATGTCGCGCGATTGAAGGACAACTGGGCGGTGTTTGACGCGCTTCATGGGATCCTCACGCGGAATGGATTATTTGTGCTCAAACCACATTCCGGACAGGCAACGAACGGGGACGTTGCGGCCAGGCACTCGGGGTTCGGACAACGAAGCAGGGAACCCTGGTACACATAGCCGCAGGAGCCGCATTCCACGTCATAGGTCTCGGAGTGCACGGGAATGACGTGGCCCCGCGGACACCGGAGCGTTCGGGTACGCAACCGAAACGCGATCGCCATGCTCTGTGCCGCAAGCGACAGGACGGCTCGCACAGCCGCCGCGATCCAAACGACCAACTCGGCGGTAAGTAGCGAGAGCGCAAACAGGAGCTTCACGAGACGAAAGAGAAATCGAAGCACGCGCATCGCTATCCCCACCTTCCCCGGCCTCGGCCTGGGTTCGGTGCTGGTAGCAGCGAATGTCGCTGTCGGCGGATGGCCGATGAGGCAAGTTCTGATAGTGTGATCCGCGGGATCTCGGCGGGAAGCGCGTGCCGCCGTTTCACGTCCTCGATGCGAGCGCGCTGTCGCGCGGTCGGATCCGAAAGCGGCGGCAGATCCTTTGACCTAAAACGAACGCGGTCGCCGGGCGTGATGTCGAAGAACGCGCGGTCGGCCAGGTTCGTCACCGACGCGACGAAACGTGCACGCGTTCCGGAGAGCGACTCATCGACTCCCGGAGCTTGTCCAAAGGACCGCGCGAGGAGTTCTGCGTCCTTCGCCGCGAGCCGTCCGTAGATCTGGTTGGGCGCGTTGCCCAGTAGAAGCTGAAGAACTTCTGGAGCAGTCTCTCCCAGGAGAACGGTGCCCTGGGAGAGACCTACGAGAGAAACACCCCTAGATCTTCCCGTTGTGAGAATGTCTTCAGCGATGTCCGCAAGAACTGGGCCAAATAGCTGAAGTTCGTCGAAAACACACCGGAGGTGATTGCCGCTCCACGGACTCGGTCGACTCATCGCGTAATCGAGCGCAAGTCGCGCCGTTGAGTTGGCGAAGAAGCGGCGCAAACTCATACGGCCGCCTGGTGGTGTGCCCACGTCCAGAATTACGATGTTGCCGGGGCCGCAGAGCGCGGCGTAGTCGATGCAGCTGCTCGTGACAAAGAGGCGCTCGATCAAGGAAGTTGGCGCGAACGCACTCCGGAGTCTCGAGGCAGTGCTCGCCCGCAATTCCCCGGCTGGTTTCGCCGACTCGAGAAACTCTCGGGCGCGCGGATGAGTCGTGAGACTTGCGAGCTCCGCGAAACCATCTGGAACACTGAGTGCGTCCAGCGCGAGAAGCGGAGACGCGGCCTCGTGGGGGACCGTCAGCGCGGCGAGGAGCAAATGGTGGAGCGTGTCGACTTGACGCTGTCCGAGTCCCACTCCTTGCGCACCCACGGCCGTCGACACCGACCCTACGAGTTCCGATAGCGCCATCGCTTGGATCTCGACGGGGATGCTCGAATTCGATCGGCAGAGGTTTAGGGGGAACCCGTATTGGAAGGGCTCGAGGTAGTGGGTCTTATCGAGCAACTCAGGCGCGCCTTGGGCCAGGTGCTGCATAAGCATCGAGACGAGGTCGCCCTTCGGGTCCGCGATGAAAAAGGCAGCTCGCTCACGAGCTGGCCGGGCCAGGTCGCGCTCCATTTCCTGAAGCAGAGCGCCAGCCATCATCTGCGTCTTGCCTGCCCCGCTGGCCGCCAAAACCAAGATGTGTGCAGCGCGGTCGCTTCCAGGCACAGGCAGCGTTACCGAACGTCCATCCCGTGCCGACCCAAGTAGCGCGCCTCCGCTCTTGCGTGGCTCGGACGGATTGCGTGCTTTGATGGCCCATCGGAACAAGTGAGTCAGGTCAAGGATACTCATACTCGTTCCTTTCTGTGCTTGCGTGAGGTCTGTTTGGGGTAGCCAAGCCAGCGTTCGGCCCGCCGACGCCTCTCTACGTATCGAACGGCGCCCGCGACCAAGAGCACGAGGCCCGCAAACGCTGCGAGCGCCAAGCTGTGCTCTCCCTCGCGGATTCCGGACAGCCGGTGTTCCGTCCAAGGGATGAGATAGGCGACGAGAAACGAGCCCACGAGCCCGCCCAGCATGAGTCGCCGGCCGAACATTTGAGCACCAAGCATGTAGAGAAAGGCTCCGACTACGAACGTTGCGAGACAGACGGGTCCCCAGAATGACATTCAAACCTCCAGACCCGGGGTACACTCCCCGGAAGTGCGACAGGTGAGTTATGAGAGAATGGGTTTGACGTGCGTGCCGTTGGTGCGCGAGGGCGGAGCCGTGGCATCCGGGGCGGTAGTGGGCGTCCCTGTGCGTCGTTCGGGGGAAGTGAGTGCCGGCATCTCGAGATCACCAACGAGCTCGGGCCGGGTGACGAACGTCGCATCGAGCGCAGCCCCCCGACGCCGCGCTTGCCTGGCCGCGGCCTCCAATTCTGCGCGGACAGCCTCGTACTCCCGTTTGGCACAAGCCAGCGCTGGGCCCTGACTCAGATTGCGCCGAACAACGATGCGTCCTGTGGCGGCCGTGACGAGCGCGACGACCGCGGCCGCAGCGAAGCCTGCGAAGCTCAACATGAGACCGCCGAAGAGCAGAGTGGCCAGAAATGCAAGCCCCGAAGACAGCGCCGTCGCACCCGCAATGAGTCTCCGCGTCTGTTCATGCCAGGCCGTCAACGACTCTGGGATCGCGGAGCTCCGCGTGCTCTCGTCGATGCCTGCGATGACGAGCGCTGTGACCGCACCACACAAAGGCGCTCCAACGTAACCGCCCACAAACCCTACAGCTGAGGCCGCTCCGAGGCCGGCCAACAGACTTGTGAGTTCGCGTGTCGGAGGGGTCGCGCGAACAATCCTCGCTAAGGGACGGTTTCCGGTTGGCAAGGGGTCGTGAAGTTGCGCAAATTGGTCTTCTTTGGTTTCGAGCTTCGCTATCGCCCGCCTTCGTTCCTCGGTGACGGCAGCCTCCGCCCTGGCCTTCTGTGCGACAGCCTCGCGTTCGCGCCTCAGTTCAGCGGTACTCTTGGCCTGTCCGATCGCGGAAAGAACACTTCTCGTGTCACGCGTACTCATCTACGCTCCCTCCGCTTCAAACGGGCGCAGTTCATGTCTTTGGACCCTGCGCCTGAGTAGATCTTCCATCCGATCATCGGGACCCTCCGGTCGAAGTCGAAGCGATCACCTTGAGTTGGCGAACGACGTAGTTGGCGTAGGCAGTGGCGGACGCCAGCCGAACTGTGAGCCAGGAGGCCCAATCTGCGTCTTCCCGAGCACAGACGATGCGCAATCTTTGTATGCGCTCGCGCTCAAGCCGTCTCAGATCTCGCTTTGCTTCTCGAAGCTCTTTTTGCTCGCGCGCGAGCTTCCGACGAATTGATTCCCGCGCCAGATATCCCTCGCGAAGAACCCGAAGAGTCGCTCCAATTGCGAAGACGCTCGCGGCGTACCCCATCACAAGTGCGAGCTCGAGGACGCTAAACCCCAAGCCCGCCAGCGCGAGCGAACCGCGAACGAGAACCAGGGAAATCGTAAAGATGACCTCTGCGACGGTCAGGATCACCTTGCTTCTGGGCGCCAGCGATCCGCCTGTGAGTACGACGGCCGCGGCGAGAGACGCGATCAAACAGCCCGAACAGGCCAGCGAGATCCACCATGCCCACGTGAGCGCCTGCGTCGGATCCTCGACATCGAATGCGCGCAGGAGGGGCAGAGTCACGGCCGAGGTGACCGAGGGGGTGTAGATGGCCGCTATGGCCAAGAGCGCGAGGACACTGAGGGCGCCGATCCCAGCGATGCGCGGCACGAACGCGCTGGCATTCGCGCCTGGCGTCGCATCCAGCCTCTCGCCGGTCGCATTCATCGTCGAACTCAGCTGCTCGATACGCCCCCGCAGGCGGGTTGCCTCGATCTTGAGTTCAGTGAGGTCGACGAGGAGCGCAGCGTCGGTATAGCTCTCGGGGTTCAGCGGGCGGGGTTGGTGCACCTGCGCTTCCGCTTCTTTGATGAGAAGCTCGGCCAAACTCTCCGACAGCTCGCCGAGACCTGCGTCTTGGGTTCTGGTCGTGATCGACTCCTCGATCGACGGAAGGCGAACCAGAACACCGCGGGGCTCGCTTGGCGTTCCTGGTCCGTCGGTGGTTCTGTTGCGGCGTGCGAACGGAACGAGGCGAAGACTCGAGAACAAGGAGTTCATGAGTGCCCCCCTGCGCCGCTTGGGACCAACTCCGGACAGGTGGGCGTGATGGATACTTTCTCGGGGTTCGAAAAAAGTCCGCGCCAGAAGTCCGCCAATTGCGTGGCAGGTATGGGAAAGGTCTCAGATTCCCCGGATTCACTCAGGCCGCAGATGGCAACCGAGGCCACTTCCGAGTTGTTGAGCCTAGGCAGTTCGGGATTGCGAGCGGCGTCCCAGTCCCGCCCATCAGTGGCGACAAGCACACGACTGCGCGTACGGCCAGCGGTGGCCTCAAGCGCGCGAAAGATGGCGCGATAGACGGGGCTCGAAGGCTTCGAACGGATCCGAGCGCGGCAGGTTTCGTAGAGCCGCCGGAGCTCCTCGACACGGCGCGCGGCGGAATCTCCCTCGTTCTGGAAAATTTCCCCAGACTCGAGGCGCACCCAAGGGACTAGCGTTTGGGGCTCAGAGTCCCCCGTGGCCAGTATAAGGACATCGGCACCCGCGCCGGCCGGGATCGAGCTGGCGATGAGCCCGATGGCCCGAGCACATGGGTCGACGATGATGCCACTCGTCGAATTCGAAACATCAAGGGCTACAATCAACGCCTGTCGGCCCGAACCCGTTTCGAGTACGGGTCGGCAGGCCATTAGGATTAGGCTCAGGATCAACGCAAGCAGCGTCGCCGAATGCTTTGAGTTGGTGGATCTGGACATGGGGCCTCCAATCGGGTTGCAAGGAAGGGATGGATGGATTTGAAACTCGGTGTGTGAACACCGACAGGCTGAGAGTTGGTCAGGGATTCGAGTCTCGACCACGCAGGAAGTGAGCAAGGGATGCGAAGCAGTGTTGGGCGACCCTTAGTTCCTCGTCACCAAGGCGCCGTCTAAGTTCCGACATAACTTCACCAATTGCGTCGATCACGTCGCTTTGAGTCGCCGGAACGGAGGGCGCATCCGAACTCTCCGTGATCCTCATTTCACTCATCGCAGACCTCCGAAGACCAAGGCCCGGCATCAGCGGTGGGCGTCAGGGCAGCAGCAGCCCACTGTTCTCCCGCCACCCGAGCGTGGACGAGCCAGTCGTGCTCGAACCACGGAGATTGAATGAGGGCATCCGCCACCGCGTCGGTGACGCCTAGCCGGAGGAGGCAGACCCACTGGCGCTGGTTCGCAGCCGCGACCATGAGCGGGCTGCCGAGGTTCACGAATAGTCGCGTGAGTGCGCCGTCCTTCTCGACGGTGGCCCAACCAAGTCGGCGACCCCGCGCCACGAAGTGCAGCCTGACAACCCAGTTCACATCGGGGTTGATCGGAACGATGAGCTCTCGGCCGATCGGCCGAAAACAACATAAGGGTTTGACGGAGACAGGTGCTTCTTGATATGGTGGCTTTCGTCGGTCACGCATCTTCGCTCCTCCCGAGGTCGCACTTCCCCTTGGGAGGGGTGAGCGATGCTTAATCGCTCCGCGACCGAGTGTGTTCGGTCGGGGACGTACGACTAGCGGCGCCCTAACGCCGCTGGGGTGTCGCTCGCCCCGCTCTTCCGACCTGCCTGGCTCGTAGCCTGGCGGGTCTTGTTTTGTTCAATCGGAACGAGAGCAATGTAAGGCAGGTCGCGTGTTCGTCAAGCATACATTTCGCAGTTCTCAGTTTTGCCGCTCATTGACAAGCAAACTATGAAGACAGCGTTCGGCAGAGCGCCACAAGGTGCGCAAGGAAGTCTGGTTGCAACGGTCTGGCGCGAGCCGATGACGCTGCCCACCGGTCAGCAATGCTCAACGCCGATGATTCGAAGTAGGCGGGCCCACGGCGGAAAAAGACCTTTTCGTCATCAATCAGGGAGAACTCTAGTCCCGCGTCGCCGACGAAGGCGACGTCCTCAGCTGACTCGGTTGAGGGATTCTGATCGCCGAGGACTCGAGTTTCCCATGCACTGGTCCCCACACTGGCGGCAATGGACTGAAACACGACGAGTCGCTCATCGGGCGTGAGACGGTAGGTGGGGCGCTCCTCCCGAACCAAGAAGGCGCCGTCCCGGGCCAGCGATATGAGCCACCGAGCTGAAATGACTTCTTGCAGATGAGCTCGACCGCTTCGCAGCCTGGTGTTCCTCGCTTTCCAAAGCTCCATGGCCTGGCGCGCTGCGGAGGCCTTGCGCCCTTCGGCGAAATGACGAAGGGCCGCGGATTCGGGTAGATGTGCGGTGCTTCCCTCCCGGGCGTGCACGCAAACACGCGAGGCGTACGTGAGCTCAGAGAGCAGCACGTTGGAATCCGCAGACACGGTCCTCATGAGAAGACGAGCTGGTCGAACACCTGCGGCGAGTCGCCCCTCAAACCATGAAATGGCACGCATAAGGCGCGCGCCGCCTTCGTCACCACGCAAAAGCACCGCGAGCGGCTCGTCTGTCTCTGTCCCAAAGAGCAGCATGCACAGGCTGGTTTTCGGGCTTTGAACGAGGACGACGCGCGGTTCCGAGGCCGGTACGAGCATCGATTCAAAGGGAGCAGGCCCTTCGTAGACCCCCGACGCCGCTGGGATCCAAAGGCGTTCGACCGGTACCTTGGCTCCGTCCGACACCTCATCAACGAGGTGTCGGACCCTCGAACCACCGGCTAACGCTCGGTTGAGCGCATCACTCCAGGGCATCCTGCCCGAATCGGGTCTTTGGAGGTCGTTTACCTGAGGAAATGAGAAGGCGACCGTTGAACGTCGCCCAGCGTGGGAAAGCACTTCCTCGAAGAGTTGGAAGATCTCGCGGTGGCCCACGGCGGCGGGCGGCAACGCGTCCACCGCGATTGGGGCTGGTTCGTTTGCACCTCCGACCTCAGTTGCCATAAGTGGCACCCCAGATCGGAGGCGATCCACAAGGACATCTTGCAGTCCATCACGCAGGCGATGGAGGGTCTTTGTCCTCAGATTTTCCGGAGGACGGTTCTCAAGCCGGCTCAGTACGGCCACATGAAGACCTGAGGCCTCGGAAAGCCGCTGCTGAGATACGCCGACCGCCCGAAAAGCCTTCAGTGCGAGCGCAGCAGCCACTGGCGTCGGCTCAGCCAGGAAAGCTCGGACCGGGTCAAGAGGATCGGATTCGACAGTCACACCGAGCTCTTTGCACAAATGTGAATGTCAAGCAATCAAAACGACGAGCTTATGCTTCGGTAAGCGATTGGACAATCTTGGGTGCTGCGTGGAAACCGCCTCCGTGCTATCTCACGGAAATCCGCCTGATGATCGTCGTGCCGGCCCCACTTTGCTCGTGCTCCGAGTGCCTCCCGCCTTCAAGGGTGAGCACAACTTCATTCGGTCGAACGGGTGTCCCGGACGCTCGCCACACTTTGCATCGGCCACCATTGACGAGGACCTCAAAAACGTTTCCCTGCTTGGAGACCGTGAGTGTCCCCACGGAACCCTCCTGGAAGCGACAAATCTCGACACCGTTATCGGCAACCTCGACGCTACCGTACCGGGCCAGACCGCTGATCCGCGTATTGCCCACGGTGAGTCCGAATCGCGTACAGCAATTGCTCGAGTCCTGGATGAGGCTCATAACGACGTCGACCGTGTAATCGTCAGGAAACGTGATGCCCGGGACCTTGATCGTGTCCTTCCCGCCGTACCCCTTCGCGAATACGAGAACGCGTGAACGTCCGGTCTGTTCCACCTGGAGGTGGTCGGCCCCGATCCAATAAGCGGGAATTTGGGCGTCCGCGATTTTCGAAAAGTCCTCATAGTACGCATAGCCGGGCGCCGCGACCGGCGGTGAGGGGCCTGTGGGAGGCAGAGGCCCCGATCGGTTTGCCTTTCCACCCAGCTGAGCGATCGCCATGTCGATCGCGTTCATGAGTGCCCGGTCTGAGCAACCGTCAGACAGGATAGCGATCCCCTTATCAGTCACTTCCTTTTTGATGTCATAGAGGTTCGCGGTAACGGTGCAGGCCGAACCCATCCTCAAGATGTTCGTCGCAAGTCCCTTCTCGGCAGACACTGCCTTGCCGAGCTCAATCTGACACGCGTCGTCGCGGCACGGTTTGTAGCTTTCCGCCTTCTCGCGCGCAAGAGCGTCGCGAATGCTCGACTGGGGAACAACTTGGTAGATGCCGAGGCTTGTGACCCGCGTGGCCACGTATCCCGAAAATTGAGCGAGCATGTCGGTCGTGAGTTTGTCACCATGGTCGACAACGTCGAAGACGGCAAGTATCGGTGCAGTCGCCGGGATCGTGACAATCGTCGGACTCAATGCGACCTCCGGGACCTCTTGTTGAACCAGCGCGCGAATCTGGGTCTCCAATTTTCGGACCGCGTCCTCAAACGCGATCGCGGTCGCCTGCGAGGCACTCACGTCCAGCTTGCAGTAGGAACCTTCATCCAGAATTGGACATATCTGGACGGCACTGTGCCCCACGATAGCCGGACTGAGTGCGCGATTCTGGCCGTCAAGGAGCTCAATGTTCAGTGAGACTTCCAGGACACCCTGGTCGTTGTTTCGTAGTTGCGGGTATGAGCAGCCGGCGAACGAGTTGACTTCCCAGATCGCCTGTTTGGTCCCGCGAACGCGAACCTCACTTCCACTCAGCCGAATGCGAACGGATTTGGCAGCACCTGAATGTGAGTCGAAAAGCGCTGGAAGATCCTGAGCAAAATAGTCCTCGACGGCATCCTGAATACAGATGCGCTCCATCAAGTAATGGCCGTCTTTCAAGTCGCAGCGATACTGGCCACATGCCATCTCGCGCACGCCGATTTCTACGATTCCTCGGACGGGTAGCCCGGCGCCGATCCGCGGAAGAGAGAGTTCCAACCGCTCGGCACTCACGGAGGCACACGCACAGAGGAAACCCAGCAAAACCGCGCACGGGGATCGCAAATATTTTGCATGCATACTCATCATTTCGACCACTCCCGCATGATGATGCGGTCGCGCTCCTCAACTGCGGCAACGACTTTCGCGCGGATGAATTGCTGTACGTCGGCCGCATATGGAAACGGACGCACGCACAACACCTGCCGCTTTTGCCGCGGCACGTTGGATTCCTCCGGCTTGGACTCCACGGATCGGCGGCCGTCGGTTCGCGGCGCGCGTCCATACCCAGTCCAGACGCGAGCCGATGGGTACCCCTCCTCGTAGTAGCGAAGGTAGCGCAGACGACCTTCACCCGTCTCGGGATCAATGGTCCAGGATGCCCAGTCCTTGGAGGGCTCCAGGTACCCGACCGTGAAATCGGTTACATCACCTATTTTGAGGTTGGCGCAATAGGCTTTGGCCTCTTCAGCCATTTGCGCCAATCCAATGGCACTCGTGGCTTGGATGAGCCGAAAGCACCTGAACTCGAGAGTGAAGTCGGCAAATTCGCGAAGGAGTTCCTTGGGCGGATGGAAGCCGAGCTTGATCTCGAGGTCGGACGGGTCCGGTAGGTTTGTTGGACGCGGTCGTTTGCCGAAAGCGCGGATACGGTCCTTCGCCTTTTGGTTCAGGATACCTCGAGCCCTGGCCTGTGGGTCTTTCGTGAGAAAGAGGTCGTCGACACGATCGAGCTTCCAGTGTCCCTGCTCGATGACAAACTCCACCTTGCCCGCAACAGAAACCCCGACCACGCCGGTGCACGCATTTGCGGAGATCGGCGGCAGATCCTCGACCGTTGCTCTTTCGTCCCAAAACATCCGGAATTTCGAACACGAAGCAGGTTCGGTATTCAGATCGAGGTGCCAAGCGAGTTCCTGTGGACCTCGCTTGGCGCGAGCGTCATACGACCATGCTCGTGAGGCGAGAGCATAGTCGCCCTCCGTCGTTGCGGCGCAGACCGCTTCGAGGCGTTTGGCCAGTCGACGCATGAGCGGAAGATCAATCGTGGTTGTTGAGCTCGCGACCTCACCAGTAGTGAGGACCTTCCTATATGCGACTTCCGGTCCTGCCGTACTCTTATCGCTCCAGGACAGGACGACCAATCCGACGAGGATGGCGACCGAACAGACCGATGGTCCACTTTCTTTGCCGGCCATGAGGCACCTATTCCACGAAAGCATGACATCCTCCTCGCTCGTTTCAAATCTGCGATTCTGCTTCAAAACTCCTTTGATGCCCAGCAGACCAGCTTCCCATCCTCGAACGCCGGTTCGCCCATGCTCGTCGAGGCCCCCGTCAGGCCTTCACATTCGGTCGTGATCCCGTCGCCTTCGATGGAGTCGGCCCTCCATTGATCACCATCGAGCGCGAAGGTGATCGCCATCGGTACGTCAACCCACGACCAATTGCCCGCGAACTCATCCAGGGTGAGGTTCAATGTTCCCTTGGCGGTGAGTGTGCGTTCCGGCGTCTTCCCAGATGCTGCCCACGAATAGCTGAAAGCGTTGTAGGTGAGCTTCGGTTTCCGATAGTCCTTGATCCAGATCTTCGCGCGTCCCTTTCGCGTTTGAACGAGAATCGCCTTTGCTTTCAGAGCTGGGAGTATGTCCGTCTCCGGGGGAAGACGACCTATGACCGCAGTTTCCACGGCCGCCCAGTCGTGTGGTTTCGGGGTTGGTGGCGGGACCTGTGTTGGTTGCGGCACTTGCGGGCTGACATCTTTGGTTTCCACGCTGCACGAGATGCTTGCCGTCGCCAGAAGTAATCCAGGGATCAATTTGAATGGCATCCTCATCAGAACTTGCAACTCCTCATGCAGGCATCGACTTCGATATCGCAGGCTTGTCGTCGAATCTGTTGGCGAGCGGCACCGAACGCATTCGTTGGTTCCTGCCCGGGACTGCCACAAATCGCGCTGCAGTCTTTCAGGCAGCTCATCACTCTGAACCCTCGGTATGCCAGAAAGAGTGCAACGCAGATCCCGAGCAACACCAAAGCCTTTCCAAAAGTGAGTGGCTGTGGCCCGCCCTTTGTGCTCGTACTCATGCCGCGCCCATGCTCCCGGACGGTGGTTCCCTTGAAGGACTTCCGTAGTTTCTGATGTAGGCGAAGACTGTCGCCAGTGGGATGAACAGTCCCTTGAAGAGCGCCGCGATGATGTGGTCGCCAGCGTCTTGCGCGTTCTTGCCGCCTCGCACGCGCCCTCTGTCCTTCCCATCCACATACAAGGTGGCGTCAGAAGAAGAGAACTCGAGAACGGCGCGTCCGTGAGAATCTGTATATTCGTCTGTGCTTAATCCATTGCTTCCACCCAAACGAACACGACGCTTCGTCGCCACGTGGCCCCTCTCATGCTGAACAAGGATCTCAAAAAACGGCATGATATGTCTCCCGATCAGCCCAGACTCGATGGCAGCGTCAGAATCTGTGGTTGTCCACATATCGCTATTGCGCGATCTTCGTATTCCGTGCAGAATATGTGTTGTGGCGGGGATGAATCGTTGGTATCTTCTCGTGCCTTGAGCGCCCCACCCAAAGAGCTCTCCGCTATGACCAATCATATCGTCCAATTCGAAGCGGATCTGCGTGCACGCCAGCTCTCCGCCGACGTCGTACGTCGATACGTTCGGGTGCTTGAGGATTTCCGCGCGTTCGTGCGTCGAAGCGACGGACCGGAAGGGGTGACGGATCTCTCAAAGCTCGGCCGTCGACTGATCGAAGGATACCTGCGAGACCAAGGCGCCGAAGGCTCGCGCTCAGCGTGGAATCGAAGGCTCTCTGCCCTACGCGCCTTCTATGATTTCCTGTTCCGCAACGAGATCATAGAGGTGAACCCCGCGCTCCGGATCGATCGGCTCAAGGTTCACGGCAAAGAACGGGATCCGCTTTCGCTCGATGAAGTCGTACGCCTCGTCGACGCCTTCGAGCGCAACTCAGGGGCGGCCTATCGAGGACGGAATGTGGCTTTGGTGCAGGTCTTCTTCCACTGCGCACTGCGCGTTTCCGAAGTGATTTCGCTCGACCTTACGCAGTTCGACCTTGAGCACAGACTCTTCCGCGATGTGCGCCGCAAGGGCGACAAGCGTCTCTCGGCGTTGTTCAACGATGTCGTAGCCGAGGCGATTGAGCGATATTTGCCGGAGCGCCAGGGGCTGCTTGGAAGCGAGCCAATCCCGGCGCTTTTCGTGTCCGACCGGGGACGCCGACTTTCAAAGCGTGCCGTGCAGGACCTGATGTCCCGATACGGCGAACTCGCCAACATCCATCCGACCGTGACGCCGCATCGGCTTCGGCACAGCAGCGTCACCGAGCTCGTGGACATGGGCGCCCCACTCTCGGTCGCCCAGGAGATCTGCGGGCATTCCAGCTCGGCTACGACTGAGCGCTACGTGCATGTGAAAGACAGCCGTCGTCGAATGGCGGTGGATGAACTTGGAGCCCGATGGGAAGCTCGGGCTTCTGAATCTTCTGGGGTGGTCCCAGGGGAGAGGGACAACGAGACCGACTGCGCGGACTACGAAGACCGCGCGGAATGTCCGATTCGGTGTGTGAACACCAAGGCGGCGTGATTCACGGCGCGGCGGATTCTCGTTGAACAATCGAATACTTGGTGCCGGCCTTCTGTCCCGAAACGGAGATCGTTCCTCTTTCCACGAGGCTCTTGAGGGCCGTGCGGACCTGGACCTGGTTCCCACCGGCCTTGTGCCCGATCGACCTTGCTGGAACTTCCTTGCCGCCGAGCTCCGTCAGGATCGCGAGCACGCGGGCTTCGTATGCCTCGCGCCCTTCCCTGGTCCGCAGGTTGCCGGTGGCCGGCGACTTGGGTGCCTTCTTGGCCTCAGCAGTGGCCTTGCGGGCAGGCGGCGCCGATTCCTCGCTCCCGCGCTCGCCAGCGCCTGTGGGACGAAGCGAATCCACAACCTCGAAGATGTCGTTAAAGGAGGACTGTGGATAGTCGCGAAGGATCGCAAGGAACGCCTCGGAGACCCGATCCCGAACCTTGAGCCGCCACACGTCTTTCATCGGCCCTTCCATAGCACCTACGGATCACGCATCAAAAACAAATGAGGCAGCGCAGAGAATCTGCGCTGCCAGAAGGCCAAGAACAAATCAGTCGAAGCGAAACGCGGATCCGCAGGTTTCGCAAACGATGGAAGTTTCTTCCATTGTCTTTCGCGAGACGCGGATGATGAAGGAGCAATCGCAGACCGCTTTGCGGTTGCGAGACCTTCCTTCCGCGTCTTCATCACCTGCGGTCGTGTCCTCACCATCTTTCGTATCCTCGCCACGCGTAGGTCGTGGAACGACAAAGGACATTCGATGCAGGAGCACCGCCTCGAGCCGAGCGATCTCGTTGTCGTAGAGCGCGCGAGTCGCGTCAGGAAGCGAGGTCAGTGCGAAGCCGTAGTTGGCGACCTTCTCGACCGTGAGGCCGAGCTCCTTTGCCGCCTCCTTGAACGAGGCGTTGTGGTACTGGCTCGTGGGACTGCAGTCCTTGATGCCGCGCGCGAAGTTCATCGCGTGGGCGGCCTCGTGGACCAACGTCTCAACGATGTCGCCGGCCGCACGGTTCAGGCGCTCCGCGACGACCACGACTTCGTGCAGAAGTCCGTCGGCTTCTTCCTTTGCGCTCCAACGAAGGGCAGCGAAGTGCCCGAGCACTTGGCGCCGACCTTTGCCTGCGGGAGCAGGCAGAAGCACGACACTCGGCACATCGGGATGAAGCTCGCGGATTCGCGACCACACGCTTGAAAGCGCTTCGATCAGAGGAACGCTGGGTTCGCGAATCTTCATGCAGCGACCCGTAGCGGGACGCTGGGCGATCGCTCCCGGCATGCGACAGCTTGAGCCCCCGCGAACAAGTCGCCTGGGTCCCCGAGCACGATCTGGATGCGCTCGACGTCGATGTCGAGTCGCACGAGCAGCACTGCGGCGAGCTGGAGCTCGTCGATCGTGGCACCCGGGGCGATGGTGAGAAGAAGGCAGACCGAGTTTCGTTTCATGCGATGCGTTCCTTTTTTCCCTTGAGGGAGTGTGGAGAGGGACCGAAGTCCCGATGTGGGAACGAACGTCAGCGCGTAAAGCGGACGCTCGTGAGGTCGAGGGACTGCATCCCGTTCACGAGCCAGCGCAGCGTGCGCGGACTCAGAGAATCGGGTTGAAGTCCTTCTGGCGAATGCGCGATGCGAACCGTGGTGCGGGCGGCGAGAGCCGCGACAACCTTGGCTGCGCCCTTCTCACCGGCTTCGTCGCCGTCGAAGAGGACGAGGACCTCGGAGGCCTGTGCAAGCAGGTCGAGCTGCTCCATCGAGACCTCGGCGCCCATTGAAGCCACGGCGTTTGGAAAGCCGGCTTCATAGAGCGCGAGGACACCGAAGAATCCTTCGACCAAGATGAGTCCGCGATCTTTCGCGTACGTCTTGGCCTCGTGGAAGTTAAAGAGCTCAAGGTGCTTTCCGAAATTCTTCGGAAAGCGGTACTTGCCGAGCTTCTCGATCTCCGAGGCCTTGAGACGACGTCCTGCATACGCGACGAGCTCGCCTTCCTGATTGCTAATCGGGAAGGCGACCATGCCGCGCAGCATTCCGCGCGTGCAGTATCCAACCCCGAAATGCTTCAAGGTCTCGTCCTTGAGACCTCGGTCCTTCGTAAGATGTGGATGCTGCCGCGTGAGCGGAAGGGTGAGCGCGAGCGGAGGGTTGCGAAGCATTTGCACTCCACCCCCGGACCCTTCCGGTGCGCCCTTCCGCTCGCCGCGTTCCGACTCCTTCGACGCGGTTTGACCTGTCGTTCTGTCCTTGACCGTCGAAGGCGCGGCGACGGAGCTCGTCGGCGCGGAGGGCGTCGGACTAGGCGGAGACGAATCGCGATCGTTCGCTCGGCCATCAATGAACGCATGCTTCAGCTTGAGAGCTGCGGCGCGCACATCGATGCCCTCACGCCGTACCACGAAGTCGAGCTGGTTCCCACCGGCTTGGCACTTGGAGAAGCACTTCCACACGTTCTTTGAGAGATCCGCGTGGAAGGCGCGGGGCGAGGTTCCTTGGTGGACAGGGCACGGTCCCACGAGCTTGTCACCCGTGCGGACGAGCCCATCGATTTTGTACAGACGGAAGATGACGTCCTCGAGCGAAACGAGGCGTCGGATCTCCGCAAAGTCGATCCATTCGTTTCTGCTCATACGAGTGTCAGTTTCCTTTCGATTGTGTAGATGAACGACGCGTTCGAGGGTCCTCGAGGTCGAAGATCTCGATGAATTCTCATCCGCCCCCTCTGCGCGCGTGGTCCTCGTGCCGGCGAGGAGACACGCCCGCCCGGATGCCCCAGGCACGGCGTCCGGGTCAGAACCGACTGGATGCCTCGGCTCTGACAGAGAGGGCGGACGGGAAGAGGATTCTCTTCACGTCCGGAAGAAGCGAAGGATCTGGCGCTCGATGTCCGCTCGACGCCCCGCGAACCGTGCGCGCGATGCGCGGCGGAGCGCCTCCAGCGCGACGATCGGATGAATGGCCATCGGACTTGGCGCGAGACTTCGAGCGGAGAAGGCCGTGCTCGTCGTCCCGTTGATGCAAAGCCTCACCGCCATCTGGAAACGGGGTTGTGCCTCGAGGTCCTTGGCGGAGAAAGGCGGGAAGAATTCCGATGCGAGTCGAGCCGCATCCTCAGCGCCCATGCGGAACGCCGCGATCGAGCCCACGTTTCCGAGTAAAGCTTGAAACAGGTTCGGTGTGAGCTGCGCGAGGTACTGGTGAGCGACGACCATTCCGAGTCCGTACTTGCGAGATTCCGAGAGAATCGTCGCAATCGCGTCGGTCGCGAAATACTGGAACTCGTCCGCGTACAGAATGAATGGCGGGTGCGGTGCCTTGCGCGAGAGGGCGGCGAGCTGGATCTGCGAAAGAAGAAGCGATCCCAGCAATCTGCTCGCATCTTCTCCGATGTCGCCGACCTTCAGATCCGCAAGCAGGATGCCGCGCTGGTCCATCAGCTTCCCAATGTCGATGCGCGATCGCTCTTGTCCGACGATGTTGCGGACGCGTTGATTCGCGACGAAGGCACCGAGCTTGTTGAGGACCGGGCTGAGTGCTTCCGCTTGGAGCCCTTCCTTCCAGGACGGGAACTCTTTCTGCCAGAATGACGCGACGACGGGGTCCTTGATACGGCACGCGACGCTTGTTCGGACCTTTTCGTCGGTGAGGAAACGATAGAGGAAGAGGAGCGAGGCTCGGGGATCGCGTGCGATTGCGAGGATGCCATTTCGAAGGATGTGCTCGAGCCTTGGTCCCCAGCTGTCCCTCCAGTGCTTGTGGAAGACGGCGACGAGCTCGGAGGCGAGTAGTCCATGGTCGGGATGGAAGTCGCGTCCGCGTCGGAAGACGTTGAAGGAGATCGGATGGTCGGTGTCACCGGGGGCGAAGAGCACGGTGTGCTCGAATCTCTGCTTCGGGACCTTCGGCGCCACCGACCGAACCAGATCACCATGCGGGTCCAGAAGCGCCAGACCCCGGCCGGCCTCCAGATCCTGGGCGATGAGATTCTCGAGGAGCGTCGACTTTCCTGAACCGGTCTTGCCGAGAACCCAGAGGTGTCGGAGCCGATCGGCTTCCTTGATCCCGAATCGTCGAAACTCGCTTCTCCACGTGGTCTCTCCGAGGATGGCGAGCGGGCCAAAGGGCGAGGGTCTTGGTTCATACTGGTTTGTGGTCAAATGTTTGTTGGTTTGGAGTAGGGACGATGGAAAACGTCGAGCCCTCGGCGTCCGTCCAGATCGGCGACGATCCGGCGGTAAGGAGCGAGCTCACGGGCACGCCTCCGATCACTTCACTCCGGAACGACCCGAACCAGAACAGACGGCGAGAGCCGGGAAGCTTTGCAGCCAAGGCCCGGAACGTCTCCGACCGGGCCTTGCTGGTGGTTGCGATCAGCACCGCACGGACAACGCGGTGATCGAAGGCCTGGCCGAAGAAGCCGCTGCGGTTGAGCTCCGCGTAGCGAGCGAGCTTCTTCGCGACGGACTTGTTGCCGCCCGGCGCGCCGGCACGGATGACCTCGACGTGGAACGTCCAGCGTTCCTTTTGGCCCTCGCGCTCAAGGCCAAAGGCCCCGTCGCTCACGAGAGCACCATTGAGGTTCGACCCGCGCGCGCGCAGCCAGGCGGCGAGCTTCCGACGCAGCTCGCTCTCGCTCTGCGGCCCCGCAAAGCGGAGGTCAGTTCGGCCCCTTACTGCATTGGCTACGCCAGCAAGGAGATCAAGCGCAGCAAGATCATGCGCGAGATAATTTGGGTTGGGACGTCCAGTCTCGATCGGCGCGTCAAGAAGTTCGCGGACGACGCCGCGTCCAACTTGGCCTAGACAATACAAAGGAACCGGCGAGCCACGGATCTCACCGTGCGCGGCGATGATCGTCACGAACCGGCGGTCCAGAAGCTTCGCGACCCAGAGTTTTCGAAGCCGCGCCTGCGTCGTCCGACGGGAGCAACCGTTGAATATCAACGCACGCAAGTGCTCGGCCGTTACCAGTCGGTGGTTGTACACCGAGCGAAGGATCTCGCGATCCCGCGAGGTGAGCGCGAGGGGCTCCGGATCCTCCGGTCGCTGGAATCGGTTGGACATATGGTTGGTGGTCAAAGAAAGGAGAGCGAGCGAAGGACTGGCGAATGCGTTCTCTCGTAGCGGTTGAGGTTGGTCGTCGGTACCGCGCGTCCCGCGACGACCGGCCGAGTCTTCGAGGTCCGTGTCGGCGTCGGGATCGGCGCGGTTGCCCGTGCACGATCCTGTCGTGGCGACGAAGGAGCCCGACTGTTCGAGGACTCGATTTGGGTAGCGAGGCACGAGGCGGGACCCAAACAGATGTCGGAGAACAGTCGGGGTCCGCCCCGACAGGTCGTGCTGCATTAGCCCGTTGCGTTCGTTGGTTGTTGTCGTTGTTCGCCGCTCGTCGACGTCCCCGCAAACCTACTTCGCTGTCCCATAGCGACGACGCAGGGCCGTGGCCTTCACCTCCGCGGGATGGAGAAGGCGGTACCGAAACTGGTTCGGTTTCCTCGGATGAGGTTCTCGTTCGATGGCGGTCCCAAGGAGGATCGCTTCATACTTGGCGTGGCCGAAGGTGTGGCCGACCCGGCGAGCGAGCTCGGCGGTGTCGTGCCACTTATAGTCGGAGAGGACGCCTAAAAATTTTGTTCTCAAAGTTTCGTGCTGGGGCATACGAAGAAGTTTGTTGGTGAATAATGTGCGCTGGCCGACCTGCGGCCTGCGCGAACGCGACAGACAGAGCGAGCGCGATGAGGGAACGGTCGCGAATCGCGCGACCCCGTCGACAGTGGACGAATCGCTGGAGCAATCGTTCGTTGGCCAGAGTGCTCTGGACAATTCCAGCTACGGTGCCGAGCTTCCGCTGTATTGCGCGGACCTCGACGGCGACCTGCGATGGCGCCCCCCAATGATCGATGATGGTATGTTCTCCAACGAGCTGTGAGACAAGATGCCGGTCGATAATCCTGGTGATGGCGGCCAGTGCTTTGGGGTCGTGGAGACCTCCGCGGAGGCGCAATCGTCGAACCTCAGCGATCCGAGGTCCGCGAAGAGCGCAGAGGGCGAGGAACGGCGAGCGGTAAGCGATCCCAAGGATGCGCGGACTGGTCAGCTGCGTTCTGGGAGGTATCGATGCACTTCCGGGTCGAGGGCATCCGCCCGACGGGACTCGATCTCGCCGCGCAGATGAGTGATCCAGTCTTGGTCGAGCAAATCGTCGATCGGAATATCCAGGGCGATCGAGAGGCGGATCGTCGATTCGAGGCTGGGGTTCGTTCTTCCTTCTTCGATGTCACGCAAGGTCCGGACGGCGATTCCGGCGATGTTCGCTAGCTCTTCCTGCGAGAGTCCGTTCTCACCGTACTGCTGGCGAAGCGTGCGGACAGGGAACAATGCCAGATCGGACGCGAAGGTTTCCTCCTTCATATGTTGTTTTGAAAAGATAGATTGATAGGACCTCTCGGCGCCTGAGGCCTCATGGCGCAAGTGATCGTGCATCCATCTTACGAGGCTCGCGCGATCTTGTGACGCTGCAGGACCGGCAGAGGTCTGCCGGTTTCTGTGGATATCTCCGCTCGGATGGTAACGGGCGGCGCCTCGCCGGTTTTGCAGCTGCCGGAAACGCAACGAAGGGGGCATCATGGATCGATGCCCGCATCCCCGAAAAATAGCTTATTCGTCAAACCACCGATCCTCACCTCACAGGATCTTGTTGAGCTTCATGCGGCACTCAACGTCGGAGATGGAGACATGCAATTGTCCGACGCGGAGCTCATAGACTTGGCTCTCGAGCTCATCAACCTTTTCGATGTTTTGTGGAAACCCAGTAGATAACGTCAAATTATGTCTGAATTTACATTCTTAATGTATGTTCGCAAGTCTTCAGAAGCGGAAGACCGCCAGGCGCTATCGATCGAAGCGCAGTTGCGGGAACTTGAAGCCCTCGTCGAGCGCCGGTCACTCAAGATTAAAGGGCCGCCGATCATCGAGGCGTTCTCGGCCCGCCGCCCAGGTCGCCCGTTGTTCACGAAGATGGTCGAGGACCTCGAGCAGGGGCACGCGAATGGAATCGTCTGCTGGCACTTGAACCGGCTTGCTCGCAACCCCCTCGACGGTGGTCGGATCATGATGGCGCTCGCCGACCGGACCATCGAGGCGATTCACACGCCCGAGCGCGTGTATGACGGGTCCGGGGACGACCAACTCTTGATGTCGCTCAACTTCGGGATCGCCACCAAATTCAGCCACGACCTCTCGCGCGATGTGAAGCGCGGAATCCGCGAAGCACTGGAGAAAGGTCGGTGGCCAACGAAACCGAAGCTCGGCTACGTTCGCGACAGCGAGACGGGAATTCTCGTTCCGGATCCGCAACGATTCGACGCAGTCCGGCAGCTGTTTTGTTGGCGCCTAAACGGCGTGCCCGTCCGCGAGATCCTTGTTCGGGCGAGAGAAGAGCTCAAGCTCCGCCATCCTAAGATGGGCAGGTACGAGGGTAAAAGTCTTAGCATTTCGGGCCTTTATCGGCTCTTGGACGACCCCTTCTACATGGGCCTCATGCGATTCAACGGCGAAACGTACGACGGGACCCATGTCCCAGCGGTTACGCCGACCCAATTCCACGAGATCCAGGCGGGCCTGCGCTCAAGCCCACCGCCGCCGAGGGCCAAGCGACTGTTCTTCACCTACCGCGGGCTCATCCGATGCGGCTCTTGTGGGGCGATGGTGACAGCGCAGCACACAACCAACCGTCATGGCACGCGCTACACCTACTATTCCTGCGGAAGGAAGGTTAAGCGATACAGATACTGCAAAGAGACATCCGTGCAGGAAAAAACCATCGAGGAGGCGATCGTGGGAAAGCTGCGGATGTTCCAGATACAGCCGAAGTTCGCTGATAAGATCCTTGAGTTCGTTGAGCGCCAAAGGGGACTTCGGACGAAGGAGGAGGTACAGCGCAAGGCCGAGCTGAGTCGAACGCTGGAGCGGATTGACCGGAGACTCGAAGGTTTCCGAGCCATGTACGCCGATGGCCTCATCGGCCGTGACGAATTTGCGCTTGATCGAGAGAAGCTTCTTCACGAAAAAGCTGAACTCGCAGAACAGACGAAGTCGAATTCCAGCGACGTTCTCAAACCCTTGGCCGACGCGGTTTCTCTGGGACAAAAAGCTGTTTTCGAGTTCGAAGCTGGGGATGCGAGCAGACGCCGTCGGATCGTGGAAGCGGCGTTCTCAAACCTCGTTGTGAAAGATAAAACACTGCTTATTTCGGCCAAGAAATCACTCGATGTCCTGGCAAAAATTCAACAGTGTTCCTCTTGGCGGGCCGTGCTTTCGGAAGTTCAAACCCTGATAAACAATTAGAGCGCTCCACCAGCGGATCTCTTTACGTTAGCACAGGTTCGGAACGCATCGATACTACCCACGCATCGAATACCTGTCAACGCCCTCAGAAGTGCAAACGCAGATATTACTATCTATGTCGAAGCAGGCAACTTGAAGACTCACGAATCTTCGGGTCTCTCTTCGTCACTGCACGATGCGTGGGGACAGGCTTCTGCTGGCATGGCGCACGATCGAAGAGGTCGCAGCTCCCAGCCAAGAGCCTTATAACCGGCCGCAGCAAGCCTATCATTAAGTCCGGCTCGCGAAAGATGATCTGCAGGCGAGAGTCCGATGGCAGTCAGCTGTTCGTCGAACCTCACGGCATCGAGCTTGGTTGGGTCTGAGTCAGCCAGGAGCCGAGACTTGAAGAGGAGGACTTCAGGAGGGACGTCACCCGAGTCGAATGATTGGAACTGAAGCGAGAGCCGACGAAGGTCGACCCGGACGCGTTCGATCACAGTTGGAAGGGGAAGCTCGAAGTCGTCGCAGTTCAAGAGCGTCACGCTGCTGGTGCCGAGGTGCACCTTGACCACATCCGCGGCAGCCGAATCGCCATAGAGCTGTCCAACGCATCCGACGAGGACCCTGAGAATCGGCGGCAATTCCACAATGCGGGTGCCACGGACGCACATTGTAGTCGGGTCTTCTAGGGTGGCGACAGCCTTTTGAACCGCCTCCAAGGCCGCGGCGGCGACCGTCTCTGCATTCCCCGCGGAGAATAGCAACTGACGTCCCGCATCTTGTGCACCTGACCAGCCGCGCCAAAATGCGCGGATATCGGCTCGCAGTGCGGGGGGCATCTTCGAGTGGGATCGCCGCCGCTCGAAGCAGCCCAGAGCGAGCCAAACAAGCAGATCGTCATGGAGCTTGCGGCGAGCGTTCTCCCACTCGGAGTCCCCAAACTCTTGGGTGCACCGCCGGAACACGGACGCAATCGAACCGAGAGACGACAAATCGCCACTAAACTCGTCCGCCTCGGGCAGGCGGCCGAGGCCCACGCATGTCGTCCAGAAGGCGACGAGTACCTCTCTGTGCTCCTGCCATTTGTCGCGCTTTGACCGACGCGGAGTAGGAGCGGGCGCTCGCAACTGCGGCTGGCGCTGGGACCGTGGTAGCGGTGTTGGCCTGGCGACGGAAGGGCGGGCGCGTCCCCGCTGGCGCTCTGCCAGAAAGGTCTGTTCGTCCTCGTCCGACCGAAACACGAAGTAGAGGCCAGGCGCCAACGCGATGGGCTGGCGGCCTGTGTGCTGCTCGATGTATGCGCGAAGTTCTTCCTGCAGAAAGTACTTTTGAAACGTGCCCCGCGAGGTGAGTACGCCGTCGCCGAACAAGCGGTTCTTCTCCCAGGCTGACCGGCCCTTGATGAGCACCGCGACTGAAAGGACAGTGCGCGTGAGCGACCAAGCGCCCCGAAGAGCGTCGGTACGTTCATCCGGATCCTCAATCACGTTGAGAACGAAGCCCAGGTTCACTATGTCCGCAGGCAGCCTTTCACGGTCGGAAGCGAAATGCGGGTCCCACCCGGTGGCGTGCACGTTCATCCGCTCAAGCTGGGCGAGGTCACCACCTCGACCGCAACCGTAGTCGAAGACCGTGCGTGTACCGTCGAGGAATCCGTGCTGGAGAAGCGCCTGCAAAGGCGTCGAGAGGGTGTATCTGACGAGGGCCGTGCGGTGCCTAAAGACCTCCGGTCGTCGAGTCACAAGCGCGTGTCCTTCGACCTGAAGTCCTGCGGCCGCGAGCACCGCCTCCCACGCCGTTCGTGTGCCAATCGCGTTCGAGTTTGCGAACAAGCCTGCCTCTTCGGCTTGTCGGGTCAACGCAGCCCAGTCTCGAAAGCGCACATCGCCAGGCCCGAGGAGCAGCTCTTTGCGATGGAGTACAGGCGCCCTTTCTTGAGAGTATTGGCGTGCTTGCGCGGCCCCGTCGCGAAGATCGACGCGCACGGAACTGAACAAGATTGGGAAGCCTTGTGTCTCGAAGCCAGGATAGTGAAGAAGTGACACGACCGGTTCCCGAAGGGCCACCTTGATCACCTCAAAGGGAGGACTGCGACCTATCGATGCGGCAGCGTCGACAAGTCGAGCGATCGGCTCCTCGACGGCCGAACGATGGATGTAGAGCGCCTCCGGTAGACGCTTGCCGTGGCCGCACCCGTTGACGATCGCGACCCAGTCGTCCACACCGATAGCGTGACCTTCGACCTCGATGCGCCATGTGGACGCACTTTCAGGTTTCGGGACCTCATCGAGTGCGGGGATACGTTCGCGCATCAGGCCGAGCTCTTTCGGATGGGTCAGGCCGATCCGCCGGACAACTTGCCCCGACTGCCGGCCACATGGCGAGCGCTGGCCGCGTTGGCGACGAACGTGTTGGATCCGGTTGTGGAGCGCTTCGGAACGGCGAAGCTCACGTATGGCTTTGCCGGTCCGGAGCTTGTTCGGGCTGTCCGTCGACGTTCTCGCGTCGCGGGCCGACCGCCAAAGATTTGTCCTCGCCTCGACCAACATGCCGGGCATGAAGAGCACGATAACGCCCCCATTTGCAGCCGAGGTGGAGCGTCGGTGGACTTCATTGTCCAGAGCGCTAACATGAGGTTCGTGGCTGAGTATATTGTCGAAAATATTGCATTTGACCGCCTATACTATTACGGGGACGCCAGTCCGATACACGTCAGTTGGTCGGATTCGCCTGCAAAGCGAGCCTACGCTATGGTCGTTGGCAAGAGTGGTCGCCTCCCCCGCGTATGGCGGTCGCGCCAGGATCACCGGTAAACGCACAGCATTTCCCAAAAGGCGACCAAGACCACCAGAACGACCGCCACCGATCAAACCTAGGCACCAATCGTGGTCCCTGCCAGCCCAGGCGCTGATGTGGGTGCCATATCTGTGTCTGAGGAAGCCACGGTCCCCGGCCCGGCTTCTTGCGTTGGTGTGGTTTCGCGAGACGGGCCGGAGGGCTGTGGTCCACGATCTGAATACGTGGGTGTTACTACTTCTAAGAAAATGGGCCCAGCATCCTTATTGACAATCCTCTGCTCACTGGTGATGTATTTTTCTCTGTCCGCAGCAGGTCCGATCACCTGAACGACATCCCATTCCGTCTTCTGAAAGGGCCGATAAGTACCGTCTTTTTCGAACATGATACCCGTCTCGAAAGCCCAATACATCTCTCGACGACCGATCCCCGCCCGCCATTTGGCTTGCTGTCTGTCGGAGACGTCTTGCACGTCAACTGCTGCCAGTGCGGCTTCCAATCTCGCTGTGACCGCGGCCGAAAGAGTCAGGTGATCCAAATGCGTCTTTTCTTGCCTGCCGACCTGCGCTACGGCCTCGCGTTGGCCAGCTATTGTGGACAGTAGCTCACGCACTCGCCCATCTCTGTGCTTAAAACTCAGTTGGATGCCGACGTAGTATCGCGGCGGGAGCATAGCGGGCGTGCCGACACGAGTGAGGGTAGTGGCGAAATGCTGTTGGAGTTGCAAAGCATACAGCATCCGAAAGCGACGCGCCCGTCGTAGCTTTCCGGAGCGAACGTGGCCCACCAACTCTTCAGCCGTCCAGGTGACGGGAGCACCGATATTCCATACGATGACATATCGTGCCTCGCCGTCCTTCATGATGGGAGTCTGGGTCTTCGCAGGCAGTTGGTGGAACACTAGTTGGGCTGGGCGGGCGACACCCGCGACGAAAAGCAGCCTCTTCGCGTAACCCTGCTGAATGTCGCAGGCCTGTGTGAGAAGCACGACAGCAAGACGCTCCCCTAGCTGATAGTTAATCTCCACTCCCCTCTCCGGCGGCCAGAACTCTGGTTCACTGCAGAGGTAGACGTCTCCAAAGTCGGGCTCAGATTCAGCATCAATCCATCGAGGATGATGGAACATCAATCCGTCGACAATGTCGTTCGCGACTTCTGACGGCAGGAAGTGCGGAGGCGTCTGCACCGAGTCGCCCCACTTTATCGCATCGAGTTTTCTGCCGGCTTGCCGGAGCCGCGAATCGCCTTCAAGCATGAAATGAAAAAACTCGTCGTAGGTCTCCAGCATATGAGACCCAACCAGCGCGCCCTCGGCATCCAGGACCAGTTGCTGAATGTCAGCATAATCCCGAAGATCGAGGCGCCGGATGCGACCTAAGAAACTGTCTGCAGCGAGGTTCAACGTCTCGCGCCAAGCCTCAAGAAACGACGAAAGCGATAATGTGTCCTGATACCGGGAAACCAAACGAATCAAGAGTTCGCATACAGCATCCCGGTCCGCGATCTGGCCTTTCTCCAGGGCGCGAAATTGACATCCGAGCAATTGTGCTCGCTCACGACAGTCATCTCTGAGGCTATCCAGGCGCACGCTTGAAGAAATCAGGATGACCAAAGGAGGTAGAGTACCGCTTCTAGAAGCGATTTTCCGTACTCTAGCCACTGCACGGTCCCGAGCCTCTTCTTCTCCCGCAGAACCCAGGTACATATCGAGAAATACGACCTGAACACCTTCGAGCGTCTCGGCTTTGCCAGCTACGCTTCCGCAGACCTCAAGCTCAAGTTCAAGCTCGTTCTTCAGCAGTTGCTCCAGTGGAGCAAGGCCACGACGATCAACTTCCTTCCTCCGGAGAAAATCGGAAAAAAGGCCTTCGATCTGAGGCACCGCGTTCCGGAGTTCCCAAAGAAGTTGAAGGACGGAGGGCTCACGGAAGACGTTAGGGGTGGTGAGATTTAGACCCGCAGCCAACCGCGAGCCGATCGATTCGAGTACGTCTCCCGGGGCATCGTCCAAGAACACATTCCATCCAGCAGGGTCGATATCGCTGCCGACGGGCGCGTCATCGTAGGCGTCGTCAATGATGGCGGCTCTGGTTACACCTTGTTCGGCGAGAAGACGTTTAAGATCGTCCAACATCAAGCCTCCGGAACTGTGAGGGTGAAGGTATTGAGGCGGTCAGGATGCTCTGTTCGTCGTGAAGATAAGACCAAGGTGGCGCCGTTATGCACTGCGCACTCACGCGCGATGTACAGACCGAGTCCCTGTCGACGGTGCTGATCCTTCGTTGAGAAGAATGGCCTGAACACTTCTTCGCTGAGATCTATGTGGATCCCTGGGCCGTTGTCTTCGAACGCGACCTCTCGCGAGTTAGTGTCGAAAGCCACCCGAATTTGCGGTCGATAACCGAATTCGTCGTTGGAACGCCGTCCCAACCAAAACACGGAATTCGATGTCAGGTTTTCGAAGATCTGTACATACATACCCTTGACCCCATGCACGGGAAATTGACTTGCTGGTCCTGCCGTAACGGTTGTCCTTATCTTGTGGCGATCGAATTGCGGTTTCCGTCCTGCGAAAGAATCACGGAGCACGTCAACAAGATCGAAGTGTTCACGGCGCTGCCTACCAGGAACGCTTAGAACGTCGAGTACGCGCAGTCGCTTGTTCATCGTCAGCAACTCAGACCGAAGGGTTCTCAATGTTGCCGAAACATCGGCGGGAAGCGTCACACCTTGCGTCTCGGACAACGTCGACAACGCGCTTTCGGTGGATCGCGCGAGTTCATGAGCGAGCACTTCGAGCATCAGGCCGATACCCGCAAGGTGGAGGAGGCGCTCCTGTTCATCCTTTGCAAGCGCCGCCGTCTTTACCGCCATGTCGAAGGCGCTGCGCATTTCGTCAAAGAGTCGCTCTATGTCACGGAGCTCAAGAGACACGGACGAATGCTTTTGCCGAAGCTCCCTGAAGGCTCGCTTGGTTCGCTTCTCGAGGTTCTCGATGCGATCCTCCAGTCCTGGGAGGTCAACATCGAGCTTTTCTGACGCCTGCTGGCGGTTGACTTCGTCCATGTGACCTTTCAGCAGGTCCTGAACGACATAGCGCAAAAGGTGCACGAGAACTTGCTTCTCAGAGCAGTCCTTAAGGCCCTCTCGATTTGTTTGATCCACGAGGCGCGGGTTGTTCAGACGGCTAATGTTTACCCGTCCAATGAATTGGGCCTTGTTGAGCTTATATCCCGGAGAGGCGAGAGCCCGCCGGTCGAGGCTAAGCCAGTCGTCCTGCTCGTCGCCGTAGGGCGACACTCTGTACCCGTCGCGAAACATCATGATACCCGCCCACCGCCTCTGCAGCTCCCTCGTTGCAGCCCGATCGCCGATGCTGTCGATCGCGACCAGCTTCTGCCGATTGTACCAGTATGCCTCGAATTCGAAGGGGCCGAGATCACGAAGTGCTGATCGTGGGAGGTCTCCGCCGGTGTCTGTTAGGGATGAAAGCTCATCGGGGCCCAGCACAATCCTCTTCTTCTCTTCACGCACGGGCCCTTTGTACGACATTTCGACTTCCAGCTGGACGGCTCCTACTCCTGCGAAGGCGTACGATGCCCGAACCCGGGCATGGGCGGCCGAGAGCAAATCCTCGTCCATGCGCGGAATCTCGATACGCTGGCCGTTGTAGAAGATCGCTACGCGGAAACGCTTCTTTCGCATCGAAAAGGGATCTGCCAGACGCGAGAATTCCGCCGCAGCACTCTCGCGAATCCGCTTCGGCGACCAATTTCCCTGCACACCGAAGATTCGGATGACAGTACCGCTCCAATCCGGAAAAGGTTTCAACGGCCCGGATTTCGGTTCGACCTTGATATCTTGGATCAGGAGTTCCGGGTCATCGAAACGACGCCAGTCGATCTCGAGAGTGTTCAGATGCGCGTCGGCAGTTGTTGCAGTTTCTAGGCGCAGGAGCGAACCCAAGCGCATCGCTGATAGACGCCCAACCCCTTTTTCGCCGAGGTACGGTGCTGCAACACCCGGCTCGCCCTTCCCGGCTCTGACCTCAGCATCCATGACGACACGTCGCTTCGCGGGAGTGCCGATCAGCAGAAATCGGTCGGCGATGTCATGTGAAGTCATTCCGTGACCCGTATCGCTAAACTGGATATAGTTGCACTCCTGACAGATATCTTGGAATTCGGTCTGCAGTTGCCGAACTGTGGTGCAGGCATTTATGCGCCCGACAGCGGCCGCGCGCGACTTGGAGTCGTATGAGTTGCTAAATCGCTCGGATATGGAGGCCTTGAGCTGTGGCAGCGCCTTGGTACCATTCTCAATCTCCGCCAGCAGTTCCAAGCTTGCGGAGCGTCCAATCAAGATTACAAAGCTGACTTCGACGCCGGAAGGAGACTTGGCGTCGATGGCGTTCTTGACGAGTTCGTAAATCGCGATGGCATCTGAACTTATGAGTTCCGCTCCCAATTCCAGAACGGTACGCGCGGCCACCCGGAAGGACACCCCTATGCGCCCCTTTCCGTCATCCTGGCCTGAAGTCGCTCCACGAGGTCGACGATCTCGTCCGGGGAGGCGAAGGGCACTTGAGCGAAGCTCAGGCCGTGCTCTCCGTCGAGTTTGGCGAGAAGGTGACCCTTTCCAAGGAGGCGTTCCGCGCCGCGTTCGCCGAGCGCGATCTCCGAAGTCCCTTCGGAGTCGACGCGCAGAATCAAGCGGTTGCCCAGGTTCGCGCGAAGCTGCATCGGCATCACGCTGGCTTCGGGCCGTTGGGCAGCAAAGACCAGATGAATCCCAGCGGCTCGCGCCTTAACGCCGAGTCGTGCGACGACCGCACTAACCTCGGTTCGGTACTCTTCCGTCAGCATCCACTCCGCAAATTCATCGTGGATTAGCCAAATGACAGGTAGCCGATCGGCGGCGACCACCTTGCGGTTGTATGCCGAGAGATTTGACACGCGCGCCCGCTTGAGTTGGGCGTAGCGGCCGTCCATCTCTTCGACGAGCTGGCGGATGCGCGCCAGAGCTGCATCCTGATTGTCTATGACGCCACCACCGTCCAGGTGCGGAAGCCCGTCGAAGGCGAAATAGTCGACTCCTTGTTTCGGGTCGATCAACGTGATCCGCGCCAGGTCGGGTGTGTTGGTCGCCACAATGCTTAGAATGATGTTCTGCATTAGGACGGACTTACCGCTGCCCGTCGACCCCGCGATCAGAGTGTGTGGCGCATGCTCCTGGCCAGGCGACAGCACCAGCAGCTCACCATTGCGCTCTCGCGTGCCGATCAGCAGCGATTGGTTCCCTTGATCAGAGTTCGGCGCCCATCGCTTCCAAAGTGTTCTTAACGCTACGCCCTGTCGTCGGTCACGGGCGATGGCTATTACGATAGCGCCAGCCTCCGGCTGCACTCCAATAACATCGAGACCATGTGTGGTGAGAAACTCAGTTCGGCGTTTGAGCACCTGATCCACTGTCAAGCCCGCGCTGCCCTGAAAACGAAGCAAGACCGAATTTGGCGTCAGGACCGTGCCTAGCAGCTTCCCCTGAAGATTGAAGCCCTGTAGGGCCACACGTGATGCTGCGGCGACACGTTGGACCCACGCCTCATCTTCCTGCGTCGCGGCTGGCGTTTCGGATGCTGCCGCCACCCAAGCGTCAACAGCCGTGTAGGCCCAGCGCACAGATCGAGTAGGTGACTCTTCCCGCTCCGGCTC
Source organism: uncultured Myxococcales bacterium (assembly GCA_964463485.1). Taxonomy (GTDB): domain Bacteria; phylum Myxococcota; class Kuafuiibacteriia; order Kuafuiibacteriales; family Kuafuiibacteriaceae; genus CAYXDO01. The sequence goes on along the minus strand of CAYXDO010000018.1, from coordinate 63,880 downwards.
CGGAGCCCTTGTGGCCGAGTTGATCTGGGTTTGTTCGGGCGTCACGGTGGGCGGACTCGACTCGAGCGCCGTATGCACCGGTGCTGACCTTGGTGGCGCGGGCTTGCTTTTCCAGGGAACCCCCACCCCGCCCATCCCTCCGGCTCCCTCACGCGCTGTTGTGGGATCCGCACCCTCTGCATATAGGCGCACCAGGTCCTTGAGGTCGTCTTGCCCGAAAAGCTCCTGGAGGGCGACGACTCCTTCGAGATGTGGCAGCGGATGTGCCCCAGATGCAACTGGTTCCGACTGTGGACCATGAACGAATACATGCGAGTAGCCCCGCACGATCAATCGGCAGCGACCATCCCGGACGGCGCGGGCCCAATCTGGTAGGTCCAACCACGTGTGGGTACCCGGGCGAACGCCATCCACCAGTAGATCGGTGATCCTGCTCAGCCACACATCTCGATCGAGCCGCGTATGGCCGCTATCCACAGCTCCAGCGATTCTGCGCAGAGTGTCTGTAAGTTGCCTCGCGCTCTCTTTGCGCTTTGTCGCCACACTTGCGGCATCGATATACTTCGCCTCAGTGATGATGACGAGAAGCTCCTTAGAGCCATCACCTGCCCGACGCGGCGACAGCACGAGTAAGTCGGCGATCTGCTGCTCTTTCTGTCCGAGCCAGTCGGCGTAGTCGTCTAGGAAGTACCAGCCCAGCGGGGCGTCTCCGAGTTCGTGTTTCACGAGGTAGCGGCTCAGCACGAGCCCTATCAGCTCGCTGGCGTTTCGGCCTCGCTTAGCAGCGCGTAGCACGATGTCACCGCTGATATCGTTTGCGTCTCGAATGAGCTGCTGGACCACGCGTTCAGCGGCTTCCTCGGTGAAGGCGAGGTTTAGGTCATGCAACCGGCGCCGAACCATGCTGCGAAGAAGACCCAGCGGAGCAGTGGAGGATACGACCAGGCTTCGACCGGTCGTACTCGTCTGCTTGTATCGAATTACATTCACACCCTGTTCTGCCAACTGACGCCGGTCCAGTAGTTCGTCGTGGTTGGCGACCCATGCCCCGAGATTGTGTGTTTCCTCCAAAATGCGTGCTGTCTGAGGGTCTCGGAAGTCGAGCTGACGCGCAGGAAGGTGACGCAGGCGGTCGCTACCTTCATATCCGTGGAACGAAGCGATCGCGGCGAGGTACGCCCACCCGTCTCGAGTTTGCGAGGGACACGTCAGGTACACGACGCTCTTCATGTCGCCGACGTTAATGGGCCGACGCCGCGACCACTGTGCGGGGTTCAGCGCCAGGGGATCAGTGGCATCCGCCGTAAACGGGAACCATTGCAACTCTGCATGTCGGGCGATCACGTCCTGGAGGAAGACGATGTCTTCGGGTCGACCGTCCCGCGGGTCGGGAGGTGGAGCCTGATCGGCCATGATTCCGATGCGAAGCCGGGCCATGAAATCCCGCGTAGTCTCGCTTGCGACAAATGCATCGAACTCACCGCTGCCCTCCACGATTTGCTCATAGAGGTGTCGGAGGCGCTTGCTGTCCCGATGTCGAAGAATGACCTGACAGCGGGCATCGTCCTCCCCTTCGCTGAGTGCGCTTAGTTTTGACACGACTGCCGTGGGAAGCCGGGCGCTGTCGCAATTGTAGAGTACGACTGAGAGGTTATTCCGCTCATGAGGCTGCAGGGAGATGTAGCGCTGGACCAGTTCGCGGACGCGCTCGGCGCCCTCTGCCGGGTTGTCATTCGTCTCGTCGCGACCCTGCTGAGTCACAAGCGGCGCTTCATGGAGAGAGTAGTCGCCGACCACGTCCGTGAGGGCAAGAAGGGCCGGCTTATCGCCCTGGAACACCGCCGTTACTTCGGGACTGAAGGGGTGCGCGAGCTCTTCGTGCTTGTCGCGGAAGAAGAGCCGCATGTCCGCTATCTCTGACGGACTGGGTGTCAGTAGCGAACGGACCGTCGACGCGAATCGACGAGCCTTTCGTGCCATGCATGCAAGCCGGAGAGGGTGCCAAGGTGCGACGATTGCTGTAAGGCGACCACCAGAGACAGGAACAGTACCGAGTTGAAGCAACGGTTTCAGGAGCAGGTTGCGGTTGCGGTCGCCCGGGGCCCGAGAGAGAACCTCCTCAATTAGGAAAGCATATGCCGCAGCTTGGGTCTCGATCTCAGGGGCGACAAACCCACTTGTCACGAATGCCTTGACCGCGTTGCCATAGGCGTCCGCGAACGTGGACCAAGCCTGCTGCAGGCACTTTGCGTTGTCTTCTGTGACCAAGGCCGCATTCCGCGCCGAACCGAGGTTGGCTTGCCACCTCGTTCTGATGTCTCGGTCGCTTGCGTATTTGCTGACGAGAGTTCCGCGGGCGTGCCCGTAGCTTGCGACCAGGGTCTTCACGTCGCGAAGGTCTACGCTCTGCGTCAGGCCTTTGCTGCTCGTCGTTTCCCGATCAGCGACACTTTCTTGGAATGGGTGGCGAACGAGCCGATCCAGATCGCCCGGGAACTCCGATAGAATCCATAACGGGAAAAACCTCCAGATGAATTGCGTCGCATAGTGCTCCACGATGTTCTGGGCCGTGGTCACCTCAAGCTCTACGATGAACTTGATCTGCAGCGCGCTCTTCTTTTCGCTGAGATTTGCGTCTTGCTTCCGCTGGAGCCCTTCCTGCAGAACCGCGTCATATTCGAATAGTGATCCGACATCCCACTCCACATCGTTTCCCAGGACGGCCTTGATTCCGCGGTAGCGCGTCGCGAAGTAGCGACCTGCATCGGCATTCAACTCTCGCAATAGATCGCGCTTGGTCCGCTTGTCACACGAGACACGGAGTTTACGGGAAACGATAGATGTCTTAGATCCGTCCCAGTCGAACGCCTCCAACGAAAGCATCAGTCCCGCAAAGAAGTCCGTGACCTCCTTCGGGTTCCCGTAGACGAATTTCTCCCAGAAGGACTTGAGTTTGCGATCCTGTCGCAGCTCGTCGCGATGCCGGTCATAGAACTCCCGGTCGTCATCGGAGGGTTCGGTAGTCCTCCGCTCGCGGAGCCGATCAAGGTAAGAGCGCTCGTCGTCACTGATATTTTCGGGCTCGGTCTCGTCATAGAAGGCGAGTGTGGCCTGCGCCAAGTTAAGCTTTTCGCGCTGCAAACCGTCGAACAACGGCTTGACGTGCTCCCATTCACACTCAGCGAGTTGCGCCGAGAAAGAAGTCCATCCGGCGGGCGCGGCGATAAATGCTTCGATCAGTGGATGGTGCACGTCCGGGATAGCTTCCTTCGTCCTCTCGAACGCGGCGCGAAGGTCGTCGTCGCTCAACAGCGTACCGTCTGGACGCCGTTTGCTCAGATAGGGTGCACACTTGCCGCTCGTGTGGTTGAAGACAGTTTTCCACTTGGCTACCCGTCCGCGCATCTTCTCGGGCAGCTCGTGAAATGCGTGAGTGCGGCGGGGCATCAGGAGTGCGGGCAGTCCGGCTCCTAGGGCTTCCGCCAACGGGAGGCCATCATCACGGATGTGCGCGTGGGTTCGCACTACGTAGTTCGCATAACGGTCCAGAGAAACGAATCGAAGGTCCTGCAACGCATCAAGCGCGCGCATCCACCATCGCCGCTGTTCGTCCGTGATCGGCAGGTCTGATGCGGCGACTCGTACCCAAAGGTCCGAACGGCTCAAGAGGTCGGCTGCGCCGACCCCGCTAAGATCTTTGAGCGACTGCTCTTCGTCGTCCCCCACGTTCGCCAAGAGCACTGCTGCCTTGCTGGTCTCCTCATTGCGGTGGAATGTTGCCCTTTCGTCCGTGAGCACTGACTCAGGCAAACCAAGATGAGCGAGATACGGCCGCGGCAAGCGGATCTCGAACCGGTCGCGGAGCACCGCGTCTCCCAGGATGGTATCGGCGATGGCGACCATCTGTTCGGGCGAAAGGCGGTCCAGCACGAAGCGGGCGGTGCCGCCCGTGAGTGGGTTAATGTGCTCGTGGAGATAGTCGCCAGCGACGCGACCGATCAGCGTCTTACGCGTAAGCATTGTCTACCTCCCGACATCCGCCGCGTAAGGATTGATCACGTACGCGCATGCATCTGACAAGCGTCGGAGCAGCCCAAGACTTGCGAGCCGCTCCTCGAGACGCACTGCGTTAGCTTGGAACGCCTTCTGATCGAAGTCTTCGCGATCTAGCGCGACCGCAGCCTCGCGCGGCCCGACGACAAGCCCATAGCGGACGTGGAGCTCACGCAGAAACTCCCCAAACTCCATCCGGTGAGGCACCGCAGCCAACAGAAGAGTCTTCATCAGTTCGTCGGTGGGGGCATACCGGAAGCGGTTGGTTGCCCGGCGAGAGACGAGTCCGATCGCCCTCCCCACTGATCGGTGGAACTGAGCAAGGTACTGACGATGCCGACGACGAGCTTCTGTCTTGAGGCCATTCAGAAGATCTGCCGGCTGGTTCGAGGCTGAGTATGTACCCGCATCCCAGTTCAGAGCATCGATCAGGAGTCGGAGGCACTCCCCGTACCCGTTCACCGCGGCATTGTTCCACGCGGCCGTCTGCTCGATCTTTGAGACGGTCCGCTCGATTGCCGCTGTAGAGAGCCCATCATTGAATCCGAAGCTCTGGAGCGATAGTTCTCGTACCAGCGTCTTCCTGGGCGCAATAATCTCGCACACAATCGAGGGATTGCCTATCCCGTCGCCCTGGTCGTCCCAAGCCGCAGCGATCGTGAGAAAGTACCGAACGAGGTGGAGCGAGCCGAGCGTTACAAGATGAGGATACTTGTCATACGTAGGGAGCTTCAGCTCGGAAATGCTGACCCAGTCTTGGGCCAGCGCATCAAAAATGGGGTGGTTGCTGTACGGGAGGTAAGAGAGGCCCCGCGTTTCGCGCCTGGGATCCCCACCCGGAGGCTCGAGGAACGAGACTAGTCGGTCCCACCGAAGCCCGGGTCGAACCATCTGGCCGACGATCGGTTCCAGCCGTTCGCGCAGCCCCGAGCGCGCGATCATCAGGTACATAAGCTCGCCCGTTCGGCCGAAGTTGATGTACTCACGGCTGGGCGCACCCTTATTCGGTTTGACGTTCAGATCCTCATACACGGAGTGCGGTCCAAACGGGAACAAGAACCGAGACGACCAGCGCTTGTTCGATTCGCGCTCCACTGTTGATGCTCGGAGGAGTCTGAGAACCTGGGAGAAGTCGGCGAATGAGCTGAAGTGAGTGCGTAGGTAAGCGAAGCTGACAGGAACTGGGATGCCCAGGGCGTTCTCTTCCATTTGGGAGATGAACGTATCCCACCCCCGCGCCTCTGGTTCTTCTGTCGCGTTGCGCATCGCTTCGTCGCTGCTGAAAAGGATGTTCCGTAGGTACATGCGTTGCGCGGGCTTGAATGTGAGCGGGTATGGGGCGTCGTTCGTGAGGAGACGGGCGTCGTCTGACAATCCTTCCGCGACACTGAGGAATTCGAGGAAGATCAGCCACGGGCTTTGCGAGTCGAAGAGGCGGTGCCCCCACATATATTCGTCAAGCCATGGACTCGCATTCCGATGATCGGAACGCGGGTTGCGCGAATCGACGCTCCTTCGCGACCGAAGTGAATCGGGGACGTGAAGCAGTTCGGACAGGTCGTTCGCGTCAGGCATCCATCACCTCCAAGGGCGTCACCCGTGCGCGACCCGTCTCGTCCACGTCGAGCATTTGAAAGAACAGCTCACTGGCGTAGCCGTCGCCGTCACGTTCCCTCCGCGCCATGAGCGATCGAAGCAGACGAGACTTGAAGGCTAGCATGTCTTCGTAGCATTCCTTGCTGAACGAGTTGGGCAGCGCTCCATCCGCCACTCGAACGAGGAACTCGTATCGCGTAAGGTGTAAGGCGAGTTCCTCGTGCATGTCGCGCGCGAGTTGGACCCGGAGAACGGGCAGTCGCCCTCGCGACACAAGGTCGACTCGTTCCTCTCCCCGGACGGCGACCGAGATCTTGTCCTCCAGGAGTTGGCTGACCCGCCCAAAAGACGCTTTTGCATCAGTTGCGAGGAGAAACTCGCGGTCGTCTGTCACTAGACGACCCGTGAACACGCGATTCAAGCCTCGTACCAAACGTGCAAGGATCCCACGGTCCACGGGACGCTTTGATCCAAGTGGCTCCACGACCCTAGCGAGATACTCCCCCGCATAGTGGAAGACGGTGAGTTCCCACAATCGAAGGTCGTTCAGGTCAGCTTCGGAGATCTTGAAGAAAAGACCCTGTCGTTGCGCCGTAAGCTGCGCCAAAAACGCAGCGTTGCGTTCCCCGTCCTCGTCGCCACCCTCCACGTACTCGCGTTGATCGGCTCTAAAAGCCGAGGTCGCTCCGTAAAACAAATCAGCTGCGAGATAGCGGTCGTAGTAGGGGCGAAGCACATCTTCCTCGGAACCGAAAATCAGGAGGTTGTCGATCCGATTCGCGGTCTCTTGGCCGATGCCGAATCGCTCGAACGCGGAAAAAATCAGCGTCCCCTCCCGACGCGACTCTCGAAGATTGCCTCCGAATAGGTTTCGGTAGACGTTCGCTCCGAAGATCTTGCAGTCTCTAATCAGAACGGGCACGTCGGCGGCGGTCATTAGACGGTCACGCACGTCGGGATGACCGAGGATTGCGTTCGACAGCAGGAGCAGGATCTGACGGATCGGAATGTGTGATCCACAATAGTCGCAGAGCATTAGAAGGGCCTTGAGCCGTGCCTGCATCAGCGGTTCGCGCAACCTTCTATAATTCTCCCGAATGGGGCACGCGGAACCGAAAAACTCACCTGACCCCGCATTCAGCGACCCGCACGCCGTCCATCCAGGATGGTTGAGTAGCGCGTCGAGGGCTCGGTTCAGGAGCTCGCTTGAGGACCAACGACTCAGGTTGAACAACCGGAGTGGAATGCCATCCTTAGACTGCTGATCCTCTACGAGCAACTCTTCGAGCAGCATTCGCATCTGGACCACGCGCTCGTGGCCGTCCGGAAGCGTCGACCAGGCTTCCGTGAGCTGCCCATCGTTTGCCGCGATCAGGAAGACATCCGGCTCCTCAGACGGCCGGAAGACTGCCTTGCTGAACCGATCCAGAAGTTGAGCTCTGTCCGACGCCCACTCTTGGCCACGGTGCGGAACAAAAGCACTGAGGTCGCGAATCACGTGGAGATTTCGCGGCCCAACGTCCGCATTCGGCGAGATAACGGGCAGTGGTGTACTCAGATAGGGGCTCTTCGATGCCCATGCGCCTGCGTCACCGCTCAGGTGCTCCCAGATCTGTCGACAAAGATGTGTCTTTCCGTCCCCAGCCGTCCCGGTGAGCACGACCGAGCATGGACTTCCTTTCGTAATCGCCGCGATCACCTCAGATTGCGCGGGGTGCTCGAAGCAGAGCGGATCCACCCGAAGGCGTCGAGCGGCCTTGAGGATGTGCTCGTCATACTGATTCTCGTTCGATGGCAGGGGTCCGTATTGCCTGAGAAACTGGATCCAGTGCACGGGCGTATTGAGTTGGTCGGCGGTCATTTCAACCTCAGATGCTGCAAATCAAGCAACCATCGCGCTCATGCGGCTCGTCGTCGACATATCCACCAATAGTTTCCGCAAGGGTGCGATTCTTGCGATTTGCCTTTTTCCGCTCCTGACTGGCTTCCCACTCACGGGTGATCTGTTGCATCCGGTCCGGACGCTCCAACTCCTCTAGTGTTTCACCCTGAGTCCATGTAAAGCCCTTCGTACGCTCAATGCTGCGCCGTTCATACTCCTTTGCCTTGTCGAACAGCTCTGGATGTACTTGTTTCAGGCGCACCCACTCAATTCGCTGTTGATAGAAGCAGAAGTAGCAGCCGCTTCTGGTGCGGCCCCAGTCCATGTACTGGGGTAGCCCGAGCCCACTCTCCTCAAGGATACGGATAATGTCTGCCCGGACCAAGCCATCTTCCTGGAACGGGTAACGAGCGGTGATGTTGGGTTTCGTGCTGATGTACCCGGTCCGTCGTTCATCGGCGCGGAGGCCGATGTAGTTCACCACCGGATCATCACCTACGTAATCTTCAAATGGCTTGAGCTTCAACCTGCGGGTACACCACCGGCGCGAGTTGGAGGGGATCATGTCTCCGTAGACTTTCAGCCAATGATCGAACGTGTCGGTTGGGGAGGTGCGGGTAATGGGTCGGCCCAGAATGGCCTCGAGCCGACCCAGGTACTCCATTGTTTCTGGAAGTTCCTTGTCGGTATCGTGAAAGATGTACTCCATCTCAGCTACGCGGTCGCGCATATAGATCGCCAGCGCTGCGCTGTCCTTGCCGCCGGAGAGGCTAAGAATGTGCCGTACCGCAGTCACTTGACTTCTGCCCCTGGCGCTCGGAGTTCGTCCCAGAGGAGCTTCGAGAGAGCCAACAATCGTACCATGCGATCCTGGGGCAGCACCCGCGCGAACTCCTCCAAGCTCGCAGTCAAGGCGCCTTGCTGCCCCGGGAGAAGCTCGACAACCTGCTCCCGAGAGGCGCCGTCCAGGCTCATGAGACCAATGTGGAACGCCACCGGTGTATCACTCGTCACAAGTGCGTCCAGCTGCTGAAGCCGACGATAACGTTCTACGAGGCCCGCCAGATCCACCCGGAACCGCTCCTCATCGACATCGAGCCACTTTCGCGGAGGCTTCGCGATGACGGTGCTGCCCACGGCCTCAAGCCACGGATCTGATGGAAGCCGGTGGTCTGCGAGCCGAAGCGCAAACGCCTTGAGCGCTAAGTCGTGAGTCGCACGGAGGGCCACGCCCGAGGCTGTCTTCGCGAGCTTCTCGCGATGGATTGGCTGAGCGATCCGAAGTTGCTCCAGAAGCATTCCTTCGATTCTACGAAGCAGCAACGGATAGGCCGCACGGAGCTCTTCGATCGCCCTTTGGAGTGCGGTTACGTAACCACTGATTGTGGCCGCGTCCGGTTCGTCCTGGGTACCGAAGGGAGCAAAACCGCATGCATGAGGTAGGTCTCTGAAGAGCATCGCGGCGGGATCGTGCGCCGTCGTGAGAGCCTCGCGAACGCGGATCGCGATCTCGCTAATCGCGTGCGTACGCCGGGCATGCTCTGGCAACTGTTGAGCCACGAACACGCACAGTGGCGTGACTACATCGAGCAGACCGTCGGTGGTAGCACGCGTTGCAAACACTTCCGCGAGACGAGCGAAAACAGCTGCGCGGACGCCACTAATAGCGGCCCATTGGAGGTGAAAAGTTGTAGGCGCCTTTGTGAGACGGAGGAACGCCGCGGCGTCCATCCGCGGTATGAAGGTTCCATCTTCGTAGATCGCAATCTCGTGTCCGTGAGCCGTGAGAAGAATTGCAAGCAGGACGACAGCCACACCGGCTCGCACTCCGAACGGCGGAGCCGACAGGCCCCGCAGCATCGATTCGACCGAGCACCGAGCGTCCGGATCGAACACGAGCATTTTTCGCATGTATTCGAGCGCTGGAAACAGGTGAAGAGGGTCATCATTTTCAATCGGAAGAGCGATGCCGAAACGTCCCGGCGAGATTTCTCGGTGCACGCGTCCGCGCAATAGGACACTCAGGTACATGCTCCGTTCCGGTGGGGCTTTGGTCGGGTCAAGGCCGAGATCAGGCTGCTCTGCGTGCGTGAACATCCTCTCAATCAGGCGACTACGTGCGGCTGCACCTGCCGAACTCAGTGCCTGCCGATTTAGTAAGTCATGCGAAATCCGCGGCGCCTCTGGATAGGCGTCTTCGCAGATCCTGGACAGGAAGGCCGTTACGCCCTGCGGCGGAAGCGCGATTTGTTCGCCGCGATAGAACCAAGAGGCTTTCGGCGCTGAGGCAAGCCTGACAGGCAAGCACTCCGTGAGGCGGCGGCTCAGCGTCCGTAACGCGTTTGCGTGGAATCGAGACGCTTCTGCCCTGGCATACGAATCCTGAGCTAGTTCCGGGGTATGATCCAGCACCCATTGCCAGACGCGGACCTCATGAAGGTCGCGCTGCAAAATCCCCAGAGGAGAAGAAAGGCATACGAGCGCGTGCTGGAGCCGCAACTTCTTCGCCTCCGCGACCGCGCGGGTCCGATCCTCCTCGGTCTCGCAGAGCGCCGCCAGGAGCAGACCATCGGCCGAAGTCGAGGCTGCACTCTCAACGAGCACCTCTGGTGTAACATAACGGACATCGAAATACCGCAAGGTCCCGGTCTCGATTGCATGGCGGCGAGCCAGAATTGGTGGTGCCGCCAGAAGATGAGGCACCTGCCTGCTGACTGGCTCCGGCAGACCGAGCGCCTTGATGGCGTCTTCGCGGATATCGTGGAGGTTTGGGCTCGTGGCGGGCCAGAGACGCAGGTCACCACTGGGGCGGGCGAACAAAACGCCTCGTGTGCGCAAGGCGTCGATAGCTGCCGCCACGCGGTCCTCTTCTCCCTTCCACAGAGCTGCGGCGATCATTGCGGGGTCTGCACGCATGTGCTCTGCGTCGACGACGTTCAGCAGAGCCACCGCGCGGAGTACCCTGGCCTCGTCGTCTTTGAGATCCGGGATGCCGTCGATCGTATCCACGAGGCGCGACCAGTAGCTCCGATAGCTACCACCACCCAGTGAGTGGCCGAACGCAGCTCGGACGTACTCGTAGAAGTCGGCGATGGTGTACCAACTGCACGCAGTCGCAGGACGGAGCGAAAAGTCCTGCAGCGCACCCACATCGTGGGAGAGCAGAAAGTTGTACAGCGAGCGTTCGTGCTGTCCAAAACGAGCGAAGAATCGCACAAGTACGGGCAGTACGGTCGGATGTAGCGGGTACACCGCCGCGTAGGCATCACTCGAGTTGGGTTGCGTCCACCCGCAGTCCAGCGCCCGACGCACAAGGCGACGAAGGACCTCAAGAGTGCGTGGCGGTAGGTGGGATGTGCGCAACCCAAGCGCCGCGGCAGCGAGGGCCATTGTGTGCGGCAGCGGCTGGTCGAACGCTAGTTCTTCGAACCTTCCCGCCACCTTTTCCCATTCTAATCGCGCTTCCGTTGGCAGCGGATCGGCGTACGCTTGAAACCCCTGATGAAGGAGTCCTAGGAGCAAAATTGGGGTTGCTGCGCTTCTGCTGGCCTGCTCGGCGAGCTGCTGCAGGGCATAGACGTCGTCGTGCTCTGAATGTGCGGCCGCGTGCTCCAAGAATTTACCCAATTCGTCGAGCACCAACAAGACGCCGCCGACTTTCTCAGCGAGGGATGAGAGACCCTTTAGCAACGCGCCGACGTCGCCAGTGCGTGCATTGCGGAAGTGCCCATTTGTCTCCCGATCGGAAATCCGGAGCTCGGCGGCGCAGCGCCCTGCGGCTTCCGCAATCGCCGGGACGAGCTGCTCTCTGCGGCCGGTGACTAGAACAGGTAAGAATGGCTTTCCAGGCGGGTTGAGTTTTAGCCTGGCAAACAATTCCTTGGCCTCTCTCACAGGCTTTGGACTTCGAAGCAGATGTGCGAGCGCGAGCGCGAAGGACGATTTGCCCGTTCCGAAGTCACCCGTGATGCGCCACGCTCTGCGCGTCGACCCGCTGCGAACGCCCTCAATAATTCGCTCGAAGGGTCGCCTCATGCTGTCGGTCAGAACGTACTGTCGGAGGACGTTCGGATCGTGGAAATCTCGCTCGAGATGTACGCTCCGCAGGTAGCGAGCGGGCGTGGTGAATAGCGAACTGATTGGCTGCCCAGTGGAATCGCGGGCTGCCTTTGCCGGTGGGTTCTTGTTCGCAACAATCACGGCGACACCTGCGAGTAAACTGCACCAAGCAAACGATCCTCGATCTCACTTCGCTCTTCGGGACTTTCGTCCGCAACGGGCTTGCTTCGGTGCAGCACCATTTGCACTGCCGACATTTGGAGTTTGTACCTGCGTGGTTGGGATTCAGCCAGGTCTTCGATGCGCACGCGAAGGTCGTCTTCAGGCAGTCGCAGAACTTGGCCGGGCCCATACGGGCCGTACAGAAGTTCACGCAAAGTGCGTGAGCTCTCGGTCTGTTTGTGCACAGCGAACGCCTGGTCGATCACGTACTCGAAGAGCGGAGCGCTGATTTCCGGCTTCGGGTCGCGATTAAACCTGTAAACTGTTTCGCGTCGTCCGTCCGCCCCGTTACGACGTTCCCCATGCGGTTCGACGAGGAGCAACTCCTTCAAGGGGCAGTCTAGCGTCTCTTCTAGACCGACGCTCCTTGAGTGAGTTGGGACATAGGTGTGGATAAACACGTCGAAATGCTGACTGAGCGTGACGTCGGAGTGAGGTTTGCTGGCGTACCGCTCCGATTCGCGACGAAATGCCCTCACCGCCTCTGACTTCGAAAATTCGCCCTTGTTCCAACGATTTACCAAGACGTCCCAGGCGCAAATCGCGTCCTGGGAGCGCATACTCAGCTGGGCGTGCAGAAGCCAGAGAGTCTTGGGATCTTCGAGAAAAGGATCAAGGCCGCCCGGTGACAGAATGGCGCGCGAGAATTCCGTGAGCGTCAGCCCCTCGTCAGAAGGCTTCGCTAATCCAAACGCCTCCAACCAGAATCGAAGTGAGCGCACCATGTTCTTGCCGAGACCAAGCTCGACCATCACGTTCTCTTCATCCTTGAACGATGATGATTCGTGGGAGAGGTAGCGAAAGGCCTTCGGAATCCACGTGTATCGGACCGCGAATGTTTCATGACCAGAAAAGCGCATGTTTGTCGCAGAACCAAACGGCGCGCGGTCGTCCGGGGGGGCGGTTGGAGTCACGCAGCCACCCCTAACGTTCGACGGACAGACCGGATCGCTTCGGCGATAAGCTCCGCCGCGTGGTCAACTTCTTCGGCTGTGGTGAACTTGCCCACCGCCATTCGGAGCGCTCCTTCCTGGGCATCCGGTGACATACGCATGGCCTGAAGCACGTGCGATGCACTCAGCGCACCTCGTGAGCAGGCCGCTCCGCTGCTGATCGCCACCGAATCATGTAGCCGGGCGAGTACGGCGTCGTTCGGCACGCCAGCGACGGACACGTGGAGGCTGCACGCGAGGCGGTTCTGCATGTCGCCATTGATTTGAAGTCCGGGGATTCGCTCGAGCAGGAGTTGCTGAAGGGCGTCTCGAAGCAACCGAATCCTCGCCTCATCCTCGTGCATCTCCACTGAGCGAAGGCGTGCCGCCTCTCCGAACGCCCCGATTCCCGGGACGTTAGGGGTGCCGTGGCGGCGTGGAGGTTCAGGAGCCATCACAACCAGAGCACCAACGCCTTTCGGGCCGTACATCTTGTGCGCGCTCGCCGTAACATACGTCAGGCCCCACGATTCTGCTTCCATCGGCACCCGCCCTGCTGCCTGCGTTGCGTCTACCAACAGCTTCGCGCCGTGGCGTGTCGCGAGGGTGCCGATCTCCTGGATTGGATAAACGTTTCCGATTTCGTTGTTCGCAGCCATCACGCAAACAATATCGGCACCTTCGGCAATGGTTCGATCGACAGCGGCAGCATCCAGCCGACCCAGCTCGTCGACCGAAAGCCAAGTGACCCGAAACCGGCCGGCGCGTTGACCGGAAGCAAGAGGGTCCAGAAGGGCGCTGTGCTCAACCGGCGTCGCAACGACTCGCATCGGACTGCTTGAGTTGTGGTGTTCCCAAGCGTGGGCAAGGGCCAAGGCAAGGGACTCAGTTGATCCCGAAGTGAAGACGACTGCCGCCGCAGGCGCGCCAAACAATGCGCCCACGTGGCGCGCGGCTGCATCCACGATCGCTTGCGCACGGCACCCCGCCGAATGCTCAATGCTGTTGGGGTTTCCGTGAACACTTCGAAGGATTCGAACCATCTCGTCGGCTACACGCGGATCGACGGGCGTCGACGCAAGGTGATCGAGATATATCGGATTCGCGCACGGCTTCACGAAACGTTGACCCAACAGATCGGCGGCCCGTACGTCGGGACTATGCACCAGTCTCGGTCCCAGCGCCAAAATGACTCAGGATCATGCTGCCTCATTGAAAGATCGCACATGACGTGCTAGGTTCACGCGCCATCTTGGCGTCGCTCTAGCATGTGGGGTCGCTGAGAGTCCAGCAAATCGGAACAGGATTATGCGCACTCCGTTTTAGGGTAAACGCTGATCGGTCCCGCACGGGTCGCTTCTGAACCAGCCGTCGAACGAGGCTGCAGCGGCCATCGCGCTGAATAGTTCACTGCCCAACGGCCGCCCAGGATTTTCCGGAGCGTTATGTAACTGAGCGGGATCACAGTGAACGGTTGGATGGTCAGACCAGACCCGAAATCAAGCTAAGTGCGCGCGCCGACGGTTGTTTTCTATATTTCTTCGGCGATTTCGAGTCCCGTCCACCCCGCCAACTATTTCCCTCGTAAATTCAGTTTAGTTCGATTCCTGGGCGCCAGTGCGTAACTGGTGCCCAAATTTCTCTTCTCCTTCATCCAGCACCTTCACAGCCCCACGCTTCGCATTCGGAGCGAGATGCGCGTGGGGCATCGTCTCCCGGATCTCGGCGTGGCGGAGAAGCTCCTGAACGACGTTCATCGGCACGCCCCGAGTCACGAGCCTCGAAGCGTAGGTGTGCCGCAGGACGTGCCAGCCGATGGGCTCGATGCCCGCCCTTTCGCACGCCCGCGTGAGCCCCGTGCTCGCCTTTCGCTCCTGTCGGATCGGAGAGCCCTTGTCTGTCCCAACACGACGAATTCGGTACGAGGTCCACGAAACTCGGAACTTGACCCGGGAGATTTGGGTCCGCCGAGCCGTAAGCCTCGGGATCAGAGCCGCTGAGGCAGAGCTCCTCGCACAAACGTCTCTCTCGACGAACGAACCGTGTAGGGCCACCACCTGGAGGTTGGCGGAGTCGATGGGTAAGGGCTCCTCGAAGACGATGGGCGCCTGCAGCTTTCCGGCGGACGCGACGATGATCGTCGGCTCGAAGCCGAGCGAGTCGAACGCGTTCTCGAGTCGGTCGTCGCCGCAGCCGGTCACCTCGACCTCGACGCCGAGGCCGCCAAGGCCAAGCCACGCCCGTCTTCGGCTCGTCAGCCCCCCTTTTGCCCACTGAGCCTGGCTCACACGGCTGCGCAGAACGGGGCTGATGGGGTGGCGCAAGAGCTCTTCACCCCCAGTCCAGATCAGCTCGCCCCGGAACCGCAAGGCAGCAGACCACCATCGTGCTTGTTCCTCGGAGTGGTTGGCCGAACGGTCAATCGACTGTAGGTTGCCCATGCGCAGTCCACGCACCGTTCGTCCGCTCGTCTCTGGGTTCGGCCCCAGGGCGAGCCAGAACTCGGCGGCGGTGCGTGGAGTCTTCCTCCGTCCCGCCGAGCCCCGTTACTCAGCGTTCACGTAGAAGTTCTTCTCGCCGCGCGGGCACTCCTCGCGCCGTGGCATCAGACACCGACGCTCCGACGCCTCTCCCGTGCCGGCACACTCGACCGTATGCCCGCACAAGCTGCAGGTCGCCTCGACTCCGTCCAGGGTGCCGTGGTTCGCCCTCGACTTCCACTTCTGAGACACTTGCTCTGACTCTCATGTAATCTCCGCCGGCGTACTCATCTCGAACCTCTTGCGAGCCGGAGCTCCACGCCGCACAAGCTCCCCGACTGTTCTGCTTCCCGAGTCGTATCCTGAACTCCGGCACGGACCAACACTTCGATCTGCTCGAGGAGCCGAGCAAAGACGCATCGCAGCCGCTCGACGTCGCTCGCGTCCCGCGGAGTCGGCGCTGATGCAGGTGTCGGCGAGACCCGGCTGACGTGCCGTTCGCGATGGCGCTCTAGCGAGCGCTGCGTGAGCGTGACGCCGAGCGCTGCCGCTCTCGGCGCCACTCGGCTCGAGATCTGCCGTGGTGTCCACCCGGCGGTGGCGAGCGCGTCAATCTCCTCCAGCAACGCAGGCGACGCCGCCCCGACTTGGCACGCCCGGCAGCGTGGCTCGGGTCGGCGGTCGCCAAGGATGCCGGCCGCAAGGCGGGGCTTGAGGTCTGGTGGCTTGGGCGACACTTCCATTTCAACGGGATAAGACCGCAGAGCCCGGCTCCGGTCCTAAAGCTCAGGGTTGTTTGTGCGGTCTTTGTGGGCACCTCCTCGACTCGGGTTCGCCCCAGTGGTCTTCCAAAGGCGAGCCGGTGGCAGCCTCCTGGCAGCCCGGTCCCACGCGCCTCGAGGTCGTCGGGGCGAAGCTGAGCATTCTGTGGGCGCGCCGTGAGCGCGGTCAGCGCCACCGTCGCCTCGAGGTCCAAGCTCGAACCAACAGTCGTAACGCTCAAGCTATTGTGGCGGTGGACGGCCAAAGCGTCGCAGTCCGCCTACTGACCTGCCTTGACGTACTCACGAACAACGCGGACGAAGCCGGGGACCAGCTTCCCGAGACCGGCGAGGAGTTCCTCGAACGAACGCGGAGGCCGTCTCAGAGCTCCGGCCTGTCGCTCAAGTTGATCGACCATGCCGCTCGGGTCCGCTTCGAGCAGGTTTGTCAGGAAGTCATCCGGCGACATCGCTTTGATGCCCTTGGGTAGCTCCCGAAAGTCTGCGAGGTTACTGGTCACGATCACTCGAGCGCCACATTTCACGGCTGCGGCGGCGACGTGACGGTCGCCCTCGTCGTTCTTCATGTCGGCGATGAGCCCCATGTAGTCCGAGACCATCGCGTCCGGAAATGCGACCTTCATGGTCTCGACGAGCCGCTGTGCTTGGGCCTCGGTGATGGTCATCGTCGCCACGAGGTTGCGGCGGGTCTCTTCCAAGATCTCGACCGACCAATGAACTTGGATTACTCCGCGCTCGGCGGCGCGCAGAAGCGTATCTCGGAGCGACAGCGGAAAGAGTACGTTGGCGTCGAGAACGACCCTCGATGCAGAAGAAAGCAGCACGCGGGTGACTTCGACTCAGGTTCCGTCGAGCTCGGAGTAACCGCCCAACTCTTCGCTCAGCTCGGTCAGCTCATCGAGGGCAGCTCGCCGCGTTGCGTCACGTTGCTCCTTGTAAGCGAGGACATCTTCGACGCGCAGCCGACGATGCGTACCCGTGCTGCGAAATGGGATGCGCCCCTCATCAAGAAGCCGAACGAGGTACTGCCGGGATACGTTCAGCAGGTCGGCGGCTTGCTGCGTCGAGAGCTCCTTCGCCACGGGGACAAGAGCGAGCGCGTCGCCTCGAGCGAGCACCTCGGCCACGTGCGCGAGGATCGGGACGAACAGATCTGGAACCGAAACGCTCTGCCCGTTCGGTGCAACGAGGCTGCATCCATTCGACGGCTCCCCGTTGAGAGCGCCGAGCGCCTGCGCCATCAACGCCAAATTTGCCCGCTGCTCGGGCGGCGCCGACACCGGCGTCACCTGCCGAATCCTTTGGACGGAGCTCTTGTCCATGCCCAACGATGAACTCAAAACGACCCAAGCGCAACCAGAAGTAGACCGCCGGCGCCGGGGAATCGAGGCGGCCCCTACAGCGGCGGCCCCTACAGCGGGACCGAACCTCTGCGGAACTGGAGCCGCGGAACCTGTCAACGATTTGAGACACTTTTCTTCGATTAATTTCTGGGGAACTGGTCTCTGGCTATATCCTCTCCTTGGCTGGGCGCTTTATCGACGATCTCAGTTGGGACCAATTGACGACCATGGAGTTCGTCTCTGTCGTCAGGCTTTTCGGAACTTGCATCCTGCGCATGCGCGGGATGGCTCCGAGGTAGTCTTGGGTGAAGGTCTTGCTGAAGGCAGTGAGTCGCCGAAGGTGGAACCTCAGCGACGAGTCGGGTCTCAGCGACGAGTTGGGTCTCAGCGACGAGCTCGATCTCAGCGACGAGATGGGTCTCAGCGACGAGATGGGTCTCAGCGACGAGCTCGATCTCAGCGACGAGATGGGTCTCAGCGACGAGATGGGTTGCTGTTGAGTTGCCTCGACGAAGCGCCGACTCACGGCGCTTTTGCTGGCTCCGCGAGTTTTGACGGCGGGAGGGGTGCTGTCCAACGAGCGCTCGTACTTCCGGGTCGACACCCCAAGGACCATTTGTTCGACAGCGCGCTCTTTCAGCGGATCATCGTTCGCGAAGGCCCTCCAAGACGGCAATGACAACTCCCCTTCGGACGATCGAACTCGCGGCCGCTGAACCGACACCCTCCGGCCACCCAAGACGAGCTCGCCCTGGACAGATCCCGCGCGTCCGGCACGGCGATCGGCCTGATGGCTATAGCGAGGGCCACACAGCTCCGTGCGCTCTCGTTCTAAGAGCTCCGAAAGAACACGGATCCCGGTTCCCACAACGAACTCGTGCAGTTGCTCCCGAAGAATCGTCCTCAGCGGAAGCTGAACAACCAGTTCCGAGTCTTGAGGCTCGGCGAGAGTGGCGTCATTCGGCTCGGTGACGAGCCTTGGCTCATTTTCCGCGTCTTCCGATCCTTGGCGACCGTTGGCTTTCCTGATACTCAATCCCATGGCGGTTCTCCTTCTGTAAAGCACCCCGAGCCTGGAGCTCCGAAGCAGATGTCGCCTGTTCGATCGGAGCCCACGAGGACACCAGGATCGATCTAGGGATGCCGTGAAGCCAGTCACTACCGTGGGAACCGAAAGCCCGTCCCGAACGACCGCATTCAGCAACCACGAGAAGCGGCTCAGAGCCGCGTCTGCCCACTAGAATTCCGGCATGGTCGCTAAAGGCACCAGCGGCGCCAAGGATGCTCCCGTGTTTCATTCCATACTCGGCCATCGTCGAGCAAGGGCGGTGCGGAAGTTCTTTTTTGCCACAGCAAACGCGACGCTCTGACGTGCGCGCGTGGCGGCCACGTACAGTTTGGACAGCGTTCCAGGCTTGAGCTTCGAGTGATCACTTGTTCCCAAGTAGTCGAGCATCAAAGCAGTTGGGAAGATGAGAACTCGATCGAATGTGGCGCCTTTTACTGCTCCAAAATTCTCGCTAGACGCCGGCGCGTCCTTACTCGTTTCGCTCCACCTCAGCGGTTTTGGATGAAATTCGTCAAGATATCGGGGCACGTCCTGCAACTGTAGCCAGAAGATCCCGTCGTGTTCGGTGGAGGCGTTGTTGGCAGACCGGGTAGGCGAGTAGTTTGGAAACAAGCGGTCTCCGAAATCGCAGATCTCTTGGCGGCACCGATAACTCGTGGTGAGTTCCTCTACTTCGATCTCCACCTTCTTTCGTATCTTCGCAAACCACTTGTGAAGTCCTGCGCCCTGAAATTGCTTGTTCTTTGACGACCGCGTAGTCTCGAATGTCTGCTGCCTCGGATCTCCGACGACGATGGTCGCGATATTCGACTGGAACAACAATTCGACGAAGTCGAGGTCGTATCCCGCTAGATCCTGAAACTCATCAATCAGGATTGCCGCGTAGATCCTCTCCAGTCGTCGAATGACTGCGCCACCGCTTCGAGCGTTGAGTTCACAAGCCAAATCCGAGACTCGGTCGCCATAGACGTTTCTGGCCCGGCAGAAATAGGCCCTGATATTTGAGCGAGCCATTATTTTCGGAACCTGCGAGTCGAAGTCGATTGAGCGTAAGTAGTTCACGGGAAATGCCGGAAATTGATACGGTCGAACACAATGTCGTAGTAGGAACTCGAACCAACTGAGCACTTCGATTCTCGCAGGCGGGACTCCCAGATCCCCCCAAAGTCGGCGACGAAGCTCATCGGCATTGCGATTCGTATACGTGGTAACTAGGATTCGTCCCGGCGTTTGGAGGGAGGATTCAACGATCCGTTGAGTCTTCCCAGACCCGGCCGCTGAGACAATCGCTCGGTGGGCCTGGACGCTCTCGAGAACTGACCCTGTCTCGCTCTTCAAAAGTGGTCCACGCTTGAATCCCTAGGCTCGGCAGGCGACGAAAAGTTGAGGTCGGCACGCGGCGGGTTTTCCTATCTGGATGCGTTGCTCCGAATGCCGGAAGTCGTTTGAGCCGAAGCCATCCGTCGGTGAAAGGCAGAAGCTCTGCGGTGCAGAGGCGTGTCGTCGAGCACGAGACCAACGCCTTGCGCGGCGTCGCCGCCAGGCTGACCTGCCGGGGTTTCGTGCCGCTGAGAGGGCGCGGCAACAGGTCTCACGAGCGAATCGCGCCCTGGCTGCGGTCGTTGGTTCGGGTCGCCATCAAGATGAATCGGCATTGGGGCCGTCTCCGCCGGAGTCTCGAGGTCCTCTATCGAGCGTCGGTCACGCACCAGGCTGTCACGCACCAGGCTGTCACGCGCCAGGCTCGGCGAATAACCCATTGAATTCGCAGGGTGAATTCGGACAATTATTGGTATTGACTGCGGCCCTGGCTGCGGAGGTTGAGAGGGTGTCACGCGCCAGGCTCGGGGCCTAAGAGCGCGACCACACTGCGTAATTCGAGATTTTCTTGGTAAACGCCGGTCACACGCTGGTAGCTGTCACGCGCCAGGCTCGGCTCCCAACACATTGGGGCAGTAGCTCTTCGGCGCCGATCTCTGGCGGGTGTCACGCATGAGCCAGACACGGGCCAGCTCACTGTGCTCGGATTCGCTCGAAGTCATGACAGACGTCGAGTTGCACAGACTAGACCGCCGCTACGAAGGCTTGCGGCGCACAAGCCCAGATGCCGAGAAGCGCACCCTCGCGTCGTTGGCTCGGGTCGGGCAGCTCGCGCCAGTCATCGTCGTAGCGGATTCGGATCGGTTCACGCTGATTGACGGCTACAAGAGAGTCCGGGCGCTCTCGCGGCTCCGCGCCGACCTCGTTTCCGCGACGGTCTGGGATCTGAGTGAGTCGGACGCTTTGGTCCTCGAGCGGATGATGAGGATCGGAGCGACTTCGAGCGCCATCGAGGACGGCTGGCTTCTCCGCGAGCTTCGAGATCGGTTCGGACTATCGGGGGACGAACTAAGTCATCGCTTTGACCGAAGCGCGAGCTGGGTCAGTGGGCGACTCGGGTTGGTCTCCGATGTCCCAGAGGCCATTCAGGCTCAGGTTCGTGACGGAGACATCACCGCACACGCGGCCATGAGGTATCTCGTGCCCTTCGCGCGCGCGAACGAAGCGGATTGTCTCGCCTTCGCGCAATCGATCGGCCGGTGCCGGCCATCCACACGAGAAACCCAGATTCTTTATCTGGCCTATCGAGCTGCCACCAGCGAGAAAGAGAAGAGCCAGATCCTGGCCGACCCCCGACTGGTGCTTCGCGCGCGCGAAGAGGCCGGTAAGCTCGATCCGACTCCGAGACCTTTGACGGAGCTCATCGTCGAAGACCTCGACGCCATGGGAGGCGTCGCGCGGCGGGCATTCTCACGCCTTCGAAATATGCCGACCGGCGAAGAGACCTCGAGCCTTCGGCCATGCCTCCGCCAAACACGATGCGATGTCGAACGCCTGTTCGCTCGCCTGGAGAAGGAACTGAACGATGCACGACCAAGGAATACGCACGGCGATCTTGAAGCTCCACGCGGCGGGCCAGGGAACGAGGAAGATAGCCAGAGCTCTGAAGATCTCACGAGGAGCGGTCAAAGAGGTGATCGAGTCCAAGGATCCGCAAGTGCCGATAATCGTGCGTGCGGAGAAAGCGAGCCCGCATCATGAGAAGATCCTCGAGCTCTATTCCACCTGCAAAGGCAACCTCGTGAGAGTTCACGAGGAGCTTATCAGCGCAGGCGCCCAAATGTCCTACCAGGCACTCACTGGCTATTGCCGTCGGCACGGACTCGGTCAAAGAGTCCGCACGCCCGCGGGCTCCTATACCTTTGGACCTGGGGAGGAGATGCAACATGATACCTCTCCTCACAAAGCCAGGATCGCAGGTCAAATGGTCCCGGTGCAGACGGCCTCGCTGGTCTTCTGCTACTCGCGCATGCTCTTCGCGCAACTCTACCCGACGTTCACTCGATTCACCTGCAAGATTTTTCTGAGCGATGCGCTCGCCTATTTCGGAGGCGTCTGCCGTGTGTGCATGATCGACAATACCGGAGTCGTCGTCCTCAAAGGTACTGGCTCCGAAATGGTTCCAGTGCCCGAGATGGAAGCCTTCGGGGCCAGGTATGACTTCGTATTTCGAGCGCACGAGAAGGGTGATGCGGACCGGTCCGCAAGAGTTGAAGGATCCTTCAACTATATCGAGAACAACTTCCTCGCAGGTCGGTCCTTCGACGACTTCGAGCACGCAAACCGCGAAGCGCGTGCCTGGTGCGACCGCGTCAATGCTCTTCAAAGCCCCAAGCTCCATGCTTCTCGACGAGAGCTCTTTGCGGCCGAGCAGTCCCAGTTGAAGCCGCTCCCTCTCTGGGTACCCGACGTCTACCAACTTCACCAGAGGATCGTCGATGACGAGGGCTACGTGCGTCTCCACCCATGTCGGTACTCGGCACCCTACCAGCTCATCGGACGCCAGCTCGAAGTCCGTGAGACCAAGAACGAAATCCAGCTATACCTGGGACCTCGAATCGTCGCTACTCACCCACGGCTTCTCGGCAAGACCGGCCGAGTGACTAATCCTGAGCACCGTCCACCGAGGGGCTCCAAGAAGACCACGCAGCCCTCCGCCGAGGAACAAAAGCTCAAAGAGGTGCTCCCCGAATTCGTTGAGTTCATAGAGCAGCTCAAGGTGAAAACGCACGGCCGAACGCCTCTCGCCCTGAAGCGACTGCTCCGCATCACTCGAGACTATCCCCCTGAGGCCGTCCAACAAGCCATCCAGACGGCCGCCAACTTCGGGCTCTATGACCTCGAACGCCTCGAGCGAATGGTACTCCGAAACGTCGACAGACGATTCTTCCCTGGCCTCGACGGCCATGACCCCGATCCGGAGAAAGACAGATGAACGACGAAATCGACCAACTCCTCAAGTCCATGCGGCTCAGCCGGATGCACGAGATCTTCGACGATGAGCTCCGCAAGGCGGAGAACGACAAAATCACATACTCCGACTGGTTCCTCCGGCTCCTTCGCGCTGAGTGGCACGCTCGCCAAGAGTCCACCCTGGCCTCCCGAATCAAGCGCGCAAGGTTACCGGAAACCTGGACCCTCGAAAGCTTCCCCTTCAAGCACCAACCTGGAGTCAACCAGCGGCAGTTCCGTGGCTTCGCCGAGCTCGATTTTCTGGGCAGAGCCGAGAATCTCGTCCTCATTGGTCCAACCGGTGTCGGAAAAACCGGTCTCGCCTCCGCCATCCTCCTCAAAGCTCTCCAGAACGGCTACCGGGGTGTCTTCATCCGAGCTCAAGATCTCTTCGACGACATGTACGCATCCCTCGCAGACAGGTCGTCCAGGAAGCTCATCGATCACCTCAGCCGTCTCGATCTTCTCGTCATTGACGAGATGGGCTATCTGAACCTCCGCCCAGAGCAAACCAACGTCTTCTTCAAGCTCATGGAGGAGCGATACAGAAAGAAGTCCACCATCATCACTACGAACCTCGCCTACGACGAATGGCACAACTTCCTCGGCAACAAGCAGCTTACCGAGGCCCTCCTCAGCCGACTCCGGCATCAATGTCACACGGTCCGCATTGACGGTCCCTCGCTCCGCGAACCGGTCGGGTGACGAGACGATGGCACCTCCACGACGACACCCTTCTGCCACTCCGCTCCGCGCTGACCGAGTCCGAAAGATCGACGCTCGAGGCTTCGCCTACATACCCAACGCCTTCCTCCAAGATGGGTTCTTCTCGCAGATGACTCCGTCCGAACGGTCGCTGTACCTGCTCTTCGTGCTCCTCGGCGACCGAAACGGCGTCAGCTTTCTCGGCCACATCACCATCAGCGCGCTCCTCGGGTCGAGCCTCGACGAGTATCTCGAAGCCCGTCAGGCCCTCGCTGATAAGGACCTGATCGCGATTGCGGACCTCGGAACGCGAGTCCAGGTCTTGGCTCTTCCTCGTAGGCCGGTCACTCCCGAAAGAAGCTCCCCGACCCCCGCAGAGACTTCGACACCGCCCGCGCTCTCGACCAAGCTCGAGGTCCCAAACCACGAACTCAGCCTCACCGCTCTCCAACAGATCCTCCGCGACCTTCGCCGTTGACGCCCCGAAAGGGTCTCCTGACCTCCATCCCCCCGGCGCCCCAAGTCCGTCTATCCACACTTCCCGAGACAAACCCTGTGCCGCGCCGACCGCCCCAAACGTGATCCAAACGCTGAGCTTCTTGGCGTTCCGGATCCGGACCACTTCTGGAGAGCAAGCCCGGACCAGTTTTGGTTAGCTTCCAGGCGGTGGGTCACTTCGTCTTTCCCACGGCGTTTTGAATGTACTCCGGCATGGTGATCTTCTCGTCCCATTCGAAAATCTTGAGCGCGCTTTCGGTCTTGTGCGCGGCTGCCATCATGAACTCCTGGAGATCCATCTTCGATTCGAATTCTGTGCCTAATGCCTTGTTCATTGTTCCAAGATCATTGGCTGCGACAAGACACGCTTCGAGCGTTGCCGTTGACGCATCCTCAGAGAATAGGATTTGAAACCTGGGTGAGTAGCTGGAGTATCGTTTCCGGACTCCATCAGGCTTTCCGTCGTTGTCGGTTAGAACTGTTACGTCGAGATTCAGCGGTCCGGCGATATCCAAGAACCGCTTGAAAGATAGTCCCCTGACACTGATGATGTCTATCCCATCCTCAATCGGAAGCTTGTTGTGCTCATCGCGGTAGGCCCGCATTACGACAAGCTCGTCCGACGGCCCTTCGACGAGCAGGACTTTGCGAGCAAGAATCAGTCGCAAAGTGTCATATCCTGGTAGTCTCTTGAAGTATGCCAATGTCGAGGGGCTCAGTTGAGTAAGCCTTAGGCAAGAGTCCCGGTTCATCAGGATCAACTTGTCGAGACCGAGTTTGTTCATGACGAATGAGCTGTGCGTGGTGACGATCAACTGTTCATCAACCCGATGTTCCACAATTTTGGAGATGAGCCGGTTCAAGGTACCAAAAGCGAGATTGTTCTCGGGTTCTTCGATGAGCAGGACGTCGGATTGCGTGCGATGCCTGGAAAGCGCCAGAAGAATCTTGAGGCAACTTTGCTCTCCGCTGCCTGCGTACTGCACTGGCAAGTCATCCAAGTGCGGAATCAGGCCGGACTCCCAAGCGCTTCGCGATCCGATGTCGGCGGCAAGGGTGAGAGATTTGTTCGTCACTTCCTTCTGTTTGGAAGTCAGGGCAGTATTGATGTCGACGATTCCTTGATCTTGCCCAAAGGACTCCCTCAAGCCGCGATACGCGCGCGTCAGCCGGGCTTTTTCTTGCGGGTTCAACGTGTCATCCAGGATCTGGCGAAGGTAGAAATCGGAGCCGCTCTTCAGCCGGATCTTGGACGCGTCAACAATAGGGGCCTTGAAGCGCGCGCGACGCTCATGCATAAGGCTGCCGTCAAATCCCCTCCAGACACAATGGTAGAACTCCACCGGAATTCCGCGCAGGCTGGTTCGATTAACTTTGAGCAACTCCCGGTAGTCGGCCTCAAAGTTCGAATCGAACTCCAACATCAAAAGAATGCCTGGGCAATTCTCGCCCAGGGAATTGTTTGTGCCCCGAAGATCTCCCGTCGTTTCAGTCTCGTCGAAGAAAAGCTCGATCGAAATTGACGGAGGGTGCGGGCCGTCGCCTTTTCGAATGGCTCCCAAGTAGGCCTCCACCACCTTCGCGTGGAAGTCATGACTGGTCAACTCGTCGAGAACCGGCAACCTTCCGATCCGGCCCGTGAACCCGAGATTGATGGCATCCAAAAAAGTCGACTTTCCGGCCTCGTTGTTGCCTATGATGACGTTCAGGCTTGGATCTAGGTCAAGTCGGAGTTCGCGAAAACAACGAAAATTTTTGATGATTACTCTCTGGATCACACCCGAACCTCGACCTTTTCTTTGGACAGAAGCAGATCCCACCGCTCATGAAACTCATTCTTTTGGAGTTTAAAGCAGATCCCACCGCTCATGAAACTCATTCTTTTGGAGTTTATTGATCCAGAACATGTAGCGACTCCACCCTGGACCCAAACTCGCGGCTACGATCCGCGACGGCACAATAAAGACGTCAGGCAGGATCGAAGGATGATCCTGTTTGGCACCCCGAAGGTCAACGAAGGCATACAAGAGAGACGGGTTACTGAGGTGCCGGGCCTTCTCACCGACGTCCCATTCCCACCGGTCATTTTCTGGCTTTTTCTTGTAGCTCCGCCAGGCGTAGGAGGAGGTCTTGACCTGAATCAACGCGGAGGACAGCCCGGCCGGGTCCCCAACAACTAAGTCGACAGTAGGCACTCCGCCTCTTGTTGCAGCAACGGCAAAGCCACGCGTGGACAAAGCATATGCCACGAAGTGCTCACCCGCCGCAGCGGTAAGTGCAGTTGATCGCTTGGTCATTCCGTTCCTCGCTTTCCTGGCTCGACCACTCGGGTCTCCGTGAACTCACCGAGCTTCCGCGCTGAAAGGTGGGACGTTGTCGCTCGCTCCGAGGACTCATTGTAGTTGTGTGCTCACGAGGTCGTCCCAACAGTGCGAAGCGCTCGTTCCAATAATTCGACCACTCCAAGATGCCGAGCCCACTGATCGAGATAGGTTTGATCGAGCCGATCTCCCTGGATCTTGACCACTCCCAGGATGTCCTTCCACTGCCGTTCGGAAACCTGATTTCCCAGTTTGAACCACACCAGTTTGTGAAGGAGCACATCCTCTGCGGAGGCAAAGCGAACGACTATCGAGCGATCCGGCAAGACAATCGATTCTGGCCTGGATCTCGAGAGCTCGGACTCTATCCAGGGATCATCGGACGCAACAAAGATGTCCGCCTTGAACATCGTTTCTAGTTGGATGACGTTGAACGAGCTGCGCCGGAGTACCGCAGATCGAACTGATTCCTCGTCGACGTAGAAGCGCCCCTCAAGCGCAGTCACGAACGGCCCGACGTGTGGGTACCTGAGGGCGGCAACCAAATCCACATCTTGGGTTGCTCGAGGTATCCCATGAAGAGAGCTCGCAACGGATCCTCCCACCACATAGGCAACTCCAAGACTCTCGAGCACCGCTGCGATCTCGGCGACGACGATAAACGGTTCACTCGCGGACACGAGCTCAGTAACCTTGAATCTCGGGATCCCAACCGAATGCGGCGCGCATGGTCTGGGCTGGTAACCAGCGGGACGCGAGGCGCAACTTGATCTCCCGCTCCGACGCCCCTGGATGGCGGCGGCGAATGTCGAGGATCGCGAGCTCTTGGACCGCCATCGTTAGTTGTCGAACGATCGCAAGCTTCTTGGAGCCGCTCATCCGCCGATAGCCTTCCACGAGGATCGCTTGGGACTTCGGATCCGTATCCTCGCCCCAAGGTCCAACCGAGAAAATCGTCGATGCAACCTGCTCAGCCACGTTGCCCAAACATAGCCCGGTCGCTCCGTCGGATCCATCGCTTCGAAGTCTCTGCCCAAATTCTGCCCAAGGTTTTCCGGAAAGGTTGGTAACTATGCGGAATC
The DNA here is from genome assembly GCA_964463485.1 of uncultured Myxococcales bacterium. Lineage (GTDB taxonomy): Bacteria > Myxococcota > Kuafuiibacteriia > Kuafuiibacteriales > Kuafuiibacteriaceae > CAYXDO01. The sequence continues at coordinate 36,524 of CAYXDO010000018.1, read as the reverse complement.
AAACGAACGCATTGGACAGGGCGGACAGACTCGAATTCAAGCTAAGTGCGCGCACCGACAACGCTTTTTGCATTGTTTTCGGCAATTTCGAGTCCCGTCCACCCCGCCAATTTCAATTTCCGTACAATCGAGCATGAGGTCGAACGGTTTCCTCAAGTAAATCCGGACACTTATGCCTTCAAGCACGCAGTTCGATAGAACGATTTCGAGTAGCGCGCGCTGCTCGCGCGGAGGCTGGGATTCGTAAAGCGAATAGGCACGTTGCGCGAGTTCGAGAAGCTTGATGCCTTCGACCGCGTACTGGTGGCTGGCGTTGGCGCGAAGCGCCAATTCCCGGTCCACGTCGGCCTCCTCCTCGCGCCACTCCGTCGACTTCCGCTCCCACATGTCAGTCGCAATCCGACCCTCGACTCTGTCCTGGTAAGCCCGGTCCTGCTACTGGGCCAGCTTCTTCTTGCGGAGCGTCAGCCGATCGACGACCGCCGTGTGTTCGGCCGTCTGTTCGGCGTGGCTCTCGAGGAGCGCTTCACGGGTCCACTCGACGATCTGTTCCGATCGCTGGATGCGCTTGAGCGGCGCTCCGAGCTGCTTGCTCAGCTCTTCTTCGCGGATGTACTCGACTGCATCGCATTTCGCCGCGCAGTGATAGTAAACGTACTGCCCCTTGGCCTGGGAAGCCGTGATGGACCCGTCGCAGTGGCCACAGCTGATGAGTCCGCCGAATGCAAACTCATGCTTCCGCTTCCGCGGTTTGGACTTCCTACTCATGGCCTCCTGGGCCCGTTCGAATAGCTCGCGAGTACGGCGCGTTGGCAAGCCGCTCTTGGTTCAACGACGAGGACATCGTGGCGAAGGTGACCGAGCAAGTGACCGAAAGATACGGCTATGAAAAGTCACAGGTGCGACGTGCCCTGATACGTGGGGCGCTTCAAGAAAAAGGACGAGGAGGCGATCAGAGCGCATTTGAGCGGGCTCGAAGTCGAAGTCTACGCAACGTCATCGCGGACGGGCTGATCGATCTGCTGAAGACGAAAACGTATGCCGACGATCCAGTCGTGACGACGTTGAAGCTTCTTGATGCTACGGCATGGCTTCAGAGTCGGTGAACCGACCCATCCTCGCCGAGCACCTCGAACTCCGGCCGGTCGAAGGCCGCGATCGACGCGGTGATCGCCAAGCAGCCGAGGACCGTCGCAGAGGCGCTCCGAATTTGTGGCGTGTGGATGGGCACGACCCGACCGAGGATCTGGAACGAGGGCTCGGTAGCGCCCTGAGAGCCGGGATTACCGCACTCGGTCGCTTGCGGGCAATTCCAAAGTGTGTTCTTGTGGTCGGGCACCAGAAGCAACCGGGGGAATGGTCATGTTGGCAAACGTCCTGATCGGCTACTCGATCTTCATCACCGTGTGCTGTTGTCTCGTGGCCTTCGAGATGATCGCAGTAAATGCGAAGCTTCGGGGGATGGTCACCGACCGAGCGCAACTTCAGTTGGTCTACCGTGTCACCGCAAGGTACATGATGTGCGGTGCGGCGTCTCTTCCCCTTATCCTGTTTGTCGTCGTGCACGGCCGATTCATGAACTTTGCCTATCTCTCGCCCAGGGAGACTGGTCTCGTCAGTCTCCTTCCTCTTGCACCCATGCTTGTGTCCATAGTGCTCGTTCGGGCTCGCCTGAAGCGCCTTAAGGCAGTTGCGGAACTCGAACGTCCACTCGGCTGGGTGCAGACTCAAATGACGGAATTCCGTCCGTACTTGAAGATGGCGACGACGCGAGGTCGAGACGAGTTAATTGGGGCGTTGAGTGTTGCGCCCGTTCCCCATGCCGTCGGTCAACTGAGCAAGGCGGACGAAATGGGAAATTCGAAGCAACGATGACTGCGACCTCCGGATCTCGGGGTCGCGAACCATCACGTCCCCAGCTTCGCCGCCACCAACCCATCCAAGCTGACGCCCTCCTCGGTGGCCTCGATCGCAAGGCGACGGTGAATATCCTCGGACACGCGGACTTCGAGCTTGCCCGTGAACCTTCTCGCGGCGAAGGGTTCGGGAACTTTCTCTCCCTTAGCCCGCAGGTCCGCCACGACCCCAGCGACGACGCTCCGAACGCCCTTGAGCGCCTCTTCGTGGCTGGGGCGATCCAACTCAAGCTCGGGAACTCGGCGCACAGTCCGAGATAGCCCCGGTCCTCGTCAGACCAAGTCACACGGTACGTGTAGCGGTCGTCAAGCAGAGGCTCGGAGCCCTGGTAGACATCGAGCCCTGCACGTTTCGCCTCCGCTCGAATCCGGTCGTCGAGCCAACGCTTCATCAGGACTTGGTAGCCCACACCCTCTCGACGGGCGAATTCCTTCAAGATGGTCAGCATCCGCTTCGGAACCCGCAGGCTCATCGCCGTAGACTCATCCGCTCGCGGGACGGCTTCAGGGGCGGTATCCCACTTTCCCGCATCGACAGGTCCAGCGCCCCAATGGGCGGCTTCCTGGGCCAACTTCGTGAGTCTAGTGGTCATAGGCGCTCCCAGTATTCGATCCCGTCGTCGGGCTCGGACGCGGTGATGGCGTGAGGACTCGGACTGCATCTTGTCCTCGGCGGCAGATACTCTCCTCGAGTTCGGCCGAAACGAAAGATAGGTTGGCGGGCAACTCGGAATTACGATGGTCCTTCACACTCGGACGAGGGAATTGCTCTTTCATCCGCATGTCCGCTGCATTGTATCCGATGACGGCCTGACCAACGATTCGCGATGGGCTCACGGCAAAGGCAGGGGCAAGTTCCTCTTCCCAGTAAAGGCTCTGTCCGTGGTCTTCCGCGCCAAGTTCCTCGAAGCGATGACCGCCGCCAGAAGTAACGGGAAGCTCAGTTTCGGAGGGAGTTGCGCCAGCCTGGCCGAGGACGAATCGTACGAACAACTCTGCAAGAGCATCGCTTCAAAGTCCTGGAACGTATACGCGAAGCGCCCCTTCAAGCGACCAGAACATGTCTTCGAGTACCTGGGCCGATACACTCATCGGGTCGGGATCTCGAACCACCGTCTGCTCTTCGTCGACAACCAAAGCGCCACCTCCAGCAGGCCTTCTCCTTCCGGACCCGGTCGATTTGACGACGGAACATCACGTGGTCGGTCCACGAGAGCGTCTTCCCTGGCCTCGCCCGCTGCGATGTCGATCCGATACCTGTCAGCCTCCTGGCGCTTCGTCTGCTGCGCCTGACGAGGCGACGTTCAACGCTTCGCTGATGGCGGCCGCAAAATCCTCGGTGATCCGGATGTCGTCGAGGGACCGGCCTAGCTGCATCAAAATCTCGTCCTCGGGTACCAAAACTCAGGCCCGAGGACCAACAAGTCCCCAAAATTATCCATCGTCCCACGACAAATCCGATTCATCGATACGTTTCCTGACAAGGTTCCCAGCCGGATGGCACGTCAAGACCACTCGCGGGATCGCGGGATCGCAGAACGACCTCCGGGGTCCGAGTCCATCTGCCCAGCGCGCCGTCGTAACACGCGAACCGCGATGACACGTGGCGGGCTCGACATTGAGGATCCCAGGTGAGTCGTCGCGGAGTATCCTGCGGCCTCGGATCGGTCAACCTGAGCGCTCACGAGGCCATCACGACTCGGTGGACGGTCCACCTGCTCGTCGCGTTCTCCGCGCTGATCGGTCTCGTCGAAGGCCCCGCGGAGGTCGCGTGTGGGCTCCTCGTGGTGAGTGCGCTAGCGACTCGACGCCCTTCGATCTCGACGCGCGATTGGGTCCCGCTCGGCTTGGGGGTGTGGGTCGTGGCGGGCCTGCCGGGGGCCTTCACTTCGACGGCGCGGGCATCGAGTGAGGATACGCTTCGACCGCTCTTGGCGCTCGCGTTCGTCGCGGGCTGGACCGCGCTCCCGCTCGTACGCCCGAAGACCTTGAGCGCGATGGGGCTCGCGTTCGGGCTCGCGATCTCGATCAACGCGGCCTACGGATATTTGCAGGTCGGCTTTGGAGAGTTGCCGCTCGATCGAGTCTTTCTCAAGAACCCAAGCTCTCCGCAGATCATCGATCCGGTCTACTGGGGCCAAAGGGGCGCGTCTGGGTCGTTTTACAACCGGCTGAAGCTCGCTCACATGGGAGCGCTCGGCTTAGGGCTATCAGCCATTACAGCCTACTCCTGCAAGGGTCGCCGACGGCTCGTCGGCATCTTGAGCATCTGTGTGATCGGTCCCGCGATCGCACTCACGGGCGCGAGGATGGCGATCGTGGCGGCGATCGTGGCCCTTGCCATCACCCTCGCGTTGATCGCGAGCCTGCGAGTTTGGATCGGTGCGGCCGTAGTCGCCGTCTTGGCGGTCAGTCTCGTGGCGAGCACGCGCGCCGGTCGAGCTCGCATCGAGCGGGTCGCCGAGGACGCGGAGATTCGGCACACGATCCATCGCGTCGCGTGGGCGGTGTTCGAGACCAGCCCGCTCGTCGGAGTCGGTCACGGTCGGTATCGAGCTGCGGCCGAGCCCTTTCGAAAGCCGGAGTACGCACGCGAGTGGACCGTCGACGCGCACAGCATCCCGCTCCATGCGCTCGCCGAGACAGGGGCGGTCGGCTTCGCCGGGCTGATGCTTTCCATCATCGCCGGTTTGGCGACGCTGGTCCGGCGAGTCCGAGCGGGTCGGGACGAAGACGGTGATTTGGTCGTGTTCGAGCGCTTCACGCTCTTTGGACTCCTGGCGCTCTTGGGTTTGGGCGTCATGCACTTTCCTTTGCATCACGCCAACGTGGCGATGGCCTTCTGGTTCTTGTTGGCCGCTTCGACCGTCGACTACAGGTCGCTCGCAGTCTTTGCCAACCCTGATCGGCGCGGCTAGCGTCCGTTCGTGCTCGCGACTTCACGACCTTCGGCGACGACGGAGGCCGTTTTGACCGAGGACCGGCTCGAGCGCGTACGACGGGAGGTCTTCGGCCACAACGCATGGAGACCGGGCCAAGAGGAAGTGATCGGGCGCGTGCTCGCGGGGCGGCCGACCCTCGCCGTGATGCCGACCGGCAGCGGCAAGAGCCTCTGTTTTCAGCTCCCGGCGCTCATGTTCGACGGCCTCACCGTAGTCGTGAGCCCGCTGATCGCGTTGATAAAAGAGCAGGTCGCGGGTCTGCGAGCCCGTGGGCTCGAGGTGGCTTCGTGGACCAGCGCCGACGCCGCCAAGGAGCGATCGATCGCGACGCGAGGGATCCGGGAAGGAACGCTTCGCATACTCTACGTAGCTCCGGAGCGTTTTCGTTCGGATGGATTCATCGAGCTGATCTCGAAGGCGAAGCTCGAGCTCTTCACCGTCGACGAAGCACACTGCATCTCTCAGTGGGGGCATGACTTCCGCCCCGACTATGCGAGGCTCGGCGACGCCATCCACGAGCTCGCTCCAAAGCGCGTGCTCGCGATGACGGCGACCGCGACGATCGACGTTCAGCGTGACATCGCTCGATCCCTCGGGCTCGGGGATGAACCGCCGATCGTGACTGGGTTCGATCGCCCCAACCTGTCGCTCTCGGTCGAGGAGACTCGAGGTCGCGCAAAGAAAGCCCGAGTGCTCAACGAGGTGATCTCGCGTTGGCTCGGCGCGCCGCTCCCGAACGCCCGCGCGCGAAAGCCGAAGTCACGCGTGAAGGGTTCGGCGATCGTCTACGCGGCGACGCGCAAGCGCAGCGAGGAAGTGGCCGAGGAGCTCCGGGGGTTCGGTCACCGCGCGGCCGCGTATCACGCCGGGCTCACGAACGACACGCGGAGCGAGGTGCAGGAATCCTTCACGGCTGGCGACATCGACGTGGTGGTCGCGACCACCGCGTTCGGTATGGGGATCGACAAGCCGGACGTGCGCGTTGTCGTGCACTACGACATCCCCAACGCGCCCGAGGCCTACTACCAGGAGATCGGGCGCGGAGGTCGTGACGGCGACGCGGCCGGCGCCGTGTTGCTTTACGACCCTGGAGATCTCCGGCTCGCGTTCCTTCGCATCGAGTGGAAGTGCCCAACGCCTGCCGCGGTCGAGCAAGCCTTTCTCGCGCTCAGACGGCGCGAGCGAAAGGGCTTCGTGTCCGGAACGATCGACGAGGTCGCCGACGATCTCGAGCCTGTCGTGGGCGCTTCATCGAGGGCCGCGCTGATCGACCTGGTTCGTTCCGGTTCGATCGAAGAGCTGCCCGAAGGTTTGCTGCTCAAGACCTCACAAGCTCGAATCGACCAGCCCGCGCTCGAGAACAGAGCTCGCCACGAGCGACGCAAGCTCGACGCGATGATCGAATACGTCGCGCGAGCCTCATGCCGTCGTCGATTCTTGGTGGACTACTTTGGAGACCTCCATCGACCGGACCGTTGCGGCGCTTGCGATCGCTGCAATCGTGCTCCCTCGGGTGTCGTCGACGACGAGCTCGCGCTGGATGTCCGCAAGGCCCTCTCGTGCGTAGCTCGGCTCAAGGGTCGCTACGGACGCGGCCGCGCCATCGACGTTCTGCTCGGATCGAAAAACGAGGAGCTGATCAAACGACGACTCCACGAGCTGTCGACCTATGGAATGCTCGGCTCGTATTCGAAAGAGGAGCTCGGAGCGCTGTTCGATGCCCTGGCCCGCGCCGATATGATCGCCGCGACGGTCGACGACTATCCCAAGGTCTACCTGACGGTAAAAGGCGTGCGGGTGATGAAGGCCGAAGAGCCCGTTGCGATCGATTTTTCTCGTGGCGAGCCGCGGTCCACGCGCACCCGAAGGAACCCGCGAGATCGCGGCCCGGAATCGCGCCGCTGACCGCTTGCTCCGACCCTCTCCCCACGCTACCCCTTGGACGTGCTTCTGAGACTCGAAGGACTTCGTCCTCGGATCGAGTCCTACGTGCCGCACTTGATGGCGGGCGCAGCCAGACATGCGGCCGTTGCGCTCATTCTGCGCGAGAGCCCGGAGCTCGAGGTGATGTTGATACGTCGAACCGAGCGTCCCTCGGACCCTTGGTCCGGCCACATCGCGTTTCCGGGCGGTCGGCGCGAGGAGCGCGACGCGCACCTGCTCGAGACCGCCGTACGCGAGACTCGCGAAGAGATCGCGCTCGACCTCGAGCGTCAGGCCGCGTTCGCCGGTCGACTGGACGACCAGGTCGCTTACGCTCGCGGAGCTCGCCTCGACATGGCGATCTCTCCCTTCGTCTTCACCTTGAGCGGGAGCCCCGAGCTCGTCCTCAGCGATGAGGTGGCCGAGGTGATCTGGGCACCCCTCGGGCCGATGGTCTCGGGCGAAGTGGACACGTCTCTCCAGCACGAGATCAATGGAGTGGCGGTGACACTCCCCGGCTTCAGGATCGGCGCGCACACCGTGTGGGGGCTGACCCACCGGATGCTCGCCAACCTCTTCGATTTGGGGGTCCGATGACGATTCCGATCGCCTGTTTGCTCGGGTTCGCCGGGTGGACCGTTCTGCTCGTGAGTATGGTCGGCGTGTGGCGTGTGGTGCTCGTCTTGCGCGGTCGTATGGCCTCCAACGAATTCACGAGCGGGACCCCTCACGGCTCGGAAGCTTACTGGCGCTTGAACCGCGCGCACATGAACGCGGTGGAGAACCTGCCGATCGTCGCGACGGTGATCTTGATCGGGACGATCCTGGGCATCGACTCACCGTTGTTCGACCGATTGTCGGAGTTCGTGCTCGGAGCGCGCATCGTGCAGTCCCTGGTCCATGTGTCGTCCGGCGGAAAACGCGCCGTGAGCATCCGCTTCTCTGCGTTCGCGGTTCAGCTCTTGGCCTTGGCCTGGATGGGTGTGGACTTCGTGAAGACGCTCGGGATTCGCTGAGTACAGATCCGGAGCGATCGAGGCCGTCATGGATTCCCGGCGAATGACCGAGAATTTGTCGGCAGCGAAGGCCCGTGGTTCCTTGGCGCATGGCCCGGCTGACTCGCTCGTTGGTCGTCCAGCTCGCCATCCTGGCGCTCGGATGGATCCCGGTCGCGTGGCCGAGCTTGCTCGGAACGGACGACCCATTCGTGGCCAGGGCCTTTCGCGTCGCGCCGCTCGCGGGCCTGCTGTTGCTCGGCGTGTTGGGCCTCCGCATCAACCAGTCGAAGGTAGCGATCGGGAGCGCCGCGTTTGCGGTGGCGTTCTTGTTGGTCGATGGACGGACGTTGTTCGGACTCCCTGAGGGCCATGCGAGAGAGAGAGAGCTGGCGATCGCAGTGTCGCTGCCGCTCATCATCGGCATCCTCGGGCAGCTACCGGAGCAACGTGTGCTCTCGGTTCAGACCGCGGTCCGCGGCTTCGTGTGCGTGCTGCTTCCGGCCTTCGCGACACGCCTGGCCATCCACGGGGTCTCCGGCGACACGACGCTCACACCGTTCTTCGATTGGCTTCATCTCCCCGAGCTCGCGGCCCTGCCGCTCTTGGGGTTGGTGCTCGTCACGGCGATCCAATCCGACCCACACGTACGAGCTTTTCAGGCCGGACAAGCGACGTCTTTGTTGGTGATGTTGTTTGGGTTCGAACGATCGCTCGCTGGCGGATCGGTCGACACGATCGCGGTCGCGTTCACGGTGGGTGTCGCGATCCAGATCGCCGCCATGCTCGGAGTATGGTGGCGCAAAGTGTACATCGACGAGCTCACCGAGGTTCCGAATCGGCGGGCGCTCAACGAATACCTGCGCACGCTCGGCGAGCGTTTTGCGATCGCGATGGTCGACATCGACTTCTTCAAGAAGTTCAACGACACCTATGGGCACGCCGAGGGCGACAACGTCCTGCGGTACGTGGCCCGTCACCTCGCGGACAACGCCAGCGGACGCGTCTTTCGCTACGGCGGTGAGGAGTTCTGCCTCGTATACCGCGGCCGACGCGCAGAAGAAGTCTTCGAGACGGTCGATACGATGCGCGACGGGCTCGCGAAGAGAACGTTCGTCGTGCGCGCTCCGGCCAAGAGCAAGCTCCCTCAGAAGCGGCGAACCTCGACCAAGAAAGACCGCGGCAGACCGGCGGGGAACAAGACCCAACTCTCGGTGACGATCAGCGTGGGGCTCGCGAGCAAGAAGGGTCAGAAGAACGTCGACGCGGTGATGGAGGCCGCCGACATGCTGCTCTACCGGGCGAAAGACCAGGGACGAAACCAAGTGGTAGCAGGGTGACGAGGGCGCGAGCCGGACGACGGTGTTAGGATCGTCCGGTGAGCGATGCGCCGAGCGGAGCCCGCCCCCGGGCCCCGAGCCCACGTGCGATTGAACCTTTCGACCCGCGACCTTCCGTCGAGGCCGCTGTTTGGGCCTTGCAGACAACTCAGGCTCCCTTCGTACTCATCGGCGGGCTCGCTCTCGAGGCGTGGGGCGTGGGGCGTTCCACGAAGGACGTCGACTTCGCGGTCCCGGTCGGCGCCGCTGAAGCGGCAGCGGGCCTGTTCGATCCCGAGACACGAAAGCCTCTCCGGATCGGAGGCGTCGGAATTCGCGCCCCCAAGAACGGAATCAAGATCGATTTCATCGACCGACGCTTCTACTTTCGCGAGCTGTACCGCGAGCTCCTGGAGGAAGCGGCGAGCGCGAACCGCAGCGTCTCGGTGAGTGGCATCGAGGTCCCGCTGATTTCGCTCGAATACTTGCTCGCGACCAAGTTGGTCTCGGGGGAGCCCAAGGACGACTTCGACGTTCGCAGACTGCTGGGTCTCGCTGGCCTCGACTACGGCAGAGCGCGCGAGCTCGTCCTGAAACATCTCGGCGCGGCCACTGCGGCCCGCCTCGACGTGATGGCTCGAGAAGCCGGCCGGCCCGAAGTGAGGAAGAGCGAGCTCTATGAAAACGGGGACGATCTGATGCGCGAGGCAGACGAGCAGTACTCGTGAGTCGAGACTATGAGTCGAGACTACTCATACGTCGGCAGAGGACGGCCGTGGGCTCGCGCCACGACGCTCCAGAAGAGATCGGTGAGGTAACTCTCGAGCTCCTCGTTCCCCCCCGACAGCGCCTCGAGATGCTCGACCATTTCGATGGAGGTCGTGCCGTCGAGCCCCGTCAATACGATCGAGCCCCGAAGAGTCTGAATGACGGTCGAGCCGTACGTCTTCTGAAACCGCATCGAGACGACCTCGGGCGCCTCGTTCGTCCCACGAGCGACGGCCTGTTTCCAGGTCACGTCGAAGCGAACCGTGATGATGTCGTGCACGACGTTGTGAAGCACGAAGCTCCGCGCAAGAGACTCATCGAGGATCTCCTCGAACGAGAGCTCATCGACCTTACGCCGATCGGCGACGACCTCCGGATCCTTCATGGCATCCCAAACGTCGACGAGCTCCGCGTCGAAATAGCCGCGGACGTGTGTGCTGTAAAGGCCATCGCTTTCGAAGCTCGCGAGGTTGAACCGCTCTGGGTTCGGATCGCCGGCTTCGGCGGCGGGAAACGAGGCGCGATTCTCTTCGAGCGGTTCGAGCCCGACCGGGAACTCGGTCTCTGTCTCCCCAAAGCAGCCCGTCATGAAGGCGACGAGCAGGCTCGAGCTGGGCTTCGGGCGAGGCACCACGGCCAGTGTCCAGCAACCGGCAGGGCGATCACAAGCTCCTGACCCGAGGCGTAGAGCTCGCCAACGCGCGTTTTCGCGCGATGCGAAGTAGCTTGGGCTCGTGCGCATCGTCTGGATCGCTGCTTTGTTTGGCGCTTGCGTTCGTCCGGTCGCGACCTTCGATGGTGGTCCAGCTGGACCGCCTCCAGCCGAACGAACGCTTCCGCAGCGCGCGGCGGAGGGCGATTTCCAAGCGCTCGCGACCCTCAGCGAGCAGGTCGAGCTGTCGGCGCTCCCCTTCCTCCTCGGGGTGAAGAGCGCCACGACCGCGATGAGGGCCGAGTCTCTCGAGCTCGGCGTCGAGCCTCGCGGGGAGACCGGCGTTTTGTTTCCCGGATCGAAACGGCCCCACTTCGCGGTCTTCGCCGCATCGCCAAAAGGAGATCGGAAGCTCGTGCATCTCGAGCTCGGCGGGCCTGCGCAAGAGATCCCCACGCCCAAGAACCTCGCGCTGTACGACCTCCGGGCCCATGACCTCGGAGACGAGCTGGAGCTCCTCGCCTGCGCACGTGACCTGAAGCGCGACGCGAAGCCCGCGCTGCTTCGATTCTCCAGGGTCAAAGACAAATGGTCCGGGCCCGCCGTCGTCGCAAAGGACTCGTGCGACTACGACACGATCCTCCTCCGAGAGCGACTCCTCATCGCGCACCAGGCCGTCGACCGAACGACGATCTCGATGCTGGAGAAGCGCAGGTTCGTTTCGACTCAAACGATCTTGACCACCGAGCTCGAACACCCACGGTTCGTCGCCACCTCCAAGGGCGTCGACGTGTTCTATGTCCGCCGCACCGCCGGGGCGCTCGGAACGTACCGAGCGCGCGGTCATGAACGCGGCTTCGATGCGCCGAGTCCGTGGGCGGGTGTGCGTATAGAACGACTCGTCGACACGACGTTCTCGGAGCTCCCTCCGGAGCTCCCGAGAGGGGCCCCGCTGGCGCGCACCCTCGTGCCGCTGACCTCGGAGGCGTACCTGCCCCGCGGGTCCATCACCCTCCCGCCGCAGCTCGATCGATCTCCACGCCGCCGGGCCGCGTGGATCGTCGACGATCGCGGCCAGGTCCGCGCGGTGATCGCATACGACGGGGCGCTTCTCACAGTAGGGCTCGACGGTGCATCCATTCTCTACATCGGGACCGAAGTGATCGAGAATGTAGCCGCGCTGATGGAAGGCTCCGAGGTCCGCGTCGTCTTCGCCGAGCTCGGAACGCGGCGACTCTGGAAGACCCTCCGCGCGCCGATAGGACCTCGCGCCTCGATCGAAGCGACGCTCGCCGAGCTCGCGCGGAGAGCCGGCGCGATCCGACGCGACACCCTCGATCGACTGGTCGTGGCGCGCATCGCGTCGGCCGTGTCGAGGATCAGCCGAGGAGACTTCGACAAGGCCGGAAGAGATGCGCTGTTCGCGCTGCAATGGGCGAACACCACGATCGAGCTTCAACGCGCGCGGGCGCTCGTCGAGCGGCTGGTCGTGCTGTCGCCGGGTCCAACTCTGGCAGCGATCAACGAGGCGCTCGTGGGGCCTCGGACGACGGGCCTCACCCAGCTCGTGGCGGAGCTCGACATCCCTGCCGATGCAAAGCTGATCGCTCCGGCCGCTTCGTTCGAAGACGAAGCGCGATTCCTCGCCTTCGAGCGCATCGTCGATCCAGATACCAAGGCTCGGGGGCTCGAGGTACCCGCGACCGAGTGCCTCGTAGTCGAGCGCGGAGAGCCTTCGCTGGCGTTGCGGACCCGGCTGGGAACTCACCTGGCGTTTCTGAAGTTCCCGCCGGATTGTCCGAGAGACTCACCCAAGACGGAGCTCGTGCTCATGTACGCCTCGTCTCCCGACGAAATCACCGTTTACGCACGCTCGGCCTCCGGTGCCTCTCGCAAACACCACGCCATTCACCTGCTGAGACGAAGCGGGGCGCTCGAGCTGATGGGCGCGAAGGAACGCCCCTTTGCGCCCGAGTCCTTTTCGCACGGCGCCAAGTGAGTCACAGCAACGTTCGAGCGGAGAGATTTCGGTTGGCTCGGGCGTCTGGATCGCCGGCAGTGTCATGTTTGCCTGGGAGGTGGGTGAGTTAGACTCGTGGGGACGCAAAGTGTCTGGCATCGAGCGGCAGCTGATCTATTCCGGCAAGTCTGGAAGCACGAGCGACCGAGTGCTCGCGGCCTCAGGCGTCTGGATCGATCCCAAGGGCGCGGAGCTTCAATGCCAGAGCCATCGCCTTCTCCTCGGCCTCTCTGGCTCGCTTCTCGGCACGGCTTTTCGCCCGCCTAGCCTTCGCTGCAGCCTCCCGGCTCGTGTGCGCATCCACGAGGAGCTCGTCGCCGTCGTAGACCTCGACCTTGAGCCCCCGCGAGGGCCATGTGGAGGAGGGGAGCACTCGGAAGCTCAGTCCAGGGACGGTGGCTGACTCGACCCTGCCTCTCGCGTCGAGCGGCACCAAACGGTACTTCCCATCCTCACCAAGCCGATACAGCTCGAACGTTCGCGGGTCGTTGAGCTCCGGAAAGAGGAGCGCGAGCTCCGGCACCTCGTTTGCCTCGTTCAGCGCCTTCTGTTGAATCGTGTCTTTTCGCTCGCGCCGAACGTCGTTGGTGCTGACGACTTCGACCATCAGCAAGAGGTCGTCCGCCACCACAGTCTCGGCGTCGTCGGTTCGCGCGAGCCCCACATCGCCGTAGAATGCTTTCTGCAACCCGGAATCGAGGGCGAAGTACCAGATTGGATTGTCGTTGAGGACTTCGAGCGAGCGCCGCTTTGCCACGGTCTCGAACGCTTCCGCGAGCTTACGTGCGGTCGCATTGTGCTTCTTGGAGCCGGGCACGTCTAACTCGGCGTCATAGTACATGATTTCGGGATCAGGGACGGCGTGGCGGCGCCGTTCGAGCTTCGCGACGTCTCGCGGCCGGGGCGCCGACGCGAGCGACCGAGCGTGCACCATGAACCATCGTGGCTGCTGCGCCCCCGCGGGGTCAAGCAGCGATAGGCTCCGCGATCAGCTCTTAGGGCGCCAACCGATTCATGGCGCGGCGCCTCACCACTTCGAAGCTCGCCACGGCGAGCGCGACGTGAACATTCAGCGACGCGCCCTTACCGTGCATCGGGATGTAGATCGCTCGGTCCACGACCGCGAGTGTCTTCTTGGTGACGCCGTGGTCCTCATGCCCAACCACGATCACCGTCTTTTCCGGATACTCCACCTCGGAGTACCGCGCCGATTCATCCGTGAGCTCCAGGGCGAAGAGCTGAAAGCCTTCTGCCCGTAGGCTCTGCAGCGTCGTGGGGAGGTCTTCGGTCTTCGACCAGGGAACTCGCCGGTCCTTTCCGCGGCCGATCTTTTCGATCAGCCTGTGCGGAGGAGCCGGAGTGATCCCGGAGAGCACGAGCCGCGCGTTCGCCGCGTCGGCGATGCGAAAGGCCGACCCGACATTGACCGGGTCCTCGACGTCTTCGAGGGCCAGCACGAGCTCGAGCGGAGGGCGAGGTTCCTCGCGGTTGAACCTCTTGAGCTCCGTCCCGCGAAGCGCGCGCACGGGTCGAGCGTCGCGCTCTTCGACATGCGGAGCAAGCTCCGGCTCCCTCGAACCTCTCACTTCGTGGTAATTCGGCTCATGCGCAAGGACCCGCACTCGTTTGCAGATGACACTCAGCCTACGACTCGCTCGGTGGAGCTCGATCTGGTCGTCGACTTCGAGCAGCGCCGTGTGCGTGGCACAGCGCTGCTTCGACTCGACCGCGACGCAGATGGAGTCCTCGACCTCGACACCCGCGGCCTCCAAATCCACACCGCGTCCGGACGCGACGGCCAAATCAGGTTCGAGCTAGCGGCCGAAGAGGGCTTCGTCGGACGAAGGCTGCGGCTGTTCCTGCACGGAGACTTCGTGCGGATCGAGTTCGTGAGCTCGAACGAGGCCACGGCGTTGCAATGGTTGTCCGAGGAGATGACGGCCGGCCGCAGCGCTCCGTTCATGTTCACGCAATGCCAGGCCATTCACGCTCGCTCGATTTTCCCCTGCCAGGACACCCCGCGCGCGCGCATCACCTACAGCGCCAGGCTCGACGTACCGGAGGGGCTCGTGGCCGTCATGGCCGCGAAGAGCCTGGAGGACGCGCCCGGCGCGACCGGGCGTCGCATCTTCACCTTCGAGATGACCCAGCCGATTCCGTCGTACCTGTTCGCGTTCGCGGTGGGTCACCTTGGATTTCGGGATCTCGGGCCGCGCTCGCGCGTCTATGCGGAGCCCGAGATGCTGGGCGCCGCCGCCTTCGAGTTCGCCGACGTCGAGTCCATGATCGAGAAGGCCGAGTCCCTCTTTGGCAAGTACGTTTGGGAACGCTTCGACATGCTGCTCATGCCGCCGTCCTTTCCATACGGCGGAATGGAGAATCCGCGACTCACCTTTCTCACGCCGACGCTGCTCACCGGAGATCGGACCCTCGTCAACGTGGTCGCCCATGAGCTCGCCCACTCATGGACGGGTAACTTGGTGACCAACGAGAGCATGAACGATTTCTGGCTGAACGAAGGTTTCACGACGTACGCGGAGCGCCGCATTCTCGAGACCCTCGAAGGGACCGCTCAGGCCACGCTCCACGCGGCCCTCGGCCTCGACATGCTGCGACGAGACCTCGCGCGGTTCGGCGAGTCTTCGCCTTTCACGAGGCTACAGCTCGACCTCGCGGGCGTCGACCCCGACGAGGTCTACTCGAGCGTCGCCTACGAGAAGGGCTATTTGTTTCTTCGACGGATCGAGGCCGCCATGGGTCGGCCAGCGTTCGACCGGATGTTGCTGAGTTACATCGCGACGTACCCGTTCAAGTCGATCCCGACCGCCGAGTTCGTGGCGTTCCTCGAGAAGGCCGTTCCCAACATCGGCTCTCTCATCGACGTCTCGGAGTGGCTGACGTCCCCGGGCCTTCCAAACGACGCGCCGCTCCCCGACTCGCCGAGACTCTCGGAGCTCCGAGCGACCGCCGATCGCGCCGGGCGGGGAGAGTCCATCGACGTTCGCTCTTGGACGGCTCTCGATCTCCAGGTGTTCGTGGCGTCGCTGCCCAAGTCGATGCCTGAACCCATCGCGTCGGCCCTCGACGCGGCTCTGAGTTTGACCAAAGCCAAGAACCCAGAGATTCGTATTCCGTGGCTCGCCATCGCGATCAAGTCCGGCGTCGGTGGCCTCGAGCCTACGCTGCGCAAGGACCTCCTGGAGATCGGCCGCATGAAGTACCTTCGGCCGCTCTACGGGGCCTTGGTGGATTCGGGCCGAAAGGAGCTGGCGCTCGAGATCTTCGAGACCGCCAAGAGTCACTATCACCCGGTGGCGAGAGCCATGGTCGAGCGGACTCTCTCGACCGCCGCATGAGCGCGAAAGAGATCGACGCGCTCGCGATCCCCTTGCGAGCCCATTATCGGCGCTTTCTCGACCGACCCGACGTCCTGATGACCGGGCACTCTCATCAAGCCTGGCCTGACGTGTCTCGCGAGGCTCAGCTTTCGGCCTGGGACGACGCAGCTCGCTTGGTAGACGAAAAGTGGGGTCGCATCTTCGGCGAGCTCGTGCCTGAGTTTCAAAGAGGGGTCGCAAAACGCATCGGCTCGACTCGGGCCAGCGACATCGCCTTCGCCGGCAACACCCACGAGTTAGTTACGAGGCTCCTGAGTTGCTTCGGACCCAGACCTGCGGTGCTCACGACGCCGTTCGAGTTCCACAGCCTGTCCAGACAACTTACGAGGGCGGAGGAGTCGGGCGCCGTGGTGGCGAGGGTCGACCCGTCCGAGATGCCCTCCCGAATCGGCGACAATCGCTACGATTTGGTCGCCCTTTCGATGGTCTTCTTCGAGACGGCGAGAGTCGTCGACCTCGACGCTATCCTCGCGGCCGCGGCCGCTCGAGGGCTGCCGGTGCTCGTAGACACCTACCACGCGTTCAACACGATCCCATTCTCGGCGGACGCGTGGCCCGGCGCGGTGTTCGTGACCGGCGGAGGGTACAAGTACGCCGCGGGAGGTGAAGGCGGCGCGTTCTTGTTGCTCCCGAAGGACGCCACCGCGTTTCGACCAGAGAATACCGGCTGGATGGCCGATTTCGGCGGTCTGGCGAAACGGGCCACGCGAGTCTCCTACGGGGACGGCGGATTCCGTTTCATGGGTGCGACTTTCGATCCCACTGGCTTGTACCGAGCGGTCGCCGTTTTTCGATTCTTCGACGAGCAAGGCTTGACCGTACCGACGTTGCGCGCGCAGTCGGTGCGACAAACCGAGAGAGTGATCGAGCGCTTCGAGGACCTGAAGCTCGCGAGTCGAGGGGTCGAGCTCACAAGCCCAAGAGAATCGAAGCTCCGCGGCGCCTTCGTCGCGTTTCGGTGCTCCGAAGCGCAGGAGGTCGTGGGTCGAATGGCCGAAAAGGGAGTGCACGTCGATGCGAGGCGGGACACCTTGCGCGTGGGTCCCGCGCCCTATTCGACGTCCGCAGAGATCGACCGAGCCATGGACGTCCTCGCCGAGTGCCTCTGATGGATGGATCTTGCTCCATACATAGAAGCGGCGCGATGGACCGACTCAGCGAGCTTCGGCCAGCCGCCCGTGCGTCGATGCAACCCATAACCGCGAACCCTCTCCGGACACCGCGCCGGTCGCCCGCATGTCGACGCGACGCTGAGCTGGCGCAAAAGGTCTGTCGATGACGACCTCCTCCGGATACTGCGCCGAAACCGCCGTCAAATGCCCGCCCTCGTCCACGAACAAGCCAAGCGGATCTCCAACGTTGAGCCCACCTGGCAGAGGCTCGAGACGCTCGAGACGCTCGAAGGCCAACCCATCGGGCCTGATCGAGTCCACCGAAGTCCATATACGCAGCAACCCGACTGGATTTTCGCCCTGCGGCGGCGACGCCGTGATCGCGCCGGACACCCCAAAGGATCGAACGACCGTCAGCTCGGCGAGCCGACTGTCGTGAAGCCGAATGAGCTCATCGGGGAGCGCCACCCTCGTGACGACGAGCCCGTGCTCTCCGTGCACGACAGCGCGCGCCAAGACGCCCCCGCACCCAGACAACCAAGCCACGCCGTCGCCGCGAGCGTCTGCACTCACCCACGTGTGCGGGCGAAGCGGCGGGCGGTTTACGAGGCAGGGGAAGGGCGCCGGCGCCGTCTCGATCCCCTCGACCGCTGAGTCGTCCCATGAAAACTCGACCAACTCTCCCTTGGTGCTGGAGAGCTCCAAGATCGTCCAATCTTCGCCAACGGCCAGCGCCCTACCCTCCGCGATCGCGGCCACCGCGACCAACCCTGGAACGTCGGGGAGCTCGATTCGCTCGAAGGTCGAACTTTCCAAGCTGACCCGGGCGGCAAAGCCTTTGGCCAGCGTCGACCCGACGACCCACAGAGTCCCCGACGAATCAGGAGTCATCGCCGCAACCCGCCCCGGAAACCCAGTCATCCGATGAGTACGGGGAGTCGGCCCGAGCTCCCTGAAGACGCCAGGAAGCACGCTGATGATCGGTTTGCCTCCGACCGACGCCACGGCCTCCGGAAAGTCGAGCTCGCGCTCTGTACCGTAGAGTACGCGGCGAAGAGACTTCCCGTCCGACTCGATCCACTGGCCGGACTTGGTGGTCGCGAGAAACGGGGAACCCGCGGTACGCGGGAGAACGAAACGCAAGTCGATGCCGAGCTCGCTCGACCGAGTCGTCGCGACGCCTGCTTCGGTGACGATCGCGGCCTGGCCGTCCTCGAACACCGCCACGACCTCCCCGAACCCTTCGAGGATCGCGCAGGCGTGGACCGACCTCAACAGGGTCGACCACGGACCACGCCCCCCTTCGGTCGATCGCGTCAACTCATACTGCCCGTCGGGTCGAAGTCCACACGCCACGGCTTCGCTTCCGAGGTGAGCCATGGGGGACATCAGGCCGACGTCGAGCCCATCCACCCAACTCGGCCGAGTGTGGTCGAACCCACCAAGCCGTCGTTCGATCACGATCGGCGCGGCGCGCTGAACGGGGACGATCGCCGAATCGACGAACCCAAGCGCGGGCCCGCCAAGCTCTGCGTCCGAGCGAATCAGAACTCTCTCCGGCGAGTCGCACGGAGCGTCCGCTCGACACGAAACGACGAGCATTTCGTCGATCGCGAAGTTCGCCTGAGACTGCGCTACGAAGACCCAAACGCTGCCGTCAGCCATGCGGGCGGCTCGAACGCCTCGAAGCGAGCCGGAGAATCGCAACCCACCCGGAATCGATCCGAGCGACTTCGTGCCCGACGCGTCGAGCTGGTGAAGGTCGACCGCCAGCGTGTCGAGGGACAAACTCACCGCCAGCGCCGCGCTCTGGCCCAAGGCCTCGAGCGCCACTACCGGACCCGAGAACGGCGGCGTTTGGGGCCTTCGTGTGTCATCTGGGGAGATGAATAAGAGGCTCCGCTCCGACGCCAGCACCACGTCGCCGGCTGCGGTCCTCACGCCGATCCGGAAGGGCTCCGCATCCTCGGCCGGCGATATGAACTCGACTTCAAACTCAGGGCTCGAACGCGACAAGTCGATCCGAGGGGAACAGGCTCCGGGGTGGCCAAGTCTCAGCCCGGCACGAATCGAAGCCGCAAGACGCGAGTCGACATCCCCTCGAACTTCGGCGAACGATGGGAATGGGCAGGCTTCGCCTGGCATGAGAAGCTGCGGCGGTACGACTGACCGAAACGAGCAGGATCCACACTCGCCCTCGCCTTTTTGGTCGAGGGCACGACTCACTTCGAGCTCATCGCCAGAAAGCGGCATGCCGCCCGCCCCGACCAAGTCATCGATCCGAACCGCGACCAAGGCGCTCCGCGTGCCCTCGTCCTTGGTCACCCGATGGGAAGGGCCGGTGATCGGAAGGGCCTGCATGATCTCGCCGCGATCGTCGAACGCCACCCAAACCACGAGATGGTCACCGAGCCCCGCCACGTCGACGAACTCGCTCTCGGACGAACAGGAAAGGGCAACACACGCCGTTGACGCCCAAAAGAACGGAAGATCGGCGCGACGCACTTCGGGAGAGTCTACGCGATCATGGCGCGGCCTTCATGCAGTAGACGGGGAGGCGGAGTTTCACAGCGTCTACGGCGCCTCACTCGTCTTCTCGTCGTGGTGTTCGGGGTGCCGCCACGCGCGGTAGACCTCGAAAACTATCGGCAAGACGGAGACGAAGACGATTCCCAAAATCACGTAGTGAAAATTCTTTTGAACGGTCGGCAGATTTCCAAAGAGGTGGCCACCGACCAAGAAGAGAACGACCCAGCTCACCGCACCGATCACGTTGAACGCGGCAAACCGCGCATAGCTCATCTTGCCTATGCCTGCGACGAACGGAGCGAAGGTTCGAATGATCGGCATGAAGCGCGCCATGATGATCGTCTTTCCGCCGTGCCGTTCATAAAAGCGCTGAGTTCGTAGGAGGTGCTTCTTGTTCAACAAGAACGATCTCTCGGCGGTGAACACACGTGGACCCACGAATCGGCCGATGGAGTAATTGACGGCGTCACCGAGGACGGCGGCGATGATCAAGAGGATCGCGACGACGACGAGCTCGAGCGCAGCGGGCTCCAGAGCGCCGTCCGCGTTGAGGTCACGCGGAACGGTGAGCGCGCCGGTGGCAAAGAGGAGCGAGTCGCCTGGGAGGAAGGGAGTCACCACCAACCCGGTCTCGGCGAACACGACGAGGAACAGCAACCCATAAAGCCATGGACCCATCCAGATCGCCCACTCGGTGAGGTGCTTGTCGAGGTGAAGAAAGATGTCGATGATCGTCCGAACGCTGAGGTCTTCCATGTCGAAGCGCGGCGTGAGTGTCAGATCCGGGATCCCTTGGCAACGAGGCGGGTTGGGGTGACGGCAGGAAAAATCGACGAAGGCCCGTCACGCTGACATGGCTCGTGCGTCTTCTTGGTCAGACGGACGCGACACGCGTCAGGAGGAAGCAAAAATGTTGGAGTTCTTCAAAGCGGGGGGCGCCCCGATGATCGTTCTATTGGGTCTGGGCATCGTCGCGCTGGTCGCCTCGATCAAATTCGTGAGCAAGCCTCGAGCCGAAGCCGTTCGGCCGCTCCGGGCGTTGGCCAAATCGATCGTGTACGCTTCGATCGCGGGCGTGGCGACCGATCTAATGGCGGTGTTCACGCAGGTACCCAACCATCCCGAGTGGTCGAAGTCTCCGGAGCTTCATCTCATCGTGATGCAAGGGCTTGGGGAATCGATGGCGCCCGCGGTGATGGGCTTCACCATTCTCAACATCGTCTATGTGCTCATCGCCTTGGGTGAGCGACGAATCGCAGGCGCATGAGCTTCGGATGGAGACCGATCGTGAGCTATTGCTTCGGCTGTCGAAGGGCGAGCGAACGGCCTTCGACGCCGTGTTCGAGCGGCATCGATCGGGTCTCTATTCGTTTCTGTTTCGACTGTGTCGCGATCGTTCGACCGCCGAGGATCTCTTTCAGGAGACGTGGCTCCGTCTTGCGCGAGGGGCGGCTTCGTTGCCGAGCGACACTCCGATTGGTCCGTGGTTGTTTCGGGTGGCGCGAAATCTCGCTGTCTCTCATCACCGTCGGGTGTCGCTTTATTCGAAGCTCGAAGGCTTCTTGCGGCCGACTCCTCTGGCCACCCCCCACGAGCGTGCGGAGACCGTCGAGGTGACGGGTCGAGTCGAGCGGGCGGTTCACGACTTGCCCCTTCGTGACCGGGAAGTGATCCTGCTGGTGGTCGTCGAAGGGATGTCCGCGAAGGAGGCAGGGCTCGTGCTCGGCATCAGCGCCGAAGCAACTCGGCAGAGGCTCTCGCGGGCGCGCTCGGCGCTCAAAGAGCAACTCGCGGATCTGGAGGTCTGACATGGACGACAAGCGCCTCGACGAATGGGTGTCCTCGCTTCCTCGTCCGGACGTGGATTCATCCGTGACGCTCCGAACTCGCTGGGCGGCGCTCGAGGAGCTCGAGCGATCGAAGGCCACGTGGCTCTCGCGAGCATGGACGCTCGCCCTCGAACCAGCCTTCCTCGTCATCGCGGTCGTCGTCGAGGTTGGGTGGGCCGCGACGACGCTCGCGGTGCTCGGGGCGTGATATCCTCGACGTCCGTGCGGCGCGCCGTTCTCTTGTTGTTGCTCGCCGCGTGTGATCCCGACCCGATCTTGCCGCCGCCTGGCGACGCTGGCGTCTCGAGCCCCGACGCGGCCGAGACGTGTGAAGCCCCGCGTTTGATGTGCGGGTCTCGCTGCGTCAACCGGCTAAGCGACCCCGACCACTGCGGTGACTGCAACAAGCCATGCACGGGCGGCGCATTCTGCTCCAATGGGCAATGCACGACGACGTGCGGGGCTGGACTGAAGGCGTGCGCGGGCACGTGTGTGGACGTAGAGACCGAGCGACTGCACTGTGGAGACTGCGACAAACCGTGCGGCAACGGGCTCGAATGCCGCGGCGGAGGCTGCGTGTGCCCGCGCGATCTCTTCGATTGCGGCTCGGGCTGCGTCGACACCGACACCGACGAAGCGAACTGTGGGATCTGTCGGCGCGAGTGCCGCGCCGATCAGGAGTGCGTGATGGGCTCCTGCGTGTGTGTGAATGACACGGCCGACTGCGCCGGCGCGTGTGTCGACGTCACCCGCAACCACGATCGCTGCGGGAGCTGCGAGCGCACCTGCGCCATCGACGAGGTGTGTCGAGACCGCGACTGTTTCTGCGCAGGCGGGACCATGGAGACCGATTGTTCGAACACCAACGACGACGACTGCGACGACCTCACCGACTGCGACGACCCCGACTGCGCGGGAGCTACTCGCTCATGCGCTGGCGCCTGTGGACCGGGAATCGAGACGTGCGGCGCCGCCCATCGATGGGGTGCGTGTGAAGGGGGCAGCGGAACGGCAGAGATCTGCGGCGACGGCATCGATCAAGACTGCAACGGCTCCGATCAAAGGAACCCAGACGCTTACGAGCCCAACGACGTGTGCAACAGCTGCCGATCGCTCTCCGCCATGGTCGACCCCACGGTCTCCATCCGAGCCAGCTTCGACGCACGGATCGATCGGAAGGACTGCTACTGTTTCCAGGTCGCCGACGCCGCGAGCCCGTTCCCCGAAAACATCAACATCGCGCTCACTCAGATCCCCGTAGGAAAGGACTACGACGTGTTCCTCTATCCGAGCGTCGCCGAGTGCACCGCCAACAACCCCATCGCGTCGAGCGAGAACACGAGCAACACAGACGATCGCATCGACTGGGGGGAGCGCTTTGGGACGGACGACGGCGGGACTTGGGTCGTCTGTGTGACGAACCCGTTCGCGACCTTCGACTGCGTGAGCACGTACTCGCTCTCGGTCGACGGATTACGTTGAAGATCAGTTCGAGAGCTCGGACTTCTCGCTCCGGAGCTTCTTGACGAGTGTGCTCACCGCGTCTCGCTCCGTGCCCTTCGAGACCAGCGCCAGGAATCGTTCGAAGTCGGCCAACGCAAACGGAGTCGCCCCGATTCCGAGGAACACCGCACCCCGATCTCGATATTCTTCGGCGGCGGATGGGCGAAGAATCAGAATTCGATCGATGACGCGCAGCAGGCGCGCGGAGTCTCCGCTGGTCGCGTATACGGACTTCAGGTTTCGGAGCATCCGCTCGAGGATCGCCCGAGGTCCTACGGGCGCTAGCATGTCGTCGGTGAGCTTGATCTGATCGTTGGACAGCCGAGCGAGCAGCTTGGCGACCTCCGGCCTGTCCATCAGCCGGCCCGAGAACGCATCCACATACGTGGTCGGCCGGTCGAGGTGTGCGAGCAGAAAGTGCATCGGAAAGCCGATGCCGACCAAACGGATGCCCAGGCGCCGCGCCACCTCGAGATGCAAGATCGCCAGCGAGATCGGGATGCCCGTCCTTCGCCGAAGAACGTCATTCAGGAACGAGTTGCGCGGATCGTAATAGGCTGCGCGATTCCCGCGATAGCCTTTGGTTTCGAACAAGAAATGACACAAGAGCTGAAGTCGCTCTCGCTCCGACTGCCCGCGAATCACGGTTGGGCGCGCTTCCTCGGCCAAAATGTCGATCTTGGCGAGCTCCGCTTTGACGTCGAGGCCCGGGTACTCTTCGGCGGCGATGAAGAGTGCGGCCTCACCTAGATCGATGGCCCGGCCCGAGACGCTCTCTCGAAAGCTTCGAATGGCCACGCTCTCCTCAGCGAGCGGCACGGAGCCCAGTGTACCCTCGCCCGGTGGCCGGTTGATACAAGCTTCCGGGACTCCGATCCGCGAAGTCGCGATCACTTCCGAGCCAGCAGCGAGGGTTCGTAGTCGGGCGGTGGGAGATATCCGAGGAGCTCCAAAGCCGTCGCTGCCACGTTGGCCAGGCCCGGTTGCGCGAGGTCGGTCCGCAGGGAGAGCTCCTTTCTTGGATCGTAGAGAATGAACGGCACGGGGTTTAGAGTGTGACTCGTCTTGGGCTCGATTCGCCCATCCTCCGTGCGCTTCCAGTCCTTCTTCTTCGCGTCGAGCTGATACATCTCGTCCGCATTGCCGTGGTCCGCGGTGACGAGCGCGATCCCGTTCGCGCGCCTCACCGCGTCTAGGAGCCGTCCGAGCACGAGGTCCACGGTTTGTACCGCGAGCACTGCGGCCTCGCGCACGCCCGTATGCCCGACCATGTCGCCGTTGGCGTAGTTGAGCCTGATCAGGCGGTGCTCTCCTCGACGGATCGCTTCGATCGCGGCGTCAGTGATCTCGGCGGCTTTCATCCACGGGCGCTCCTCGAACGGGAGTCGATCGGAAGGAATCTCGATCCATGTCTCGAGCTTCTCGTCGAACTTGGCGCCTCGATTGCCGTTCCAAAAATAGGTGACGTGCCCGAACTTCTGAGTCTCGCTGATCGCGAGCTGTCGCACGCCCGTGCGCGCCAAGTACTCGCCCATGGTCCGATCGATCGCCGGGGGATCGACCAGGAATCTTCGCGGGATCTTGTAGTCACCGTCGTACTGCATCATGCCGGCGTAGAGCACGTCGGGCCTACGGCCTCGGTTGAACTTGTCGAAGTTGACGTCATCGAAGGCGCGGCTGATCTCGATGGCTCGGTCTCCGCGGAAGTTGAAGAAGACGACGGCGTCACCGTCCTCGATGCGGCCTACGGGTCGGCCTTCTTCGAAGATGACGAACGGCGGCAGGTCTTGATCGATCACGCCGGGCGTCCTCGCGCGCAAGGTCTCGACGGCTTCGCGAGCGCTCCTGAAGCCTTCACCTTTGCCCCGAACGTGGATGTCGTAGCCACGTTCGACCATGCTCCAGTCGGCCTCGTAGCGATCCATGGTGATCTTCATTCGGCCGCCGCCCGACGCGATGCGATAGTCGCGCTGAGTCTGGCCGAGGACGTCGGCGCGTTTGGCATCGACGCGTTCTTCCAGAATGGCGAGCGCCGCTTCCAGTCGATTCACGAGCGGTTCTTGCTCGGCGATCGTCTCTTGGATCCTTAGAGCGTGAACGGCTTGCTGCTTCTTGTTTTCGAGCAGAAGGATCGCGAGCGCGTCGTTGTTTTCGCGGACCGCTAGCATCGCCTTCTTTTCCCATTCGATGGCTGATTTTTCGGCTTCGGCGAGGTCCGAGATCAGCGTCGCGAGATGGGCCTTGCCGCTCTCGAGCTCCGCGCGCGCGCCGACGTGAGCGGCCTCGAGCTCTTCGAGCTCCTTCATGGCCTTGCGATCCGCGCGACGCGGGGGCGCTACGGCCGGCCGGCAGATCGACGAAAGCTTGACCTCGAGGCGGTCGATGTACGTGAGCGCAGATGTCTCGGGCACATCTCGCCCGTCGAGCAGCACGTGGACCCGCACACGCTCCACACCTTGTTTGTGCGCGTTCGTGATCAGCGCTTCGAGATGCTCGATGTGGCTGTGTACGTTGCCGTCGCTCAGCAGCCCGAGAAAGTGGAGCGTCGTTTGCTCTTCGCGCACCGCGCTCACGATCCCTCTCCAGACCGGGCCTTCGAACAGGCGTCCCGACGCGATCGCCTCGCCCACGAGCTTGGCTCCTTGGGCGAAGACCCTGCCAGCGCCAAGCGCGTTGTGGCCGACCTCGCTGTTGCCCATGTCGTCGTCGGACGGCAAGCCGACCGCAGTGCCGTGAGCCCGTAATGAAAGATGCGAATGCTCGGTCATGAGGCGATCGAGCACGGGCGTACGCGCGAGATGGACGGCGTTGCCTTCGTTTTCTGCGCCAAGGCCCACGCCGTCCATGACGACGATGACGAGGGGCCCGGTTCGCGCCACGATTCCCGGTGCGGTCTCGAGCATCAACTCGTTTGACATGGGGCCTCGATGCAAGAGGCGCTTCGGCGGGTCAATGGGTCGGGAAACTCCGAGCAATTGAGATGGAGCGTGTCCGTCCTACTCGAGGTGAGCCCGACGCGAGTCGAAGACGAGGTACGGAAGTCGACAGCCGCGCCGAGGCAAGTTACCGTGGGGCGATTTCGGTGCACGCCTCGGGCCTCGAGTCGCGCCTCGAACTGCTGAGCGAGGCGCACCAGCGGGCAATTCGCCGCTTCGTCTCGAGCCTCGCCGGGTTCATCCAGCGAGGCATGTTGAACGCCGAACAGGCGTCCATCATCGAGCAGCACTTGGTTCGCCTCGGCGAGCGACAATTCAACCCGGCGAACACGGGCAACCTCGAAGACCTCTTCGCCTACACGCTCGAAGACACCAAAGACGCCGTCCGCGCCTTCGCGCAGGTGCTCGCGGACTCGGTCAAGGTCGTGCCCATCGACGCCGACGCTCGCCTGCTGCCGAGGCTGAAGTCGCTCGTCGACGGGCGCATCTTCGCTCGCGTGGGCGACCTCGCTGGCTACGGCGAGCCGGAGAAGATGCTGATCTCGCACACCATGGTGGCCTACGGCGACATGGAGATGGCCGCGTTTGCAAGAGCGCTCATCCGCGCCAGCCACGCCGAGGTCTCGGAGTTGGATGTCGAGCGCCGCTTCGCCCGGATGGCCGTGCAGTCGCAGCATGCACCGAGCTCCAGCTTCGTCCTGGCCCGCATGCGGGGGCTGACGATCGATCTGCTCGAGCTGTACCGAACCGCGGGTTACGACGACGACGTCATCGCGAACGCCCAGAGTTTCTATGACACCTGCGCGGAGTTCAGGCCGGAGTGGGTCGCCGCGTTCCTCGATGGTCGAATTCCGGAAGACGACGCTTGGCTCGGGTGGCGGGCTCGCTACCTCGACCGTCGCCGAAGCTTGCCCGAAGAGCTCGTCTATCAGCTCCACAGCGACACACTGACCAACTTCCTCGACGGCACCTTGGAGTCGGGAAAGTGGGTCGACGCTTCGATTTTGTTCGGAGGAGTCAAGGCCGTGGAGGAGATCCCGGCCGCGCTCGCTCGCATCGTAAACCAATACGTCGCCGAACACGTGGCCCTCCACAACGAGCCCGCGGAGGATCTCCTGCGCGTTTGGCGCCACACCCTCGAGCCTTGGGGAATTGGTTTTTCGGGCGGTCGCGCCATCGCCCTCCCCGGCACACCTGCCCGAATCGGCGAGCTCCGAGATCAGTTCGATCTTTCATGGGCTAGGAAGCAGAAGCCGAAATAGGTATGGAAGAGACCTCGCCTCTCCATGACCCGCTCCGACGCCTTGTCCAAGGTCCTCGCTGAAGCTGCCGACATCGCGGGCGCGACCGACCAACCCATGACCTCCGGGCACGTGCTGCTCGCGATGTTCACGACCCGCAACTCGGCAGAGTCTTTCTTGCTCGAAAGAGGGATCGACGAGGATCGCCTACTCGTCCATGCCTCCGGTGACCTTTCCGAAAGCGCCGAGCTCATGCCGTTGGTGCTCAAGAAAGCCGAAAGCTTGGCTGCCAGTTGCGGCTCGCCCCATGCGGATTGCCTTCACCTGCTCGTCGCCGTCATCGAATCGCCGAGATCCGCGGCGCGAAGATTGCTCGTGGACGCCGGTACGCCCATCGACGTGATCAAGTCCGGAGCTCTGCGCGTGCTCACCCGCGTCATGCCGCGCTGGATGGTCGAGCTCGCGAGCACGCCCGGCGCCCATGAACCTACCGAGCGACCGCAACGCTCAGAGTCGCCTTGGGACTACTCACCTTCCCTTCGGACCGAAAGGCCCTCCACCTACGGACATGACGAGCTCACGGTCCGACCCGGCGTCTCCCACGCGACCCTCGTGCCCACCCCCGCCGAACGAGTCTCCCTCTTGGAGCCCGAGGCCCTCCTCGTGCCCACCGCCGACATCGACGACCTCGAAGACGACCTCGAGCCCCTCGACGACGACGACCCCGCAGGTCGCTACCGGCTGTCTCCCAGCCGCTATCCGTGGCTCACCAGCCTCGCCCGCAACCTCAGCGTAGAGGCCCTCGAGGGGCGCATCGAGTCGATCGTCGGCCGCGATCGCGAGATCGAAGCCTTGATCGACATCCTCGGCAAACGATTCTCCAACAACCCCTGTCTCATCGGTGAGCCCGGCGTCGGCAAGACCGCGATCGTCGAGTGCCTCGCCGAAAAACTGACTCGCCTCGGCGGGTCCCTCGGCGACAGAATCGTCCTCGAGCTCGACGTCGGATCGCTGCTCGTCGGGACTCACTTCCGCGGTGCCTTCAGCGAGAAGCTCAAGGGCATCAAAGAGGAAGTCGAGCGCTCCGAAGGTCGTATCGTCATCTTCTTCGACGAGCTCCACACCCTCGTCGGCGCCGGCGCCTCCGGAGACGGCGCGCTCGACGCGGCCAACGAGCTCAAGACCGCGCTCGCCCGCGGCGCCTTCCCTTGCATCGGCGCCACGACACCCGCGGAGTGGAAAAAACACATCGAGTCCGATCCCGCGCTCAAACGCCGGTTCTATCCGGTCCAAGTGTCCGAGCCCTCCCCGAGCGAGGCCGAGCAGATGATTCGCTTCGTGCTTCCGGCGTTCGCCAAACATCACGGCGTTCACTACGAGGACGGCGCCGTCTCGGCCGCAGTGAAGATGTCGTCGCGCTTCATCCCCGAAGGACAGCTCCCCGACAAAGCGCTCGCGCTCATCGATTTCGCAGGCTCCCGCGCAGCGCGTTCGGGCTCGCAGCAAGTGAGCACTGCCGACATCGCGGCCATCGTTTCGGAGCGTGCGAAGGTTCCCAAAGATCGGATCCTCGCCTCCGACAAAGAGAGGCTCCTGAAGCTCGAGAGCCTCCTGGCCGAGCACATCGTCGGCCACGACGACGCGCTCAAACGAATCGCCGAAGTGATGCGCAGAAACGCCGCGGGCTTCTCGGCCAAGCGCCCGCAAGCCTCCTTCCTGCTGCTCGGCCCGAGCGGAGTCGGCAAGACCGAGACCGCCAAAGCGCTCGCGTCCATCTTGTTCGGATCGCTCGACGCGCTCCTGCATTTCGATCTCTCCGAGTACTCCGAAGGCCACTCGATCGCTCGCCTCGTCGGCGCTCCTCCCGGCTACGTGGGACACGACGCCGGCGGACAGCTCTCCGATGCCGTCCGCAAACGTCCAAGCTGCGTGCTGTTGTTGGACGAGATCGAAAAAGCCCACCGCGACGTGCTGCAGATCTTCCTTCAGGTCCTCGACGAAGGAAGAGTCACCGACTCCAAAGGCCAGTCCGTCTCCTTCTGCGAGACGATCATCGTCATGACCTCCAACCTCGGCGCGGAGCTCTTCGATGCCTCGCGGTCGATTGGTTTCGGCGAGCGCCCGGGTCGATCCGAGACGGCGGAGCTCCCCGCCAAAGCGGAGAAAGCGGAGCGTCTGGAAGCTCAGGAGCGGGCGGTCCTCGAACGAGCCAAACGCTCGATGCCTCCGGAGCTCTATGGGCGCGTAGAGGAACGGCTCGTTTACGCCCCGCTGACACGCGGTGAGGCGCGGGAGATCGCGCGAAGAATCGCTCGCGCTTCGAGCCTCAAGTTGTCCGACGAGCGCGGCATCGGTTTCACCCTGGACGACGGCGCGCTCGAGTACGTCGTACACCAAGGTGGCTTCGACGCGCGGTTCGGAGCGCGGCCCATGCGTCAGGTTTTCGCGCGAATCGTCGAGTCCCCGATCGCGTCCCGGATCCTCGAAGGCCGAATCCACGCCGGGGAGCACATCCTCGTCTCGACTCGAGAAAACGGCGGGCTGACCTTCTACGCCGGACCCAGCGACGACCGCACCTCACTCAGCCAACGGCCGATGCGGCTGTGACGGTGCTTGCTCCGGCGAGCACAAACTCACCGTGCGTCACAAACTATCGACTCCCAGCCGAAGCGCAGTAGACTCGAATGAAATGTTCCCTCGCAGCTCCGAAGGGCGCCTTCCCCTCACCGCGCCGCTGATCGCCGCCTGTACGATCGCCACGTCCTGCGCCCGCGAACCGGACGTGCTCCATGCCTTCTTCCTGGACGAGGTCGTCGAAGCGGACGTGCGTGAGCTCGACATCTCCGCCGTGTCCGGTGGTGACTGCGAAAAAATCCTCTCTCGCCCCCACAACGCCCCTGGAACGGACGAGAAAGTCGTCGCCCACACGACCGCGCACTACCCGGTCGACCCGATCGCCGACGTCCTCGCCAGCTTTCCGAAAGGGAGCCCCATCGCCCTCGATGTGGCAGCGTTGGACGGCGAACAGAACCAGGTCGGACGAGGCTGCATCCTGGTGAGCCTCGATGGGTCCGCTGGCCGATCCATCGACCTCGAGCTCCGAGCCCTGCCCAAATGCCAGAGCGTCCCCGCGCGCCTCGATCTCATGCTCGTCGTCGACGCTTCCCAGCAGGCGGTCATCGCCGACCCTGAGCGCCATCACATCGACCTCCTCCGCGACACCATCCTCGCCGAGACGGCCTTCCTCGATGGGACGTCCTACGGCCTCGTGACTTTCGGCCCGAGTGACTCCGTGCAAGTCCGCGTACCTAGCACCCCCGATCGCGAGTCGGTCCGCATCGCGGTCTCCGAGCTCCTGAATGGTCACTCGGGCCTGCCCGTGCTCTACGACGGAGTCACCAAAGCCGCCCGCACCCTGCGCACTCAGGCGGTGTGCGGAAAGAAACCGGCCATGCTCCTCATCCTCGGATCCGGTCAAGCCGGTTCGAAGCTCCGCCCCGAAGACGCCCAAACCGCCATCTACGCGTCCGTGGGCGACCCGAGCGACGACATCTATACGTTCGCCATCGGCTTGTCGCAGCCAGCCTACGACAACCTCGAATATTTGCTCCCACCCGAGTTCGGCATCGGCAACGTCACCGGCGCGGGTTCGCAAACCACGCGCGAAGCCGCCATGCGAGAGGCCCGCGATACTCTGTCCGCCCTGCTCCTCCCCCCCAACTGAGGCCCCGAGAAGGGCCAATTCCGAACCGATCTCATGAACAGACCGTCATGAACAGACCGACCCTAGCCGTCCGCACCATCTTCGCCCTTGGGCTCCTGCATAGTACGGCCCACGCCGATCCCGCGACCTTCGACGAAGACGCTCGCTTGATTTACAGAGTCGTGGCCTGCGGGGACGACTCACCCATTCCAGCAAATCTAGACGCGGAAGTCGTCGAGCGCCACTGCACGAAAATGCGGTCGAGCATCGAGCGCTACCGAAAAGGGTACGATCGAGCCAAGGACTACATCGCCGCCGAGCTCCCCCCCGCCGCGCCGACCACCGTCGTGTACCCATTCGGAGGCGGAGACCTGATTTCGGCCCTCACCACCTTCCCGCTCGCCACCGACGTCACAACGCTCTCGCTCGAACAGGCCGGTGACCCGCGACGCCTTCGCGTCGGCGTACCCAAGAAGAGCCTCGAGACCTCCCTCGCCCTCGTCCGATCCATGAGCGCGGGGCTCCTTCACTACAACGATAGCAAAACCGAGAACCTCCAGAAACTCCAACGAGGAGAGGTCCCCGGCCAAATCGCGCTGTTCATGATCGCGCTCGCCGTTCACGGCTATGAACCCATCGGCCTGCGCTACGTTCGTCCGGAGCCCGATGGAACCCTCCACGCACTCTCTACGGACGAGATTCAAGCGCTGGACGTCCAGCCCGGAAAGAAGGTACGAAGCGCTTGGGTATCTCCCGATTTCTCTCCTGCCTTCGCCGATTCAGAGATCACTTTCAGAAAAAAGGGCGATCCGTCTGCCCCGGTCCGTACTCATCATCACTTCGGAGCGGACCTCTCGAACACCGGCTTCTCGAAGGACTCGCCGATCGGTAGGTTCCTCGGTGCCAAGGGCAAGGTCTCGGCGATGACGAAAGCCGCGAGCTACCTGCTCTGGCGTGATCACTTCTCGAACATCAGAAATTATCTGATCGACAACCTCGTCGTCATGGTCTCCGACAGCACCGGCATCCCGCCCGCGTTTGCCCAATCCGCTGGTCTGAAGATGAAGGCGTACGGGGCCTTCGAGCAACCCTTCCTCAACTCGAGCCAGCGCCACGCCGAGGGCTTCCGGCGGCTCTTTCGAGACAACACGATCAAACCCTTGCCGTTCCGGTATGGGTACATCGACGGGAGCCCCGGCAAGCACTACCACCTCGTCGTCACCGAGCGGGAGAGCGCGGAGGACATCGAGCCCGCGAAGCCCGAGCCTCCAATGGCCCCCAAGCTCGAGCCGACGCCGCAAAAAATG
The DNA here is from genome assembly GCA_964463485.1 of uncultured Myxococcales bacterium. Taxonomy (GTDB): domain Bacteria; phylum Myxococcota; class Kuafuiibacteriia; order Kuafuiibacteriales; family Kuafuiibacteriaceae; genus CAYXDO01. Next base: position 4,431 of record CAYXDO010000018.1, on the reverse strand, counting down.
ACTCGCCTCGAGGAGGCGCCGACCGACAAAGCGCCTCGGCCGGTCAAACAGCCGGCGGTCAAACAGCCGGCACCCAACCCGGCTCCGCCAAAGGACCACCGTACTCTGCCAGTTGCTCGGCCGACCCTCGTGGCAGCCGAGAGTGAGTCTGAATCCGAGCTCGAACCCGCGGCGACCTCGACGAGTGTCGCTCGTGACGATGCTGGCCCCCCGCGACTCACACTCTCCGACGAAGTCTTGGGTGGCAAACATCTGCGACTCATCACCTCCCGAGGCGCCGCGCACGTTTGGCTGCCCCGACTTTACAGCCAGAAAGCCGCCGGGACGGTAGTCTACGTACATGGGTACCATGTGGCGGCCGACCAGGCCTGGGAGCAACACGGGCTGGCAAAGCAGTTCGAAACGAGCAAACGGAACGCCGTCTTCATCGTGCCCGACGCTCCCGCCTCGGACGAGGAAGACGTGTTCCACGCCGACCTCGGGGCGCTGTTGGGCGAGATCGAGCGGCTCGGGACCTTCAAGCTCCCCAGAGGTCCGGTCGTGGCGCTCGGACACAGCGGCGGCTTTCGCACGATCGCGGACTGGCTGGAGTTTGACCGACTCGACCAAATCGTCCTGCTCGACGGGCTGTACAATCAGGGCGAAGCTTTTCAGGCGTGGCTGTTCGCCCGTCCCAAGCGCCACCTCGTCCTGGTCTCGGTCGACACCACCGACCGAGCCAAGGAGTTCCAGCGCAACGTTCAGAAGCAGGCGCAGGCGCAGCATGTCCGCGGAAACGTCGATGTGATTCAGCCTCCTTACGACCACCTAGCGCTCGTAGAGGCCGGACGCACCATCCCGGTCGTCCTGAGCCTGACCTCTCTGCGCATGGTCACCGGCGCCGGCGCGCCCAAGCTTGACGCCGCTGCGTCGGCCGCTCCTTGACCAAGTCATGAGTCAGACGAAGAGCTCGAGGACTCAGGACTACCAGCCCTCGACTCACTTCGTCCTTCGCTCGCCGCTCCTTCCCTACGATGAGCTCCTCGCCCTCCGGGAAGGGCTCTCTGCCCCTCATGCGCGCCCTGACGAGCTCGACGAGTCGGTAGCGTCCGATCGCACCCTCGTTCGACGGCGCCTGAGAGGCTTGGCCCAGCGACCCGAGGTCAAAGAGGCGATCTTTTTTGCCTCTCCTGACCTTGGCAGCGCGCTCGACAGGTGGCTCGCGACCGAAGCTCCTTCCCCCAAGCTCGAGCTCACCCTCGCCAAATACTTCGCGCGCATGTGCGGACGCCCGAGCCCCTTCGGCCTGTTCGCCGGGATCTCGATCGGCGTGGTCTCCGAAGAGTCCTCCCTCGAGCTCCCTCCGAGGCAAGCCTACCGACCCAGCACTCACCTCGAGCTCTCGCTCCTGTCGACCGTGGTCGAGCACCTGGAATCGGACCCAGCGCTAGAGCGGCGGCTCCGATTCCGACCTGCTGTGACCGTCGAGCGCCGCGGGTCGCGTGTTCGGTACGTCGACCGCGCAAAATCGCAAAAATCCGCAGAGCGATCGGAGTACCTCGACGCGGCCTTGGATCGCGCCGGCCCGCTCGCCACCCTCGAGGAGCTCGCCACGGCCGTCCAGCTCGCTGCGGACGCCGATCCTGAGGAGGCCACGGCCTTCGTCCGCGGCCTCGTCGAACGAGGGCTCCTGCGAAGTGAGCTCGAGCCCGCGATCACCGGCCCGGAGCCGCTCGACCTGCTCGCCGACCGACTCGACGGCTTGTCCCCGAGCTCCGCAGAAGGGGCCGCAGAAAGAGCGAGGGGAGGAGCCGTAGTCTCTCGCTTTCGAGCCGAGCTACGAAGGCTCGACCAACAATCGGTGGGTCGACCAACTCATGCCTTCCGGCAGCTCTTCGAGTCGCTCGGAGAGCTCAGCGGATCGGTCGAGCTCCCCCACGCGTTTCACGTCGACCTCGTGAAGCCGGCGACCAAGCTCACCCTCTCGCATGAAGTCGTCGATGAGTTGGCGCGCGCCGTCGGCGTCTTGCGACGATTCCACCGAACCCCGAGCTCCGATGAGCTCGAGGTCTTCAGGAAGCGCTTCGTGGATCGCTACGAGGGTCGCTCGGTGCCTTTGACGGAGGTGTTCGACGAGAGCTCCGGGCCGAGTTATCCGCCGATCGAGCCCAACGCTCCGATCCCCTGGGCCCCCACGGATTCATGGCTCCTCGAGCGGACCCTCGCGGCTCGCGCCCAACACCAGGACGAAATCGAGATCGTCGAGGGGGAGTTGGCCACGCTCGACGCCCTTCGCGGGCCCGACCAAAAGCCATTGCCAGGGAGCTTCGGTGTGATGGCGAGCCTCGCAGCAGCCTCCGAGGATGCCCTTCGCCGAGGTGACTTCCGCCTTCACCTAGGTGGCCAACATGGTCCCTCCGGCGCGACGACGCTCGGGCGATTCTGTCATTCAGACCCTCGCCTAGCCCCGCTGGTAGAAGAAATCATCCGGTCCGAAGAAGCCGAACGTCCTGGCGTGCTCTTCGCGGAGCTGGTCACCTCGCCGGACCCATCGCTTTCGAACCTCGTCGTTCGACCGGTCTTCCGTGCTCACGAAATCCCAATTCTGGCACGCGGCAGCGGACCCATAGCCAGTCGAATTCCGCTGTCCGACTTGGTGGTTTCGGTGCGAAACGGGCGCTTCGTCCTCTACTCTCGATCGCGAGGTCTCGAGGTGGTGCCGCGACTCACGAGCGCGCTCAACTTCAGGCACAAGTCATGCTCACCCCTCTTTCGATTCCTGGGCTCCCTCCAAATCGAGGGGCTCGCGACGGTCTTCGGCTTCGAGTGGGGGCTCCTCGCCACGACCCGCGCGCTCCCGAGAGTTCGCTACCGAAAGACCGTCTTGGCGCTGGCCCGATGGCGCCTGGATGGATCCTGGACCGAGCGGCTGGCGAACGCCAAGACGGACTCGGCGAGAGTGCGACTCGTCCGGCAGCTCCGTGATGAGTTGGGCGTGCCTCGAATGGTCCACCTCGTGGAGCTCGATACTTTTCTGATCCTAGATCTCGACGATGTCCTCTCCATTCACATTCTGTGTCAGTCTTGTACAGGACGACCGTCCGCGTTGCTCACCGAGGCCTTCTCGTCCTCGGGTCCGGTGCTCAGAGGACCCGAGGGTCGATTCGTTCATGACCTGGTCATCACGTTCACGCAGACTCGTCGAGAGGAGGTCCCGAAGCCTCGGGTCGAGCTCGGTGCGCCGGTCTCCGCTACGGACGTGCCGACTGTCCGACGAGAGCCCGTCCGACGAATTTTACTTCCCGGCTCCCCCTGGGTGTTCGCGAAGCTGTATGCCAGCCCGGCGGCGGTGGACGACCTTCTTGCCACTCGCCTCGGAGGGTGGATCCGCGCCCTCGCGGAGAGTCAACTCATCGACCGCTGGTTCTTCGTCCGCTACGGCGACCCTAAGTGGCATCTGAGATTGAGACTCCGCGCCCGATCGAGGTCGCTAGCCGGCCGCGTGATTTCGCGACTCGGCCGCTTCGCCGAGTCACTCACAGATCCCTCGAGTGAGCTCAGAATTCGAACGCTCGAGCTCGGCACGTACGAACGGGAGCTCGAGCGCTACGGACCGGAGGCGATGACGGCGACCGAACGCCTGTTCCACGCCGACAGCCGGTGTGTACTGGCGATCCTGGAGGGGCTCTCGCGGAGAGACGACACCGAAGAGCGCCTGAGAATTGCGGTCGCAGGCGTGAGCGCACTGTGGTCCGCCCTTGGCGTGGAGGAGACCGGAAGACTCGACCTCGCGCGGACTCTTCGCGGATCGTTCGAGAAGGAAGTCGCACCGACGGCGTCTCGACAGCGAGCCCTCGCTGACCGGTTTCGTGGCGAACGGCCTCGTCTGTCGAAGCTCCTCGACTCGACCGACTCTGCCGCGTTCATGACTCACTTCGCCGACCGAACGAGCGAGCTCGGACCCGTTCGAAGGAGGCTCGCTCGGCTGGAGGACCTGGGGAGAATCTCCGCGGACCGCGAGGACCGCGCAGGAGCCTACGCTCACATGTTCGTCAATCGCTTGCTGCGATTCGAGCACCGCCGAGCCGAGCTCATCATCTACTACGATCTCGAGCGGCTGTATGAGTCTCGGTCGGCCCAAGTCCGGCAAAAGGGACTCGAGTAGGTAGGCCCCTCGCCTGGGTGCGGCTACGTCGTAGCCCGATGACCAACTCGGACTTCGGACTCGGACTTCGGACATCGGACTCGGACATCGGACTCGGACCACGGACCTCGGACCTCGGACATCGGACTCGGACATCGGACTCGGACTTCGGACTCGAACATCGGACTCGGACTTCGGACTCGGACTTCGGACTCGGACATCGGACTTCGGACTCGGACTTCGGACTCGGACTTCGGACTCGGACATCGGACTCGGACATCGGACTCGGACTCGGACTCGGACTCGGA
>CAYXDO010000017.1:90860-102891 GCA_964463485.1 uncultured Myxococcales bacterium | reverse complement strand
TGCACGCGGTCGGCGCCGAGGTCAGTCGAGATCGCCATCCACCGTCAGTGAAGGCACCTGGATCGGAAGCATCGGAGGCCGCGATTGCCGAGATCGCTGAGCGGACTTCGTCGTCCGATACGTCACCACGCACGAGGCCCCAGGTTAGCTGGACGCCGACCGGTCGGTCGCGATGGGTCAACGAGACAGGCGGGTCCCACGCGAGCGTTACGGTACGTCCGTCGCCAGGTCGGGTCGCCGTCGAACGGCTTCGCTGAAGTGGGTCTGAACGTCGTTCAAGCCCGCTCGAAGGTGAGCTGCGTGGCGCCGCGGATCACGACTCGGTGGCGGTGGAAAGTTCGGCTGGCGTTTGCGCCGCGGCAACGTCCGCGATGAGCGGAGCTGAAGTAACGGGCCGCTATCTTCGGCCACTGTCACGCCTGTCGCTTTGCGGCAGCGCGACCATGCGCAAGCTGCACGCGAGCCTTCTGCTCTGCGAGCTCCTCAAGCAACAGCTCCTGCGTAACCTCGCGCGTGCCGGCGAGCATCATCGACTTCGTGGCCTCGAAGCACACGCGCTCCGCATCTGCGAACGTGAAGCCACGCATCTTCGCCGACAAGGCTGAGACATCAATCGGTGCTCTTCGGACGCTTCGCAACCGTAGCTCGATCAAGCGTGCGAGCTGCGACGGCGTGGGCTTCTTGAAGTGAAGCACCTCATCGAAGCGTCGCCACAACGCAGGGTCGAGCAGACCTTCGTGATTGGTCGCAGCGATGACGAGTTTGTCGCGCGGGTACGAGTCGAGGATCTGGAGGAAGCTGCTCACGACTCGCTTGAGCTCACCGACGTCCTGCGCGTCGTCGCGTCGTTTGCCGAGCGCGTCGAACTCGTCGAAGAACAGCAACGACGGCGACTGCGCGGCGTACCCGAAGACACGTCGAAGATTGCTCGCTGTCTCGCCGAGGTACGACGACACGATTCCGTCGAAGCGCGCGTACACGAGCGTGAGGTCGAGGTCGGCGGCAATGATCTCAGCGCACAGCGTCTTGCCGCAGCCCGGCGGACCCACGAAGAGTAGGCGACTCTTCGGTGCGAGTCCCTGCCGCGCGAACTTCGGAGCGAAGCGCATCTCGCTCTCGACGCGGTCAAGCTTCCGCTCCAGAGTTGGCGATAAGACGATCTCTTGCCGCGTGCGAGTTGGCACGCGGACGTCAACCAACGGGGCGTCCCGGTCAGGGTCTCGAGGAAGCGATCCGAACTCGACGGCGCGTACGGGCCAGGTCATGTTCGTCTCCTTCTCGCCGACCTTCGTAGCCCGCGTCAGGCCCGGTTCTGGGGTGAGACAGATGCCGATTGAGAAGTCGATGAGATAGGCACCGTGTTCGGACACGACGATGTTGTCGGGCTCAGGCGATGCTTGATCGTTGGTGGTCAAAGGGATGGGCCGAACGTTACGGTCGTCCACCGACCATCGACGACCTCATCGTGCCTCAGCCACTCGACCGGGCTCGCGGTAGACGCAACGGCGGCCCGACGACGGAGTGGAGCGCGGACACCTTCCGGAAGCGAATCTGCGGCGACCTGAAGAAGCTCGGGCTTCGTCGGAGATCGCCCCACGATGGCCGGTCAACGTTTATCAGCCTCACAGTCGCGGCGGGCTGCAACTCCGAGATCATGAGCCGAGTGACGCACCCGTGCCCGGTCGAGACCGTTCGCGACGGCTACAACCGTCAGCCGTGGCAAGCCGTATGCGCCGAGATGATGAAGTACTCGATCAAGGGCCCGAAGGCGGGTTCCGTCCCCGAGGTACCAAACCTCACTGACAGTGGCACTGACACCGACCAAGTAGCTGTAACTGCAGAGAAAAGACTGGAGCCGGCGGGAGTTGAAATCGGGGGCAAGCGCGACCCGAAGGATACGGAAGGGTCGGTTGGGGTCCCAAGGGTCCGGAAAGTATGGTCAATCCGGTTTCCGGGATTGGCCTCAAGGGTCGGGAAGAGTCGGGAACGGACGGAGGGTGTCAAAACCGTCAAAAGGCTTCTCGCGCGGGCACTTGAGGCCCTGGAAGCAGGCGACTCCGTTTCCGTACGCAAGGCCCTGAGGGCTGGCTGGCCTCCGGAGTCTCTGAGTCGTCGAACGATTCCAGGGCCTACGCCGCCAGGTCGATCGTCGGGATCAGTTCCTCGTCGGAGACCTCCGGGAAGCGTAGGGACGCGACCTTGGCGTCTCTAGCCTCCTCGTTCATCGCCGCGATCCAGGCGTCCAGGGTCGCACCCGTGCTGGCCGAGGTTGTTCGTTCACGAGCGACTTTGACGGCGCCGTCGAATGCGGCTCGGTCACCTTCCTTCAGCGCCGAATGCGCCAGGTACATGTACGGATAGGGCACCTGCGCTTGGAGCTGCGCGGCTCGACGAAGGAGCAGGTCGCCGCGAGCATCTCCAAGCCTCAAGTAGTGCAATCCGGCCGCCGTGCAGACCAGCGAATGGTCTCCGAACCGCTCTAGCCCACGTTCGAACGCGGAGGTCGCCATCCCGTGATCAGCCAAGTGCGAGTAGGCAAGGCCGAGCTCGATCCAGGCGCCAGCTTCGACACTTCGCAGCCGTTCGTTGTCAGGAAGTTTGGAGTGTCCTTCGATCGATCGTTCGATGAGCTCGGTGACGCGGGTGAACAGCGCGCCTCGGCGCCCAGAATTGGTCTCGTGCTGCGCGGCTCGAAAGAAGACGTCTGCAGCTCGCAGCCTCAGTCGCGGGTGTCGCGCGTTCGGGTCGCGCACAATTTCCTCAGCGCGCTCGACCGCTTCGTTGAACGAACCGAGGCTCAAAAGCGTGTCGAGAAGGAGCGCCTCGAAGTTGATGTTCGAAGGCGAGACGCTCGCAGCGGCCCGAATGAACGGCACGCTGAGCTCCGGAAATCCTAGTGCGCGATATGCGCGCGCGCGGAAGTACAGCTGATAATCCTCGCGAATTTGGGGCACTTTGTATCGAAGGAGCTCGAGAACGCTCGGCCATTTCTGCTCTTCGACGGCGACGCCCAGCGAGCGAAGCGCATTCGCGTCCACCGAGTGCGAGGTTGGGTTGCGCTCGGAACCTTGCAGCGCATGAAGATCCGCGGATGCATCTTGAAGAAACCGAAGCTCTGTTGGTGTGAGCGAATGCCACGTGTCGAGCGTACGTTCACGGAGCTCGTCCGCTTCATCGTCATCGCCGCGCCCGCTGGCCATCAGCGCGCGGATGCGGAGCATGAGCCCGATCTGCTCCTTCAGCACGCTGCGCTCAGTGCGCATTTGACCAGGCGCTTCGAGTTGCTTCGAGGGCTCCAACGTAGTCTCCGAGCGGCATTGTAGCATCGGGCTCGACGTTCGCGTGATCCAGTCGGTCCACGTTCAGATCTAACTTTGGAGCCACTGGCCCGCTGACAAAGGGACCATCGCCCATCATCCACACGCGGTCCTTGTTGTTGCCGTAGGCTCCGGGCACGAGATGCGCGAGCCGCGCGGGCACGAGAGATAACGGGAGCGTGCCGAGCGTCGGTGCCACCGACATCCCTCCGGTTGATGGCGCGACCTCGCCATCGGCGTTGGGAGCGATGTCCTTCGGAACGCGGACGCCGAGCTTCGTGGCGCCGGATCCCGCGATCGGAAGGGCGTCGTCCGCGGGGCGCATGACGCGATAGAAACGAGCCACGGTTCGGACATAGCGTGCGCGCGAAGCCGGGGAAAGCGCGCAGTCTTCGGGTCCAGATCAAGTCGAATCTGACTCCCCCGCGTCGACCAACTTCTCAAGCCCGGGAAGGAGGTCTTCGTCGCAATCGAGAATGGCCAACGCGATCCGCTGACGCCGGTCGGCCGGATCGAGAACGAGGGCCGCGGCGGGAACCTCAAAGGCCCGAGCGAGGGCATGCAGGGTGTCGCGCGAGGGAAAGATCCGACCGTTCTCCAAGTAGGACACCGAGGACCGCGTTGCCGCACCTTCGAGATGCGCCTCAAGATCAACCTGTTGCCACCCGCGCTTCTGCCGGAGCGCACGGATCCGACGGCCCACGAGCCGACCGAGCTCTGCCGCCGTACTTACCACGTGTGAGTCGCGCTCACTCCGGCATTGATTCTAGGAAGTCCTACGTGCACTCGTGTGAGCTGTGCTCACATTCGTATGGGCGCGTGCGCTCGTGCTCGCCCTGTTCGGGCTGAGCCTCGCCTGTGACCGGACGTCCGAGATCGCATGCGAAAACGCGAAGTGCCCGCCGGGGACCTTCATCGACCTGTCAGCGCACTCGGTGAACGATTGCTCGGCCTCGGTCTCCGGCGGAGTGTCGCCGACCACCGTCGAAGGCTCGGCTTCTGGGCACTGCTTCGAGGAAGGCGACTGCAAGTACGTCTGCAACCCTCCGGCGCCGTGCTGCGGCGGCGAAGAATGGACCCTGAGCTCGTATCGCTGTGCGGTTCCGTGCGCCTCGGGCCGCGTTGCACCCTTGGCCGACGCGAGCGCATCGGTCCCTTCGGGCCATACGACCGCCGATGCTGGGCTCGTGTTCGGCCCGGGGGGCTTTTGCACACCCGTGTGCATCATGATCCCCGTGTTTCTCGATCAGCCAGACTTGGGCGCCTGCACCGAATTGTGCGACGGCGCGCGGTACTGGGAAGAATGCGGTCGCCCGACCAGCCCGTATCACTGCCTCGACTCCGACCCGTCCTTGCTTTCAGCCGAAGGTAGCCAGGTCGACTTCTGCCAATTCCGGCAATGCGCCTCGGCTGACTGCTCCGATCAAGTCACTTGCCAAACTTCGTCTGACTGCGTGGGACGGTACACGTGCCTCGGAGGTTGAACATGAAGCCCTGCGGCTCAAGGCTTGCGAGATTCTGGATTCCGGCCCTCTTCGCAGGGTGTTCATTGGCCTGCGACGAACCGAGATCGGCCCCGCCGCAGAAGGTCGAGCAAGCACCCCGCCCATCGATCCCGCCAGTCCCTCCGCCGACTCCGCCCCCGCTGCAGCCTCCGAAGCCCGTCTCCAAGGCCCTCCCTCTCGGACTGGGTGTGCCTGGCCTGGAGTCCGTCGAAAAACGCTACCAGGTCCGACCGACGCGAGGCCTTGAGCGGGTCAGCGCCGAGATGGCAAAGGACTACCCACCCGGCGACTACTACTCGTTCGCGAAAGGCAGCCCTGACGGACTTCGAATCACTGACGAAATGGCAGGTCCGGGAAGCGGCGACTTTGGAGCGAACATCTTTCACCTTTCGGTCGCCGGTCCCCCGAAAATCATGAGTAAGGCCGGTCTGGATTTCGTGAATGCATTGTCTCCCGCAGAAGCAATCCCCGTGTGGAAAGCCGCCGCCGCAAAGTTTTTCCGAACCGGAGAGATGGATACGGTCAGGTCCGGAACCCGGCAACTCATACTCATTCCGGTGCTCGCCGGACCCTACCATGGACAAGTCGGCTTCATGTTGAGCGCCTCGACCGAGGAAGGTCAGTGATGAGTTTGCGGAGAGCACTACTCCTGGCCTTGTTCGGCTGCACGAGCGAAACCAAAGCACCCGTTTCGTCTCCGGACGCCGCGGAGGTGACCCCGTTTGCGGCCACCGCTGAGGTCACGAAAACCCAGTCGGAATTTGTCGTGGTTCTGCACTCGAACGACCCTTCGGCTCGCGTTCGACTCGAAGATTGGAACGGACGCTCGGTCATCGAAGGTGTCTTCGCGTCGCGGGCGAACGGGGGCAGGGTTGAGGCCCGCTTTCCAGTCGAGGCCATCGAGCAGCAGGGCGCCAGCATCGACACGTGCGCAGCCGAACCCGCCCTGGATCTCCGCTTTTCTGCCGAAGGAGCGCGGGGAAAGACGGCTCAGTCCGTGCGGCTCTGGCAATCCAACCCAGCCGCAACTGCTCTCTCGATTGTGTCCCCGGAGGCGGAGTCCAAGCTGGACCCGGATGGCGCACGCCATGCCGCACCTCGGCGAACTCCGGATTGAGACGGTTCGGCCGCATCACATTCGGGATCTCGTTCGGGCATTGAAGAAGGGAACTCTCGCACCGAGGACTGTTCGGCATATCTACGGGCTGCTCCACACCATGTTCCGGGATGCCCAGGTCGAAGAGTTGGTGGACAGCAACCCGTGCGTCCTCCGGAAGGGTGAGTTGCCGAAGATGCGAGACAAGGACCCAACGTGGAGAGTGGGCGCCGTGTTCGTTCGCTCGGAGCTGATCCCGGTCGAACGTCGAACCTTCTACGCCGTCCTCTTCCTCGGCGGACTCCGGTTCGGCGAGGTCTCCGCGCTTCGCGTCGGCCGTTACGATCGCAACCGACAACCGCTCGGCTGCTTGCTCGTCGCGGAATCGTACGACACGAAGACGAAGAAGGTCGGCCCTCTAAAAACAGACACGCCGCGCGAGGTTCCGGTCCATCCCGCGCTCGCGCGAATCCTCGCGACTTGGTTGCTCGAAGGTTGGCGCGCGACTTTCGGGCGGGCTCCCGGTCCTGACGATTTGCTGATCCCGTACCCCGATCTCCGGAGCGACGCGGACGGACGTACCTTCTGGCGAAGTGACACATGCCGAAAGCGACTTCACGACGACTGCATGCTCCTCGGATTCCGCCATCGCCGGACGCACGACACGAGGCGCACGTTCATCACGCTGGCCCGAAGTGACGGAGCTCGGGACGATGTCCTCAAATGGGCCACCCACGGACGTCCCGAAGGGATCATGAACCTCTACTCCGAGCTGCCCTGGGAGCTGCTCTCGGGCGAGGTCGCGAAGCTCAAAGTCGACCTCACGAGGGCCGAGGTGATCGAGCTGCGCCAGGCGATTGGCGCGCCGGAGTTTTTTGACACCCCTTTTGACAGTGGGCGCAACCACTGGAAACAAAAGGAGAAGTAGGCTGGAGCCGGCGGGAGTTGAACCCGCGTCCGAGAGAAGATCCAACGAAGATCCTACGTGTGTAGCCTCGTGATCAATCTCGCCTCGCCTGGGCTCACGGGCACGGCCCATTCGAAACCAGCCGCTTTTTTTTCGTTCCCCACGGCCACGGCTTCCGTGGGGACCAATCCCGTTTTGTTCTCGCCCCGTCTCGTACCCACGGGCGGGGGGACGAGCGGAACGGCGTTCTCTAGTTTTTCGCTAGATCACGCTGCCATGAGCATGGGCTCTTCGGCAGTTGTACTTTCCGTACTGTTTTGACCGGCAAGCACGGCTCCCGGACACGCATCTTCGAATTCACTCCCCCCGTCGAAACCACAACGGCCCCCGATCGGAGGACGGCACCATCCTAGCGCCTGAGCGCTCCGCGTCAACGGATGTCTTCCACGATCCCCGTTCGCGGCCCTCGGCTGCGCCCTCCGGGAAGCTCGTTCGCGCCACGAACGCGAAGCGGCGCTTCAGCGGCGGGCCCGCCGTACCTCGCCCACGCGAGCGGTCACGTTGGCTTTGTCGAGGGACTCGAGGAAAGGGATCAGAAATTTTCGCGACACCCCGAGCAGCGTCTTGGCCTCCGCGGTCGAGATCGCGCCTTTGTCCGCGATGTAGTCGAGCACGCGCTTCTTCGCGTCGTCGTAAGGGGCGCGCGCGAAGAACACCGCGCCTGCTCGAATGAGCTCCCCGGACTTCGTCATCGACGAGATCAAGTCCTTGAAGGCTTTCTCCGGGAGCTTCACTCCTTTGGCCACCTCGTCGAGGTCCGGGGGCTCGAGGCCCTTGGCGCCGAGCATCTTCACGATCTCCGCTCGTTTGTCGCCTCCTACACTCTGACGGCTCTCTTGACCTTCGAGGCGCAGCCCGTCGGGCCCCTCCTGGACCTTTCCTTGTCGTGAGAGCTCTTTGGTCGCCGCGGCCAACGCCGCTTTGGGTGCTCCGCGGCCGAGTCGGCTCCTGAGCTCGGAGAAGGCTAGGCCGCCTTTCATTCCGTGTTCGTCACGGTGCGCCGCCAACGTGGACAAGATCGGTTCGAACAGCAGCTCGATGGCCTTGGGGGAGTAAGCTCGTCCGTCCATCACCAGCTGGCCCCCTAGGACCTCGAGCGCCGACGACGGATCGATCGCCAGCCTTCGCACGAGGGACTCGATCAACAGACCGCGCGGACCTCGCTCTGCGACTAAGGCTGAAGCCGCCGTCACGAGCGAACGCGTCTCTTCTCGCCCTCCCCTTCGCGATCCAGGGTCCGCTCCGTCGGCGAAGCGAGCTTCTAGGGCGCTCAAGATCTCGCGGGTCGAGTCGACGAGGCGCCTCCTTCGAGGGGGCTCGGGATCGAGCACGATCCCGCCTCCGATGGTGCGTCCGGCGTCCTTCTCGTCGAAGCCTCGGAGCACGAAACGCTGGCCCGCGAAGACGGCGATGGGTTTGGCGAGGCGAAGGCGGGCAAAGGCCGAAGCTCCAGGCTCGACCAGATCGGCATCGAGCAACGTGGCTCGGCCGTCGATGACGTCGGTGCCGGCGTGAAAGGTGATGGAGGCGTCGTTCTTGGTGGCCCGCTTTCGACTCGCGAGCACGTGGAGCTTCGCGTCCACGATCCGCGTGGGTCGGATTCGACCGGGCGACGCGAGCGCTTGTCCGGGCCTCACGGATTCGAGCTCCACGCTCGTGAGGCTCGCGGCGGTGCGATCGCCGGCCTCCGCGACCGAAACATCGCGGCCAAAGACCTGGAGGCTCCTGATACGAACCGGTCCTTGGATGGGACGTCCCGGAATCGGCGGAAGAATCTCTACGAGCTCCCCGAGCTCGAGCCGCCCGCGCGTGAGCGTGCCCGTAACCACGGTGCCAAAACCTTTGACGGTGAAGGCGCGGTCGATCGGCAAAAAAGCGCCGCCGGAGCTTCGCTCCAAGGCGGGGAGCCTCACCAGGGCCTCGCGCAGGGCCTCGCGCACATCGCTTACGCCTTCGCCAGTCTTCGCCGAGCAAGGAACGATCGGGGCGTTCTTGAAGCGCGTCTTCGCGAGCGCGGACTTGACGTCGTCGATCGCCAGCTCACGGACCTCGGCGTCGGCGCGATCGATCTTGGTGAGGGCGACGATGGCGGCGGGGATCTGAAGGATCTCGCAGATTTCGATGTGCTCCCGGGTTTGGGGCATGACGCCTTCGTCGGCGGCCACGACGAGCAAGGCGAGATCGATGGAGCTCGCGCCCGCGACCATCGTTCGGACGAAGCGCTCGTGTCCGGGCACGTCGACGAGCCCAGCAGCGGTGCCGTCACCGAGGTCGAGGGGTGCGAACCCGAGCACGATGGTGATCCCACGGCGTTTTTCTTCGGCCAGCCGATCGGTATCGACGCCGGTGAGGGCGAGCACCAACGATGTCTTGCCGTGGTCGATGTGCCCGGCCGTACCGACCACCCGGTGGACCGTAGGGAGGCCGGCGGCACTCATCGCCTAGAGTGCGTAGCCAGGCGGGACCGCGAGGGCAAGGCCGCGTCGCGATCGATTCGGGTGGTCTTGGCGACGAGTGACTGGCGCCGAAGCTCGCGCTTCTCGGGGGTGCACGATCTCGGGTAGAGTCGGAGCGTGCGGTGCCCCCGCTGCCAGGTGGCGATCGCGCAGGAGGGCGCAAGTGTGTGCCCCGCCTGCGGCGCGAGCCTCACGGACGTGCTGCCGAGCGGCGTGGCCGTCGTGAGCGGCTCAAGCGGCGGGGCTCGAGCCGAGGGGCCTCGCCCGCGGTTCGTTTCTCGCGCAGGAAATGCGTTACCCGTGCCGAAGCCGACCGACGACACCACCCCATCGAGCTGGATGGCGCGCCTGCAGGCCGCCAAGCGCATCGGCGTAGAGGAGGAGGCCGACGAGGGAGACCCGGCCGGCCGGGACGCCCCCGCTCCTGCGCCGCCGCCCCTGCCCGCGGCCAAGGCGCCGCCCCCGAAGGCTGAGAGACCGAGCGCGAAGCCAGCCCACCTTCTGGTCGCCGAGCTCGCGGAGGAAGAAGAGCGTGACAAACGCCCGGCGCTTCCGCGGGCAGGCTCCAGCGTCGAAGCGATCGCGGCCTTGGATGTCGCCAAGCCCTTGCCTACGGTGGCTCCGAAACGGCGGCTCCCGACCTCGGTCACGGTCGGGATCGTCGCGGTGGTAGTTCTTGCGGCCGTAGGCGGAGCGTACTGGAAGGCGAAACAAGAGCCAGCCCTCCCGAAGCAGGAAGTGAACCCGGAGCTGCTAGCCAAGAAGAAGCGCCTCGAGCAGGCCCTCGATGCCCTCGAAGACGGACACGTGCTCTTCCGCCAGCGAAAGTCCGACGAAGCGATCGCGTCCTACAAAAAGGCTCTGGAGCTCGAGCCTACGCTCGCCAAGGCCGAACGCGGCCTCGGGATCGCTTACGCCGCCAAGGGAGACAAGAAGCAGGCAGTGGGTCACTACCGACGCTACCTCGAGCTCGACAAGACCGCCCAAGACGCCGACGAAGTGAAGAAGATCATCGAAAAAATCGCCAAGGAAGGCGCGTCTCCCTAGATCCTGCGCCGCGGTTCTCGCTTTCCACGTCGACCGATCAGGTGCTAAGCGAGCCGCGCCGAACCCGTTCGCGCAAGGCGCAGCACATGACTACCGTTTACGACGTCGACCTTCTCATGCAGCAAATCGAGAGCCGCGAGGCCCTCGTAGGGATCTGCGGCCTTGGCTACGTGGGCCTGCCGCTCGTTCAGGCGTTCTATAACGCGGGCTTCTCGATCATGGGCTTCGACATCGATCAGGCCAAGGTCGACAAGCTCATGGCGGGCGAGTCGTACATCAAACACCTCGACTTCTCTCGGTTCTCCAAGGCGATCGCAGAGGGTCGGTTCATGCCGACCACCGACTTCACCAAGATCCGCCAGCCGGACGTCCTCTTGGTCGCCGTGCCGACGCCGCTCGATCACAACCGCGAGCCCGATCTGGGGCCGGTTCGTGACACGTCCGAAGCGATCGCGACCGGCCTGCGTCGCGGCCAGCTCGTGATCTTGGAGTCGACCACCTATCCTGGCACGACCGAAGAGGTGATGAAGCCGATCCTCGAGAAGACCGGCCTTCGCGCGGAGTCGGACTTCTTCTTGGCGTACTCTCCGGAGCGTGAGGATCCGGGCAATCCGAAGTTCGAGACGCGTACGATCCCGAAGGTCGTAGGCGGACACGGCCCCGCGTCCTTGCGCGTCGCGGTCGCGGTCTACTCCGCGATCATCGATCGCGTGGTCGCGGTGTCTTCGATGGGCGCCGCGGAGATGGCCAAGATCCTCGAGAACACTTTCCGCGCCGTGAATATCGCGCTCGTCAACGAGCTGAAGCTCTTGTGCAACCGCATGGGGATCGACGTCTGGGAGGTGATCGACGCGGCGGCGACGAAGCCTTTCGGGTTCATGCCGTTCTATCCGGGGCCCGGCCTCGGCGGCCACTGCATCCCGATCGACCCGTTTTATCTGACGTGGAAGGCGCGGGAGTACGACTTCACCACGCGCTTCATCGAGCTCGCCGGCGAGATCAACACGAACATGCCGTACTCGGTGATCGACGGGCTCGTGTACGCCATGTCGGAGAAGCGAGTGCCACTCAACGGGTCCAAGGTGTTGGTCCTCGGTGTGGCTTACAAGAAAAACGTCGACGACATGCGCGAGTCGCCGGCGCTCAAGATCATCGACCTCTTGCAGAAGTTCGATGTCGACGTGAGCTACCACGACCCGTTCATTCTGCGGATCCCGCGCACGAGGAAGTACGACCTCGGGCTCGGCTCGGTGACGCTGACCGCAGAACACATCGCGAGCCACGATTGCGTCTTGATTCTCACGGACCACGACTCGGTCGACTACGAGCTCGTGAGCCAACACGCGAAGCTCATCGTCGACACTCGCAACGCGATGAAGCGAGTAGCGCGCAAAGACAACGTCCGCAAAGTCTAGTCTCCCTAGGGGCTCGCCCTGGGAGCCAGCTCGCCCTGGGAGCTAGCTCGCCCTGGGAGCTAGCTCGCCCTGGGAGCTAGCTCGCCCTGGGAGCTAGCTCGCCCTGGGAGCGCAGGCATCTTGCCTGCGCCTAAGCTTCGCGGACTACCCATCACCCGCATCTGCCCACTGACTGAATCCGCGAAGCTTACGCGCAGCCAAGATGGCTGCGCTCCCAGGGGTCCGAGG
>CAYXDO010000017.1:0-90760 GCA_964463485.1 uncultured Myxococcales bacterium | reverse complement strand
CCAGGGGTCCGAGGATGACCACCGAGCTCTGTGAATCCGCGAAGCTTACGCGCAGCCAAGATGGCTGCGCTCCCAGGGGTCCGAGGATGACCACACGCCCAGGGCCGACGAGCTCTCTGAGGGGTCCGAGGATGGTCAGTCTTCTGCTTCTTCGGTCGTCCTCAGCACGACTCGCTCGCTAGGTTTCATCAGCTCGGCGAGGAGCACCGTCGCGTAGGCGCCTCCGGGCAGTGTGACGTCGACTTGATAGCCGCCTTCGAGCTGGATGAGGTTTGTGTCGGGCTCGAGCGGATAGCGCAGCTCTCTGCGCGTGCCCGGTCCGAGCTTGTCAAGGGCGATGCTTGGAAGGGCGAGCTCGCCGAGCACCGAATCTTCGAGCTCCTTCGCGGGGCCGGTGGCGGTCCGCATTTTCTCGCCGGGCAGCGGACCGGTCGGTGAGATCAGGCAGGCGTCGACCCTCGGCTGTTCGGTGGACGGATCGGTGACGTCGAAGAGCCCGCCGGTGTCGTGTTTTTTCATGACGTCCCCGAGGAGCGCGCGGGTGAGGGAGCCTTCACGGATTCGGCGATCGAGGACGCGGTTGAAGATCTCGGACTGGAGCGACGAGAGGATCAGCGTTTGGATACGAGGTGGGCCGGAGGGGCGCTCTTCACCGAGGATCCATCTGCGGGCACGCTCGGCGTTGTCGGCGTCCATGCCAAATCGTTGGGGTCCAAACGAATTCGGAACACCCTTGTGGCGCAAAGACTCGAGGATGGTCGCTGCGCGTTCGAAACCTCCTGCTTCCACGCCGCGGATGTGGATCGAGAAGCGGTTTTTCTTCGCGTGGCCGCGCCGGATCTTGTTTTCGTGACGGGTGACGGCGCGGACGATCAGGTGTTGGTCGACGCCCTCTGGATCGGAGAGGTCGGTGGCCTTTGGGAGCTCTCGCTTGATGGGCCATGGAAAGGAGACCCATTGGCGGGCTCGCGCGTTTCTGTCCTTCAGTCCGGCGTAGCCTGCGGTTCGCGCTCGAAGGCCGAGCCGCTCAGCGAGTCGGTGGACGGCTTCGAGCGTGGTCAGGCCGAGCTTTTCGAAGTGGAGATAGAGATGCTCACCCTTTCCAGACGCTTCATAGGCGAGGATCTCGTCGACGAGGAAGTCGGCGGGTTGGTCCGAGAGGTGGCCCCCGGATCCTGGGAGATCTGCGGTGAGCCAGGCGGGGATGGTGAACGGGAGCAAGGATCAGGTGCGGTTGTAGACGAGCACGCGTCCGCCCTCGGCGAAGGCGACGTGAGCTTTGTTTCCTTCGCGGATTTCGGTCACGAGGCCAACGCCGAACTTCGGGTGATCGACGACGTCATCGACGGTGAGCGCCATGCCGACGGAATACTTGGTGGCCTTCGAGAGGTCTTTGCCTTTGACGAGCATCGTGAATTCGGACGCGTCGGTGCGGACTTTGGAGGCTTCTTCGGCGGCGCTCTTCTTGAGAGCGCGTCGTTTCATGGCGGTGGCTTCGCTGGCCGAGGGCGGAGGTCGGTAGACGTGCTCACCTTTGCACGTGTTGCACCGAACCTTGGCGATCTTGTCTCCGTCCATCGCAACGATGGTATGCGCCAGAACCATCTTGCATTTGGTGCACCGTGCATCGATTTCGTCGCCGGCCTTGTAGCCGGCGCGTTGGCGTGTCGCCATATAGGTGCAGGGAACTAGTTTGGAAGAAGTGCCGAATCAAGCTAAGAAAGATCGCGGGCGTCGTCGCTCCGGAGGAGTTTTATGGGCGTGTTCAGCCGAATCGCCAAGCTTTTCGAGTCGAACGTGAACGCGCTGCTCGACCGCGCGGAAGATCCCGCGAAGGTTTTGGATCAAGCGATCGACGACATGAAGAAGGGGCGCGAGGAAACGCGCAAGGCCGTCGTCGACGCCAAGACCGAGTTGAAGCTGGCGCAGAAGCGGCGTGACAAAGCGATCGCGGAAGCTCGCGCGTACGAGAGCAAAGCGATGTCCGCGCTCGAGTCGGGCAACGAGCAGGTTGCGCGGGCGTTGCTCGAGAAGAAGATCGAGGCCGAAGAGCGAGCGGGAAACGAGGACACGCTGATCGAGTCGCACGGAGCTCAAGTGAAGGAGCTCGTGGCGACGGACAAGGCGATCGAGAGGCAGCTCAAGGAGCTTCCGGCGAAGCGATCGGCCTTGTTGGCGCGTCAAGCGGCGGCAAACGCGCGGGGTGCGGGGGCGCCAGGCAAGGCGAAGAGCTCCGTGCATGAAGCCCTACAAGCCTTCGACCGCGTCGAGGAGAAGGTCGTGCGTGCGGAGGTCGAGGCGGAAGTGAACACCGACATGCAGCCTCCGAACCTCCTGCTCATCGCAGCTCCTAGCGCCACAGAGGAACGAACCGACCAGCTCCTGTTGGAGCTGAAGTCGAAGATCCGCGGGCAGCTCACCGCGGGCGCTCCCGTCAAGGCAGCTCCGCCGGTCGCCGACAATCGGGCCGGCCGGGTGGACGATTCCTTGGCTCTGCTGAAGGCCAAGCTCGACAAGAAGTGAGCTCCATCAGGGCGCCATCGGCGCTTGAGCCATCCTTCGCTTCCCGATAGCATCCGTCGACCTCTCGGACCGCCGAGTGGGATACGGAGAGACAAGATAAGATGGCCGAGGCCTTAGACGAGCGCCCTGGCTCGACGCCAAGCGGACCCGGCGAAAAGCTCGCCGGCGCGCTCAACCTCAACGAGGAAGCCGACGACGAAACCGCCGAGCGCGTCGCCGCCGTCTTTCAGCTCCTCTTGCGAGCGATCAAGAACATCAACTTGTACCGGCACGCGACCTCTCGATTTCCGGAGTACCTCGGACCGGCCCACGCCGAGCTCACGAAGTTCCTCGAAAAAGAGCACGCGATGCCGCTCAAGCTCGGCCCGTTCACGCTCCATTTCAAGAAGAAGCTGATCTACGAGGACAACGACAAAGAGAACCTCACCTACAAGTTCTACAAAGACGGCATGCGCTTCTTGCTCTTCCGGGAAGGCATTCCCGTCGAGGAGCTCCTCGACTTCGTGTTGCTCGCCACCGAGCAGTACACCGACAACGCGCTCTTCCAAGAGGACATGATCACGCGCCTCTGGAAGAAGAACTTCGAGTTCATCGAATACATCGTGGTCGAGAGCTTCGCGTTCGGCGATCTGTCGCCCGAAGAAGTCGCCGTCGAGGTCGACAAGATCCTCGCGTACCTTCGCAAGCAGCTCTCCGCGAACTCCAAAGACGTCACCCGCTTCGCGCGCTTGGATGTCGAGGATCTCGAGCTCGAGCTCAACGACGTCGAGCAAGTCCGCGGCGGGATCATCTCCGGGCGCCCGGCCAAGCCAGACGATCTCGAATACGTCCAGGCCGAGATCTATTCGGAAGAGAAGCGCCGCGTCTTCGCGAAGATGGTACTGATTTTGTTCCAGATCCTCGAGCGAGACTGCACCGAAGAAGACTTCCAGACGATGTCCGAGGCCTTCAGCCAGGTCCTCGACTCCTTGATTCTCCAAGAAGACGTCCGCGGAACGGTGGCTGTGCTTCAGCGCTTCGACGCCATGCTCGCGAGCGGGAAGCTCAACGAGTCCACCACCGGCCTCGTCAAGCAGATCAGAACGTCGTTCATCCAGCGCATGTCCGAGCCTCAGCGCCTCGAGGCGGTCGGCCAGTACATGACGCTGGCCAAGCGGATCGACGAGTCGGCGGTGAGGGCCTATTTTTCCGTCGTTCCCGACGAGCGGCTCGACGTGCTGCTCGAGATGCTCGAGCGCATCGAGCGTCCAGAGGCCCGCCGCATTCTCATCGAGGTCTTGGCCGAGCTCGGAAAGAACAAGCTCGAGCTCTTCGCCACCAAGCTCGAGCACAACTCCTCGGTGGTCGTGAAGAACATGTTGGCGATCATCGATCGCATCAACCCGCCCAACAAGATCGACTACTACGCCAAGTGTATGGAGCACCCGAACATCATGATTCGGCTCGAGGGGCTCAAGGTGATCAGCAAGGCCGAGGGCGAGCGGTCATTGAAGTATTTGCAGACCGCGTTGCTCGACGAAGACATCCAGATGCGCATGGCCGCATACCGCGCGATCGTGACCAAACACGTCGTACACGCCGTGCCGATCCTTCGCGGCTTGATGGAGGACGAAGCCTTTCTGGATCGAGATCGAAGAGAACAAGCGGCGATCGCCGCGGCGCTCGGCGAGACTCGCACCGCAGCGGCGCTCGACTACTTCAAGAACGTGTTCGAGCGAAAGTCCTCGTTCTTCCGGCGCGGACGCGAGAGTGAGCTCAAGATCGCCGCAATCAAAGGCCTGCTCGCGATGCACACGGTGGACGCCTACAACCTCTTGGCCGCGGCCGTGCAGGACAAGAAGCGCAACAGCAAGGACGTGATGGAGGCCGCCCACGCAGCCGCTCAGCGGCTCGCTGGTGAGCTGAGCGGCCAGATCCCGCGCCCGGAGTCGCACGATGGCTGAGCTCGACAAGGCAATGGCGCAGATCCTCACCAAGGGCGGTAAGGATCTGGACGCTCTCGACGAAGGCGCCGATGGCCACGATTTCGAGAAGGCCGAGCACAGGGACAAGGACAAGGGCAAAGGCCGGCACGAAGCCAAGGTCCAGACCTTCGGGAAGAACGTCGTTTCGACGCTCTACATGCTCGTTCGGAACGTGAAGATCCACTCTCCGGACAACACGATCTTTCTCAAACCCATCGAGTCGCTGAGAGAGACCATCAACCAAATCGTGGCGCTCGATGGCCAGTTCAACATGCAGGCGACCTCCACGAGCGTCTTGTTGAACAACGCCTTCTTGAAGTTCGACTTCGCCGCGCTGGAAAACGTCGCGTACCTCACCAAGGAGTTCAAAGGCCGCGACGTGGGAGGCTTCTCCACGAAGCGTCCGGTGACCTCGCAAGAGATCCGCGACTTCCTCTTCCTCTTCACCGGGGAGTTCAAAGGGGACGCCAAGGAAGACGGCGCGGTGGGCAAAGAGCTCCCGTCTCTACGCCTCGCGAAATACGCCTCGGTCAAAGAGAAGATCGAGAAGATGCAGGACGAGATCGATCTGGATCAGCAGATCGACCGGAAAAAGTACTTGATGACGGTCTACGCGCGGACCGTCTTCTTCATGCGCAAGTACTTCGAGCAGATCCTCGAAGGCCGCGGAATGCTCCCGTTCAGCAAGGCCGGCCGCCTCGTGCAGGACCTCGTCGACCTGTGCCACGAGCAGCGCACGCACTTCCTGGGGCTGACCACCTCCAAGGAAGAGCAAGCCGACTACTTGCCGTATCACTCCACCAACTGCTGCTTGCTCGCGATCGTCTTCGGCAGCGAGCTCGGGCTCGACAAGCGGCAGCTCCACGAGCTGGGGATGGCCGCGCTCTTCTCTCAGATCGGGCTCGTCGACGTCCCCGACAAGGTCCTCAAGAAGACGGGCGGTCTCAACGACAAGGAGCGCACGCTCGTCGACATGTATCCGCTTCGCTCGGCCAAGCGCATCTTGATGTCCCGAGGTCTCGACAAGACCACGATGAATCGCGTTGTCGCGTCGTACGAGTCCAAGGTCGACTATGCGATCCCGCAGAAGGACGCGAACGGCGACATTCAGCTCGTGATGCCCAAGGTGAACCTCGGCGTCTTCGGAAAGATCATCGCGATCGTGGATTGCTACGACGCGCTCACGTCGCGGCGACCGTTCCGCGAGGCCTACGGACCCGAGGTTGCGCTCGCGTTGATGTGCCACGAAATCAAATATCGCTTCGACCCCACGCTGCTTCGGATCTTCATGAAGACGATGGCGATCCAGCCCATCAAGATCCTCGGTGCCGACGAGACCGCGTTCAAGGTCGGCTGAGACTCCATGACTACACTCGATTCTCGCGCTCGCTCGAGCGCGCTCGCCGGAATCGCCGGCGCAAAGCTCGACCTCGTCATCATCGGCGGCGGCATCAACGGCGCGGGGATCGCACATGACGCGGCTTTGCGCGGCCTCAAGGTCCTGCTCCTCGAGCAGCGCGACCTCGGCTTCGGGACGTCCAGCCGGTCCTCGAAGCTGATTCACGGCGGCCTGCGCTACCTCGAGCACTATCAGTTCAAGCTCGTCTTCGAGGGCACCAACGAGCGCGCGGTGCTCCGAAAGATGGCTCCACACCTCGTGGCGCCGCTGCTCTTCGCCCTACCCGTCTATGAGAGTGATCGGCATCCGCTCTGGAAGATCGACGTCGGCTTGTGGATGTACGACGGCCTGTCGCTCTTCAAGACCGAGCACCGCCACACGACCTTTCGAAGCCCAAAGCGCATGCTCGAGCGCGAACCGCTCCTCAACCCCAAGGGCCTCACCGGCGGCATCATTTACTACGACTGCATCACCGACGACGCGCGCTTGGTCCTCGAAAATGCCCTCGCCGCGAGGAGGCTCGGCGCCCACGTCTTCACGCGCGCGCGCGTCGTTCAGATCGATGGCACGCACGGAAAATCGGACGCCCGGGTCGTCTTCGAAGACACGCTGACGGGAGCTCGCACGGAGGTCATGGCGAAGGGCGTCGTCAACGCGACCGGCGCGTGGACAGATCGCACGCGCCACTTGGCCCACGTCGAGAGCTCGGTGATTCGCGCCACCAAGGGCGTGCACGTCGTCGTGAGAAAAGAAAACCTGGCGGTGCGTCAGGCCGTCGCGATGTTGGCGCCGCAAGATGGCCGAGTGATCTTTGCGATTCCGTGGAACGACCGAACGGTTCTCGGCACCACGGACACCGACGAGACCTCCGACCCCGCGTCGCCGCGCGTGACCGCGGCGGACGTGGACTACCTGTTGTTCGCCGCAAACGCGCTCTTTCCGAGCGCAGATCTGATGCCGAGCGACGTAATTTCGGCGTGGGTAGGATTGCGACCGCTGATTCGCCCAGACGAGACGCTCGAGAGCGCCTCCGACGTGCCGCGCGAGCACCGCGTGTATCGCGACGGCCGTCTCGTCAGCGTGGCCGGCGGCAAGCTCACGACCTACCGCAAGATGGCCGAGGAGGTCGTCGACGCTGCGGTCGAAGTGATCGGAGCGCGCTGTGCCGATCCGTCGACCAAGTCGGTGAGACTTCCCGGCGCAGTTGGTTTGGACGAGAGCCCCGCCGACTTCGCGGTGCGGTTGGAGTCCGAGGCTCAGCTTCAAAAGGACGTCGCATGGCGTCTGGCCCACGTGTACGGCAGTCGTGCGCGCGAGGTGCTCGCCAGAGCCAAGGACCGACGAAGTCTGCTCGAGCGCGTATGCAAAGACCGCGACGTCATTTGGGCCGAGGTTGCGTTTGCCGTCGAGGAGGACGCCGCACTCTCCGTCGACGACGTGTTGGTCCGCCGCACTTCCTTGGCGCTCACCGCCGAGGACCGCGCAGAAGGCGCGGCGGAGAGAGTAGCCGATTTGATCGCGGAGCGGCTCGGTCACTCGCCCCGGGCTCGCAAAGAGGGCCTCGATGAGTTCAAGGCGTCGCTCGACCTTGCCATGGGGTGGAAGGTTCGACCGGGTTGAGGCACACGTAAGCGCATGGAGTCTCTCCACCCGATGTTGGTCCACGTACCGATCAGTCTCGCGCTGATTTGGCCGCTGGTCGACTTGGCCGGGCTGATTTCGCGTCGTCCCGACGTGAGTGCGACGGGCCTCGGACTCCTTGGGCTTGCGGTCCCGGCGAGCCTCGCGGCGAGTGTCACCGGACAGGCCGCGTACGATGTGGCCCTGGCCAGAGGGGTTGGCGGGCAGATCCTGGACGGGCACGCCGAGTACGCCGAGCTTCTCCCTTGGTTTCTGATTTTGGTGTTGTTGGTTCGGACGCTGGGCGTGAAGAAGTTTGGACCTCGAGCGAGGTTCGTCGCGGTCGCGCTCGGCCTCGCGATCGGCGGGTTCGTGGTTCTCATCGGTTCGACGGGCGGAGACCTCGTGTTCACCCATGGGGTAGGGGTAGCTCAACGCTGACCGGTCGCGCCCACCAGGTCGACCGAGCTCGTCCTTCGATGGCTTTGCTTCGCTCCGCATTGCCTTTCTTGTAGGCTCCGCCCGTGCTCGTCGCGCTCGTTGCGCTGATGCTCCTCACGGAGCCAGCCACGCACCGCGTCGCGGCCGCCCCGAAACAGAAGGAACCATCGAAGGCCGCACCCACCAAGCCCACTCCGCGCGCCGCTGCGGAAGTAGCCCCTGAGCCCGCGCCCACGCGTACGAGCACGAGCGCCACGCGTGTGGTCGTCTTTCCGATCGAGCCCGGAAAAGGGGTGGCCTCGGCGACGGCGTACCAAGCCTCGCGAATCATGCTCGGTGCGTTGGGAGAGATCCCCACGATCGGCGTCGACCGGGCCCTTCGACTCAGCAAGGAGCTCGGGATCGACGTGCGGCGCGAGGCCCGGTCTTGTCGTGAGGAGCTGACTTGTTTCGTTCAGCTTGGGCGGGCGATCGGAGCAGACCGGCTCCTGATCGGCTCGATCAAGAAACAGAAGGGTCGCGACGGACTCATTCTCCGTTTCTCCGTCATCGACACCAAGGCCGCTCGGTACTTCGATTCCATCGTCTGGGCGCTTCCCAACGACGCCGAGGCGACGCGAGTGGCGGTGCGCGCAGCCATGCGACAACTTTTCACGACTCCTGACGCGAGGCTCGTGCTCAAGGTTCAGCCAGAAGACGCCAGGGTCTTTTTCTACGGTGAGTTGGTCGGTTTTCCGCCTTATCGCGACGGTCGAGAGGTCCCTTTTTGGTCGGGTACCTATCACGGTCGAGTAGAGCGCCCGGGCTTCGTGGCCAAGGAGATCCGCGCGGTGATTCCTGCCGGCCCGACTCGCATCGCCGTACAGCTCGAGCCGGACCCATTCTGGGTGGAGCCTCCCCCCGAGCGGGCGATCCGCCCCACGGAAATTCTCTCCCTCGTTCCCGAAGCCGAGGAAGAAGACCTCGGGCCCCAGTCTCCCTTCGCAAATCCGGTGGGTTGGATCGGCATCGCCGCGGGTGTGGGCGTCGCAACCCTCGGTGGGCTCGTGATGAGTGCCGCCCAAGCCGACTACAACGAAGTCTCCGGTGAGATTCGGTACACACGCGACCGCACCCGGACGGCGTTCGAGGCGATCGAAATCCGAAGTGACGCCAACGCCCGCCGAACCATCGGCGTCTCCGTCATCCTCTCCGGAGTGCTGGTGGCCGGAGCTTCGTTCATGTGGATGGCGCTGAGCTCCGAGGAAGAAACGAGGGAGGAATGAGACTTCACTTGGTCCTCGTGCTCCTCCTGGGTTGCTCGGTCGAGGAGCGATCCGACTACCTCGTGGGTCGCCGCTGCGATCCCAAGGACGCCGAGTCCTGCGATCCCGAACAAGCCTGCCTTCCCCACGCTTACGTCGACAAACCAGCCGACTTTCGGTGTCGCGACGAGCCCTCCTTCGCGCCATCTTCGCTGGTGCCGGATCCTCCGCTGGCGTTCTGCGAAGACGGAGCCTATGAGTGCCCGGGTGGGTTGGTGTGTCGGCCGGACCGGGTGCGTCCGCGAGACGGGGCCGTTCGGCGCACCGTCTGTCAGGCGCCCGACAGCCCCTTCCTACCCCCTACGCCCGATGCCGGCTGAGTGTTTTCTGCGGCTTGGTCAGAGCCCGGCCCAAGAGATCGCGTCCAAGTGAAAGTTGCGTCGTTCGCCGAACTCTTCCTCGAGGGCCAGGCGCAGGACGCTCAAAGGCGGCAAGACTCGGATCGAGACCGTCACGCTGTGGTCCTGCCAATCGAAGTCGATGCGATGACGCTCGACTGAGTAGTCGACAGCGGCGTGGTGAAGACGGCCCAGCAGATAACGTCGCTCGGTCGCCAAGACGCGCCCGGTGAAAGTGAGCGTGAGGCGGAGGTCGCGCGGGCTCTCGGTGAGAAAGCGAAACTCATCCTCGACGACAGGGCCGAGCGCCGCGGCGTACGTACCGACGACGAAGAGAAACGGAGTGTACGAGTTCCCGTAAGAAAGGCTCTGTGCGTACCCGAGCAGATCGTCGAGCCGGCCATCGACGGCACCAAAGGCTCCGACTGGCTGGTGCGCGAGGTCGATGGCGATACGCTGGCGGTAAGGAGTCGGAGTGCCTTCGATACCCATCGTCGACACCGCGTAGGTCTGAGTGATGTCGGCGATCATCAAGCCCGGGATGAACGGATGTTCCACCGCACCGGGTGGAATCGTGTCGAAACCGCCAGCTCCGTCGCGATCGAGGAGCCCCGAGAGGTCGGCCCACGTGCCTCGCCATGGCTCCGCCCGAGAGCGCTGGATGACGACGTCGGAGTACCTTCGGCGGGCTTCGGTGATGGACAGGGGCACATTCGGGCTCGTTGGGTCGGCAAAGTGAATTCCAAAAGTGGGATCGAAAAATCGCCACAGGCCGTCGATTTGGACTTCGACCGCGGTGTGACCTATCTGCGCGGGAATGTCGAAAAAATTGACTCGACGCGCGTGCATGCCGAGCGCCGCGAGCACGTCGATCATGAGCATGGCGCGGTAGCCGCATTGACCATCCATCATCTCGAGCGTGAGCTCGTCGATGCAGAGTGTGTCGCCGCGGCATACTTCCTCACCGCTGCGGGGAAGCGACTCAGCCCCGATGGACGCATAGATCCAGGTGGAGATGAGCCGCGCGCGGGCGAGGTCGGTCTGGGCCGCGCCGCCGATCGCGCTCGCGAGCAAGGTGAGCTGCGGCGCGATGGCGCCGAAGTGCTGGGACCAGAGCGCGCGCGCGCGCTCGGCGGAGGGGGCGGGTGGGTGTGCCCCGAAGATTCCGACGAGCGAGAGGGCGGAGGGCCGGGCGCCAAGAATGGCGACCGTGGACGCCGGGAGCGGAGCGTCAGGTGGAGGCGGGCCGGGCTCGGTAGGTGCGCCTCGAGGATCCTGGCACGCAGCCAAGAGGACGCCCATCCAAAGGTTCCGTGGAAAGGCCATTTTTCGTATGGGGGCTGGGTGGGTATGAGTTGTCAACTTCCGAGAGGACCGTCGAGACCAGGCCAAGCTCGGAAGTCCAGCGAGAATTTCGGCGTCTCCCGCCGGTGACGACGCTGGTATTCCATAGCTCTCGAGGACCGCTTGGCCGTGTACTTCTCCGACGTTCGTCCGTGACTTGTGGGTGAGGTTCAGCATCCCGCGATCGCCTGCGCGATGTAGACGGTTCCGATCGCGAGCACCGTCCAGCCGGTCCATTTCCTGAAATCCCTCTCGGAGACTCGCTCCAGGATCCGAGTTCCCACGGCCGTTCCCGCGAGCGCCGCGATGGCCGACGCCGCCAGGATCTCCACACTCACTCCGTCGGTGGATCCGATGAGGGGTGCAAACCGCAGGATCTTGAAGGAGTGCGACAAAGCTTGAGTAGCCGCCTTGGTGGCCACGATCTCTTTTCGATCGAAGGCCACATTCAAGAACCAAACGTCGAGGAGCGGACCGGCCACGCCGGCGATGAGTTGAAGGCCGGTCGTGACGAAGCCGCACGCGGCGGCGGACAGGGGTCGGGACGCATCCAGCCAAGATGACTTTGGCAGCGCTCGGGCGACGAAAGGGATGGCTCCGAGCACGAGCAGCAGGGTGGGACGGTCGGGTGTGAACGACATCGCCAGGTGGAGGGCGAGGGCCGCGACGGCGCCGGCGGCTTGCCAGCCGACGGTCCTCCAACGGATGTGAGCGCGGAGGACGAAGGCCCGCGAGCCGTTGCTGGCGAGCTGGGTCGCTCCGTGAAAGACCATGGCCGAAGCGACGGGCAAGATCGTAGCAGCGACGCCCATGAGCACGAGACCGCCGGCCATACCGAGGATTCCGGAGAGGATCGCGGTGACGAAGGCGGCGAGGACCAGGAGAAAGGCGGTGAGCTCCACTCGACCAGGTCAGCGTACCACGAGGTCCGACCTGCACGCGACGTTGGCGGGGCGTGCCTGCGCATACTCACGCCCTCCCCGCCTCGCTGAAGTGACTGTGTTGACAGCGCGAGTCAGCATGACAAGCATATGGTATGTCGACTCGAACCTCGCTGATCTTGGACGACGAAGTTCGCCGCGCCGCGAAAGACCTGGCCGCGCACTACCAGTGCTCGACATCTGAGGCCATTCGCCGGGCGGTTTTAGGGCATCGAGAGGTCGTGCTCGGCGTGCCCAAAAGCGCGCGCGTGGGGCGCGTCAAGACGCTGAAACGGCTCGCCGAGTTGTTCGAAGGTCACGACGCGGCGGCAGAGATCAGGCGCCTCAAGTCGGAAGACGGTGGGTTCTGATGCTCGTCCATCTCGACACGGACTTTCTGGTCCACGCCCTGTCGCGGAGGGGGCTAGAGTGGGAACGTCTGGTCGCGCTAGCTCGCTCCGATGCCCAGATTCAGATGAGCGCGATCGCTTGGTACGAGTTCGGAAGGGGTCCGCGAACGCCCGAACAGATGGCCGTAGCTCGCTCCTTCTTCTTCGAGGACGGAATCGTCCCGTTCAGCGAGGCGCTTAGCGAGCGGGCGGCGGCTGTGTTTCGTTTGCTTGGTTCGCCGCGACGGCACGGCGCCGACATCGCGATTGGAGTGACGGCTTGTGTCCTCGGGGCTCGGCTTTTGACTCGCAACGGGCGGCACTTTGGCCGAATACCCGAGCTGGAATTCGAGGTCGTCTGCGACGACTCGGGATCCTGAAGCCCGATGCGCGATTCCGCGCAGCGCCCCGATTGATTCGGGTCAGCGTACCACGAGGTCCGACATCCACGCGACGTCGGCGGGACGTGCCTGCGAGAGCTCGGCCGACCAATCCTCGTCGGTGAGTCGCTCGTAGTCTTCCGTCACTCTCTCGAAGTAGGTAGACACGAGTCCGGCGTAAGCGCGCGGACCATTGCAGGTCTCGAACGAAACGACCATGAGTCGCGGGCCGCCGGTAGCGACGTGAAGCACTCGACCGACTTCGTTGCCGACCTCGTCGGTGGGCTGAGTATGGACGTCGGCGATGGTCGGATCGAAGTCGGCGCCGGCCACCGGGTTGAAGAACAAGTCGGCGTACCAGCCGTCGACCTCCCACGCGCCGCCACAGCCGTTCTGGACTCGCACGGCCTGATTGATGAAAGTCATCATGGCGTCGGTGAACGGCGTTCCTGCGCGCTGATACTCGGCCATCTCGCGCAAGATGCTCGAGACCTCGTGGAGCTTCTCGAAGTAAGTCGTGATGGCGGTCGCGAGGGCGGGGTCGGCAGAGAGCGCGAGGTTCGCCACGAGCTCGCGGCCCTCGGTCGCGAAGATCTCGAGAGAATGGAAGAACGCCGGGTTCGGCTCCACGTAGGCGTCCGGAAACTCACAAGACACCCCGCCGGTGTACGACTGCTTCACGTACAGGATGGTGTCGTGCCGAAGCTCGGCCCAGGACGCGAGCTGAGTGTTCAAGACTCGTCGACCCCACGCCTCGGTCCCGACCACCGTCGGAATGCCGTGCGCCGCCGGATCGGAGAGCTCGCTCGTCGGCGACAGGGTTCGAATCGACGAGAGCCACAGGTTGTAGAGATTACCTTCCCAGTAAGCCTTGTCGTGCTCGTCCACCAAGACCCGCATGGCCGCGAGGTCGGGGGCGTAGTTGAACTCATCGAGCTCGGGGGCCAACAGGGACGCCGCTTGATTGTTACCAAACGCAGCGAACGCAGCGTCGAGCGGGTTGGGCATCATCCGCTTGACCGCTCCGCCCTGGACGCGGTCGTAGACGACGTTGCTGAACACGTGGGAGTCGACCACGTACCGCTGGCCGAGGAGCAGGAAGGTCGCGGAGAGTGGCATGGTGCCGCTCCCGAGCCCATTCACCATGATGTGGCTCGAGATCCGCTGAGCTCCGTAACCTCCGGTCGCGATGGCTTGTGCGAGAGTCGCGTCGTCGATGGCGGCAAGACCCGCCAGGCTCGACGCCCCCAAGTCTTCGAGGAGCGACTTCACCTCGTCGATCGTCATGTTGTCTTTCTCGCCCACGAAGGCGCTGATCGTGCGATCGAGCCGATCATAGTGAGCCCGCGAGGTCGGAGTGACGAGGGCATTCAGCGCGAGCATCCCCTCGAACTGCCGGCGGTGAAATTTCTGAGTGTGATCGGGCTGAGTTTCGAGGAGCCTCAGATCGATGCGGCCGAGCCACATCATCGCCTTGAAATACCGAGAGAGCTCCGCGGAGTCGGTGTAGTGGCCGCGCGGCGTGAACTGGGAGAAATCGAAGACTCGATTGACCCCGAAGATCTCCCGTCGCTGCGAACCTTGGGCCTGAGTTGCGCTCTGGATGAACGCCGTCACCAGCTCGGGTTCGGCCGCGAGCACGGGTGCGACGGGTTGCTCGCGCAAGAGCGACAGGGCCACGGTGAGATAGAAGTCCGCGTCGTTCTCGGCGGTCGTCCCGAGGTCCCGAGCGGCGCCGGCGGCCAGCGCCTCACGCATACCGAGCAGCAAAGCGTCGAGCTCGGGGATGAGCGAGGCGGTCTCGATCGATTTGAGGATGAGATCGTACGAACGGTGGACCGCGTGGAGGATCGAGTCACCGGAGACGAACAGCGGCAGGTCCTGTGAGTACAGGGTGTCATACCCATACACGAAGCTAGGGAACGATCGAGCGTCGGAGACGACGAAGCTCTTCAGAGCGAGCGCGTCGAGCTCCGCCGAGGTCAAGGCAAGCGCCGAGGCCTGAATCGTATCGAGGCCGACGAGCTGAGTCGTGGACACGGGCTCGGCGGCGGCGAGCGGGGCCGCCCATCGGGCCTCGAGCTCGGCGCGACGGAAAGCTTTGACCGCTTCGAGCGCGGCGAGCACTTCGGACCGAGTGCGCTCGGTGTCCGGCGATGGCTTTGGAGTGACGTTCGTCCCGGGGACGACGGGGACGTCGTGGTCGGGCAGCTTTTCCCGAGATCCTTGGCAGCCGATGAGGCCGACGCAGAGGGAGAGCGCCGCGATCGGAGATGATGAACGAGCTGGAGACATGGACCGAGCGGTAGCATGGGAGGGGCCCCGCGAAATCGTTGGCTCATTCGCAGGGATCCCTCAGAAGCCCGCGGGCCAGCGTCGAATTTTCGAGGCATGCCGGTCAGAAGACAAGGTCAGAAGACGAGGTCAGAAGACGAGGTCAGAAGACGAGGTCAGAAGACGAGCACGAAGGTGCAGGCCGGGCACGCGAGCGCGACGCGCTCGAGGCCGGTCGGAAGCGAGGTGCCGAGGCAGGTGCCGCCGAGCTCCGGGATGTGGGCGAGGTACGAGAAGTCTTCGAGCAAGAGGTAGGACCCGATGACGTCCTGACCCCGCAGAATCCGGTGCTCACAGGAAGGTCCCTGCTCGTCGACGATGACGAGCTCGGTGTCGAGCATGGGTTGGTGGGTTCCGGGCCAGAGCTCACAGCTCGCGTGCTCGATGCGCGGCGTCCACCGAATTCCCGCCGATGCGCAATGGTTTTCGCAGCTTCGTTGATTGTCGCACTCGAGACACGACTCGGTCGAGCTGCAGCTCCTCGAGACTCCACCGCACTCCCTCACGCAGAACCCATCGACACAGCTCGTGATCGTGGGTTGGTGAAAACAAACATCGGTCGGGAGCGCGTCGCAATCGGCCGGTGTCGAGCACGTCTCGAGGTCCGAAGCACCCGAGTCGCGGACGGCCGCGTCCGGCACGCCGGCGTCGGGATCCGCAGAGCCGCCGTCCGGAAGACAAAAATCCACGGAGTAGCTCAGGCACGCGCCTTGGTGGCAAGTCACCCAACTCCCACACCCGCACCCGCCGAACGTCGGGCACGTCGGCAAGCCTCCGGCGCAGTCTGTCGCCTCCAGGCACCCCGGAGCTCTTCGGTCCGGAGCGTCCCGGTCCGGGGAGTCCTGGTCCGCTGAGCTTCGGTCGGAAGGCATAGCGTCGGAGGAAGTGTCACGCGTGAGCCGCTGCGTCTCCTCCTGGGAGCAACCCAGGACGCAAGCCAACATCACGGTCGGGTGAGGACGCAACACGTAGAAGCATACACATGTCGCCGCCAAACGGGTAGGCTGCACGAGATTTCTTGGTTCAGCCGCAGATCGGTCGCAGCCTCCGGAGCGGGCAACAGCTCGCTGGACGAGTATGTCTCCGACGACCACGCCCGCCAGGCCAGTCCGCTCGACCTCTCCGATCCGAAGCGCTGGCAAGCCGAGCTCGCCAGAGCCTCCAAGAGGCCGCCTGGACCTCGCGATTTGGCCCTGCCCGCCTTCACCCTGTTGCGCGGAGGTGATTTGTTCGAGGCGCCGCGGAAGCCTCGGGCGCGCACCGCTCCCGAGCTCGTCTCGCGACTCGTCGACGAGAAGCTTCGCCTGAGTTTTAACGGCGCGGCCGAACCCGAACAGAAAGCCGCGTTATCGGGGCTGTCGAGGGTCGTGTCGGGCAACCCGGCGATTTGCCGTAGACTCCTGCTGGCCAAACCCATCGAGGTCGTACTCATCCCCAGCGGGCGCGACTACCGCGAGTATGGATTTCCGCCCAACACGAACCCCATCGCCTCCGGGATCTTCTTCAACGACGACAAGGCCCCCACGGCCCTCCTCGGACTCAGAGAGGAGCTCGTCTCTCGAAAGCGACACCTGATGGTCCACGAGATGACCCACGCGGTGCATTTTCTGGCGCTGACCAAGGTCGAGCGTGAGTCCATCGACAAGTTCCTGATGCCCGTCTATCGGTCTCGCCGCTGGGTCGACGAGGCCGTCGCCATTTACGCGGAGAAGGCCTTCGGCGCCGTCTATTCCGAAGACGAGCTGGACGCGCCAGGCCTTTACGGAAAGACGCGCCGCGACTGGCGTGATCGCTCGGTCTTCGCGCTGTTCATGGACGAGTTGCTCTGGCCCGAGCGGCCGTAGGGCGAGCTGCCGACCATCGTTGGAGCTGGCGCCTCTCTCGGGTACAGTGCCCGCCGCATGGCGCTTCCCAACCTGTCGGACGAGCAGATCCGCTCGTGGACTCGCGAACAAAAGGATCGTTGGTGGCTCGAGAACGTCTATCGCGGCGAGATGCCTCAATTGACGCTCCGCTCGGCGATCACCGGCTTTTTTCTCGGCGGCATTCTCTCCGCCACCAACCTCTACATCGGCGCCAAGACCGGTTGGACCCTCGGCGTCGGCGTCACGAGTGTGATCTTGTCCTTCGTGATCTTTCGCGGACTGTCGAAGACGGGCGTTTCGAAGGACCTCACGATCCTCGAGAACAACGCGGTGCAGTCGATCGCGACCGCCGCCGGGTACATGACCGGCCCACTGATCTCCGCGCTCATGGCCTTCATGTTCGTCACGAACGCTCCGATGATTTGGTATCAGATGCTGATTTGGAACGTCTTTGCGAGCGTGCTCGGTGTGCTCGTCGCGTTTCCGATGAAGCGGCGGTTCATCAACGACGAGCAGCAGCCGTTCCCGGAGGGCCGCGCGTGCGCGGTGGTGCTCGACTCGCTGTACCCGGACGCACCGCAGGGCGGGACGAAGAACGTCGCGGCCTCGGGGCCTGCCGCAGACTCGGCCGCCGGTGTGGACGCGGGCGTATTCAAGGCCAAAGCGCTCGCCGCGACCGCAGCGCTCGGCGCGAGTCTCCAGGTGCTGGTCGCGGATGGGTACATGGCGGTCCTGCAAATCAAGCTGCTCGGGATTTTCAAAGCCAAGGAGCAGCTGCTCAAGCTGCCCGAGCGACTCGATGAGTGGTACTACCACCTCGCGGCCAAACATGCGCTGTGGGTTCCCAACATCAAGGGCGTCAACTTCCAGCAGCTCGGAGTGATCCTCGCCTTCGATTTGTCGATGATCGGCGCCGGCGGGCTGATGGGTATGCGTACCGCGAACTCTCTCCTCATCGGTATGGTCGCCAATTTCCTCATCCTCGCCCCTTTCATGATCGCAGCCGGTGAAATCATCCCAAAGAATTGGGCGAAGATCGTTCAACCCGACCACACCTACGACATGGTCCAGGCCGTCTTCGGGCGAGCGCACCTGACGAACACGTGGTGTCTGTGGTGGGGCGTCGCGATGATGGTGACGGCTTCGATGGTGGGCCTCTTTGCCAAGCCGAAGGTTCTGATCTCCGCGTTCACCGGGATCTTCAAGAAGAAGGTGAAGACCGAGGACGTGCTCGCCGACATCGAGCTCCCGCTGAAGGCCAGTCTCATCGGCGTGCCGCTGTTTTCCGCGGTGATCATCGTCCTCAACTGGCAGTGGTTCGGAGTCACGCCTTGGCTTGGAGCGCTGTCGATTCCCTTGATCGTGGTGTTGACGTTGATCGCGGCCAACGCCACCGCGCTGACTTCGACGACGCCGACCGGGTCACTCTCGAAGATCACACAATTCACTTTTGGCGCGCTTCATCCGACCAACCCGGGCACGAACCTGATGACCGCGGGACTCACGACCGAGGTCGCGAGCAACGCCTCCAACCTGTTGATGGACATCAAGCCTGGGTACATGCTGGGGGCCAAGCCGCGTCAGCAGGCGTGGGGGCACTCGATCGGGATCGTGGCGGGTGCGCTCGCGTCCACGCCGCTCTTCTTCCTATTGTTTCTGTGGAATTGGACGCCCGACAAAGGGACCATCGAGGCGATCGTCACGGAGACTTGGGCGGTGCCGGCCGCGCTTCAGTGGTCGGCGATCGCGAAGGTCATCGAGGGTATGGGTAAGGCGCCGGTGCCCGGTGAGTCGATCGTTCACGTCGGTGTAGATGGCATTCGCAAGCTCTGGGGCGTGCTGCCGGTGACGGCGGCCTGGGCGATGCTGGTCGGAGCGATCGTGGCGGCGGTGTTCGAGATTTTGCGGATTGCGTCGCGCAATCGGTTTCCATTTTCGGCGGTGGCGATTGGGCTCGGAGTGGTGTTGCCGCCGGAGTCCACGGTGATGATGTGGCTCGGGGCGTTGTTCTTTTCGACGATGGAGCGCCGGAACGAAGGCAAGGCCGGGACCTTCGGCCATCGGTTATGGGTTGATTCCAAGGAGGCGCTCTGCGCGGGGTTGATCGCGGGCTGGGCGCTCTTGGGGATCGGAGACGGAATCATCGCCGCCTTGGTGCCGTTCCACGAGACGGTGGCGGCAGCGGAGGCGGTCGGGAAGTGAGTTGGGTCGTCGCCGCGGTTCAGATCTTTGCCGTTGGGTCGAATCGCCCTGTTGGCTCCAACCAACGCGGCGTTTCGTCATGACCAACGGAGCAACGCGGGCGACTTACTTCAACTCAGCGCCGCGGTCCGCATGGGCCGGAGTGGCTCAATCCTCTTCGATCTCCGATCTGGTACCATCCCGGATTGGGTGCGCTTACCAGCCAGCTGCCTCATGGTCCTCTGGACGCTCGGCTGCTCCGACGTCATCGGCGTGGACGGAGCTGAGGTCGTCGTGCTGAGCGCCGTGGTCGACGCTCAGGGGCACGTGCTCGAGGCCTCCTTCGAGCGAGCGGCGTTCGTTCCCGGTGGGCACCACGCGGTCTCTTTCTTGCTCGACCCCGAGTCTTTCCTGGACCCGCTGGGTCGACCGATCGACCTTCGGACTCTAGGAACCCGCATGGCTCGGCAGCCGGCGTCCGGGGACGAATGCGGCTACTGCGCGGCGCCGGCCCGCGTCGGACCTCAGGTGCTGTTTCCAGGAGACGCTTGTCCGATTCCGGAGATGGTCCCTGCCCTCGTCGACGGAGAGCCCGTGAGTCCCGAATGGCTCGTACTCACGCGCACCGAAATCTTGCTTCGCGCCCAAGGTTCCTGCACGAGCTCGGACGAAGCGCCTGACCGTCGGCCCTTGCAGCTTCGGCCGCTGATCCCCGCCTCGGGAGACCTCTTGGACGCGATCGTTCCCGACGTCGTCGAGTTGTCGCCGAGCGGCGACGTGCTCTTCCTGCATGAGTCGGTGGCGGCGTGGTTCGAGACTTCGGGCGAGAGGGTCGTGAGAACGGATCTCCCCTTTCGCGGCCCTGTGGTGAGCGCGTTGCCCTGGGGTGACGATTTTTTGGTCGCCAGTTGGGATCGTTCGAAGCCGGGATACACCGCGTTTTTCAGGTTTCGGAGCGATCTCGGCTTCGAAGAGCTTCATCTGTTGGACCCGCTCGCAGACGACGAGCTCCGAGTGATCAAGCTCCGGCCCGGCCCGGCCGGAAAGTTGTTGCTGCTCGGGCGCGCTGGGTACGATCGAGGTGCGATTCTGTCTCCGGAGATGGGCGCCGCCGTCTGCGACGTCAACGAGACTCTCCTCGACTGTCGATTCCTGGGCGATGGACGGCAGCTACCGCTCCCGGCCCAGGAAGCTTCGCTCGGCGTATCGCACCCATCTGGTGTTTCGTTGGCGATGGACGCTACGGGCGACGGCTTTGCCGGTCCGGTGGCGCGAGGCGATGGGTTGCAGCGCGTCAGCGTCTTTTTGGATACGTGGCAGGGTCCCGGCGAAGCGCCAACGCGGAGCTCCATCGGCGGCTCGATCCAGCCGCGCTTGCTCGGAGACCGGGTGTGGGCCTGCATGAGTCATGGCTCCACGGCATGGGTTGTCACCGCAACGATCGGGGTCCAGGGCGTGGGTGAGTTCGAGGTCGCGCACGCGTTCGAAGGTCTCTGCTCGGGATTCGCGGAAG
Organism: uncultured Myxococcales bacterium; assembly: GCA_964463485.1. Taxonomy (GTDB): domain Bacteria; phylum Myxococcota; class Kuafuiibacteriia; order Kuafuiibacteriales; family Kuafuiibacteriaceae; genus CAYXDO01. The sequence goes on along the minus strand of CAYXDO010000017.1, from coordinate 70,245 downwards.
CTCCAACGGATCCAGGCCACCTCTTCCTTTGGGCCAACGCGTGGTGTTGGGGGTCGGAGGAGGCGCCTTGTCGCACTCTGCTTCGCCTCGACGAGGCCGGTCGCGTGGAGGATCTTGGCCCGTCCCCATCGACTCCGGGCCTCGAGTCCACCGCCTTTGTGAGTCTGGAGGGCCACGGCGGCTGGGTCCTCGCGACCGAGCCCAGTCAAACGACGCACCGAGTCGGCCCTGACGGGTCTTCGGAACGACTCTTCGGAGCCCCGTCGACGCCATCGTACACGATCCAGACCGGCGCGGAGGCTCCGGACGAAGTCCTCTTCACGCCGACTCCTCCGATCGAGCTGGTCCGGGTTTCCAAACCCGAGCTCGGTGTTCGGCGAGAGACTCTGTCATTTCCGCCGTCCGACCGGGTGACTACGTCGAGCTGGGACACAGCCAGGAATGAGTTGGTGATCGGCGGGTTCGATCCGCAATTTCGCGGCTTCTTGCGGCGAGTATCACTCGACGAACCCATGCACCACCGCGAGGTGGCGCTGCCGGAGGGTGTCGGGCGAGTCCTCGCCCTCACCGAGATCGTGCCGGGTGTCCTCTACGCCGTCGCCGACAAGTGGACCCTGCTCCGCATCGAAGGTGAGCAGTCCGAGCAAGTCTCCATCGATTGGGACGATCCAGCGACGACAGAGGTCGAGCCGGAGCCGGAGCCTCCCGCCGAGTGTGATAGCCGGTTTGCCGTCCCTGACATGGGCCGACGCACGTGGGCCCACATCGACGCAAATCATGGGATCGCATATCTGGTGGGTTGTGGGGCGGTCGTGGCGCGCGTCCCCGTCCGCGGACCGGCCCGGCGGTTGACGTTCCCTCTCTCGATTCTGGGCGCCAAGCCCGAGGATCAGGCCTCCTTCACGACGGTGAGAGTGCTGAATCCCGGATGGATAGCCATAGGCGCGCGCGAGCACCGAATTCGTTCTCGGGACCTCCCGTTCGTCATGTCATTGAAAGCCACTGGTCCTACCGTCTCTGTCTCGATGCACCCGGCCTTCGAGTCGTATCCGACTCAGCGCTCGATGGGTCAGAACCCAGGCGATGTCGTCGACCTGATCGGAGGCGCTGGGAGCTTGGGTGTGCTCTGCGCGCAGACGACGGCTCCAAAAGGGCTGTTCGACCGACCGGACTCGGAGACACGCCTGGTTCGATTCTCGAGCTCGCCCGCGGCAGCGGTGAGCTTGCTGGACGGAAGTGTGATCGTCGGAACGGCCTACGGCAGGCTGTTTGGCCTCGTGCCGCAGCCTTGAGCTTTTTCAGGTGAGTCGGTTGACGGGCCGCGGATGAGCCTCGAAGCTCGAGGAGTGATCTACCTGGACCATCACGCGACGACCCCCATCGATCCGCGAGTGCTCGAGGCGATGCAACCCTATCTGACGATTCACTTCGGCAACGCGGCTTCGAAGACTCATCGGCTCGGGTGGGTTGCCGAGGAGGCGGTAGAGAAGGCGCGGGAGCAAGTCGCGGCCTTGGTGAGTGCTCGGCCGAGTGAGATCATTTTTACCTCTGGCGCCACGGAGTCGAACAACCTGGCGATCTTCGGCGCGGCACGAGCGTACGCTCTGTCTTCCGCCGACCTGGCGGTCATCGCGGCGGCCAAGGCGGGCGGGACCTTCAAGGTGCCCGAGAGGCTCGAAGTCCATTTGTCGCAAGACGCCGAGGAGCTAGAAGCGCGGAGGCGCGATCACTTCGTGACGATGACCACCGAGCACAAGTCCGTGCTCGATCCCATGAAGGCGCTGCGCTCGGATGGGTATGTCGTCGACGTGTTGGCCGTCAGGCCGGACGGTTCGTTCGACCTGGATTCGCTGAAGGCGTCGGTAGGGGCTCGAACGGTGTTGGTGTCCGCGATGTTCGCGAACAACGAGATCGGCGTGATCAATCCGCCGGCAGAGCTCAGCACGATCACTCGCCCGACCGGCGCGCTGTTGCACGTCGACGCGGCCCAAGCGGCGGGTCGAGTGCCCATCGACGTGGACGCCGAGGGCATCGACCTGTTGTCCCTGTCCGCGCACAAGCTTTACGGGCCGAAGGGTGTGGGCGCGCTCTACGTGCGGCGTAGGAGTCCGAGAGTGTCGATCGCGCCGATCATCCTCGGCGGAGGGCACGAGCGCGGGCTTCGGAGCGGGACGCTCAACGTGGCGGGCATCGTCGGGTTTGGGGAGGCCGCTCGGATCGCCTCGAGCGAGCTGGAGGCGGAGTCGCGGCGGCTCGCGGGTCTGCGCGATCAGCTTCTCGAGGGGTTATTGTCAAGTCTCGCGGGCGTCGTGGTACACGGGCGCCTGATGGGGCGTTTGCCGAACAATCTCAGCGTTTCATTCGAAAATGTGGAGGGCGAGGCACTGATTCTTTCCCTCAGGGACCTCGCCTTGTCCTCGGGATCGGCCTGCACGTCCGCGACCCAAGAGCCATCCCACGTCTTGCGGGCGCTGGGCGTCTCCGACGAGTTGGCTCACGGGTCGGTACGGTTTGGGCTGGGCCGAACCACGACGTCCGAGGAGATCGACGCTGCCATTGGCGCAGTGGCGCAAAGCGTTCGCCGACTGAGAGCCCAGTGATATTCAACTCGATTTTCGGTGCCGCACGATTATTCTTAGGAGCATGAGCAGGCTTGCGATCATCGATCAGCCCATGGCCGCTTCGGGCGACGGAACGTTGCGGGTGACACACGCTGCGTGGCCGGCGATCCGCAAGTTTTTGGATCAGAACGGCGCCAAGGAAAGCAACACGTTGAGGCTAGGCGTGCGCGGGGGAGGCTGCAGCGGGCTCGAATACGTGCTCAAGCCGGAGACTACCGACAAGGCGGGCGACGTCGTGGTCGAGGGACCGGACGGGTTGCGTTTGGTCGTCGACGGCAAGAGTATTCTCTTCCTGCAGGGAACTCTCTTCGACTACAAGGCCGGACTCATGGAGTCGGGGTTCAAGATCGTGAATCCGCAGGCGAAGTCTACGTGCAGCTGCGGGTCCAGCTTCTCCGCGTGAACATGCGCGGTCTGCGACTCACCTCCGCGGCGTTCCTGATACTCTCCGCGTGCTCCGAAGACACCTCGATCATCGATGCGACCGTGCTCGCAGATGCCTCACCGAGGTTCGACGCGGATGAGTCGCGTGACGCGAGCGAAGCGGAGGTCGGTCCGGAAGACCGAGGCTTGGCGCCGGACGCGGCCGAGGACGCGTCTTCGGACGCCGGAGAGCTCGACTCGGGGGACTCGGGCGCGGACCTGTGCGGGGACGGCGCCGTCGACCCCGGCGAGGATTGTGACGATGGCAATCGGATGGATGACTTGAACGGTTGCTCGGCGGACTGCCGCGACACGGCGGTCTGCGGGAATGGCGTCGTGGAGTCTCTGTTCGAAGCCTGCGACTTCGGCGTCGATCCGTGCTGCGCGGCGACTTGCGATGGGCCCGGAGCGGACGGCGTGACCTGCGACGGCTGTGGTGCTTCGGCGTGCGGCGGTTGCTTCCAAGGTTCGTGCACGCGGCTGCCGGAGAGCTGCCGAGAGATCCTCGCGATGGCGCCCACCTCCACTGATGGTGTGTACCTCATCGACCCGGGTCGAAGTCGGACCGCGAGCACCAGCTTCTCGGCTTTTTGCGACATGACTACGGATGGCGGGGGCTGGACGCTGATTTTCAAGAAGTCGGCCTCGGTGTTCGGCGATACTCACGCGGCGTGGACAGGCGCGGCGACCGGGACGCGCGCCATCGAGCTGCTCGATCGAGGCGCGGATTCGATGGATTACGTCAGTCCGATCATCGCCGAGTACTGGCGTATCGTGTCCGAAGCTCGTGTCGAGGTCGTGACGGGCACGACGGCGGTGCGTTTCATGCACTTCGATGGGGAGGGTTCGACGTCGCTGAGTTGGTTCGCTCCGGAGCGCTGGACGGCCTCCAGTTGGACCGACCTCCCCACGGCGGCGAGCTGGCAGGGTTCGTCCAGCGGGCGGTTCTTTTCGATTCGCGGCAACGACCCAGACCGCCGGTTCTACATCAATCGTAATTGGGGAGGCTGCCCTGCGGACAGGGGTTGGTTGCTGATTTCGTCGGGTGACTTCTGTTCGTGGGAGAGATCGGCCCATCCGAACGACATTCTCTACGCCGAGGGCCCGACCCACGCGCTGGCAAACTCGTCGCAATTCGCGCGTGCCGACGCCCTCTTGGTTTTCGTTCGCTGAGCGAAAGTGTTATCGTGCCCGCGTGCGGGCATGAATCCCTTCCGGCACTCGAAGCTCCTTCTCGTCTTGGTCGCATTCTCTGGCTGCGACGGAACGGACTTGGTCTCGTTGCCGATCTCGGAGGGCGAGACCGCGATTCTCGCGTTGGAGCGGAGCGGTCAGATCGTCGGTGAGCCTATCGTGTCGGACGGCCGACCCACTCGGGTGACCTTCGAAGACGGCCAGCGCCTCGTGGTCATGGTTCACGCGCGCGAGGCCGCGGTGACGAGCGGCCGGCTGGTGTCCGAATGCGTCGCGCCGGGACCCGGCGATCCCTTGCCTGCTCCCTTGCGACGTTACATCTCGCCCCCCTTCGGGAGCGGCTCGATGACTTTGGCGCAGGTCTCGGCGCAGGAAATGTTCCCCGAGCTGGTCTCGACAGACCCTGCCTGCGCCGAACCCTCTTTTTGTCGCGAAGTTCGAGCGTCGCTGTCGTTGTCGCGCGGAGCGAGCCGACCCTACGCGTTGATAACACCGGTGAGTACCGAACGAGCGTTGCTCGTCGGAGGAAGCCGAACGGGCCCGACTTATCTGGCGCTTCTCGAAGGAGAGGAGTTGGAGGAGTTGCCTCCGGACGAGTCCCTCGCGACCGACCCCGAGGAGAGTGTGTTCGATGGCCGAAGCCGCGTCGTGGTCGAGCTCGGCGGATCGCTCGCCTCGAACATCGCCGTTTTCGGGCCAGATGGAGCTTTGTTGGGCATTCCTCCCATCGCCTTCTCCGGCGCGTCCCGGTCGCTCTCGGCGGGTCGCGATGGGTCGGTGCTCGCGGCGGCCCACAGCGGGCTGGTCGAGGTCGTAGGGTCGACGGTCGCTGTGTCTTTGCCAACGCCCGAGCGACCGGAGGAAGTCGCACACCTCGAGCGCGGTCAGGTGGCTTTGCTCGGTGACTCGCGGGCGATTCATCTTCTCGCCCGGGAGCGCTGGACGGTCATCATGCCGAGTGACCCGTTGGCGGGTCTCCGGCAGATCGCGATGAATGAGTCCATGCTGGTTGCGACGACCGCGGCGGGTCCAGCCTTCGTAAAGGAGACGGGTGAGGCGTGGGAGACGAGACCCGTGCCCTTCGGAGTTCGGCGAGTCCTGTTGGAGGGTTCGTCGATCGTGTTGCTGGGGAGCGGCGTTGGCCTCTCCGGGCTCGCGATCTCGAGGGCCGTTGGGGAGCCTTGGTGTCAACCGCTGCCTCTCGGCCTAACTCCCATTCACGCGGGGCTCGTGGGCCGATCGCTCTGGGTGCTGTTGCAGCGGGAGCCCGATGGCTCGGACTCCGATCCGTTCGTGGCCCGGATGGCCCTCCCGAATTGAGCGAATGAAGCCGTCGAAGCACGCTGGGCTCGGCTCTAGGCCCGAAGCCACCCAAGCTCCCGAGTCCACCACCGACGAGGGTCGGGCGCTGTTGTGCCGAGCTTGTGACTCCGAAATCTCTCGGTCGAGCCTGGCTTTTCAAGTGCACGGGGCCGGGCCGACTCACGTGTTCCCAAACCCGTTTGGTCAGATGCGGCGGATCGTGACCGTGTCTTCGGCGTGGGGGCTGATCTTCGTAGGACCAAGAACGATCGAGTTCACCTGGTTCGTCGGCTACTCATGGACGGTCTCGTGTTGCGCTCGATGTCGCGCTCACGTCGGCTGGAAATTCGAGACGTCGGAGGCGTCCCCCAGTGAGTTTTTCGGCCTGTTGTTGGAGGCCATTCGAGAAGGATGAGTCGGTCCTCGATTCGAGCAGGTCAGTGGTCGGCGCCGATTCGGCCCAGGACCTCTTCCTGCATCGCCTCCCACTCGGTGTTCAGCTCCTCGATGCGTTGCTCGAGCTCCTCGGCGCGGGCGTCTTCTCGATCGATGACGTCTTGGTACTTGCTCGTATCGGTGACGAAGGATCGGTTCTTCTTGAGCTCCGAGTCGAGCTTGTTCTCGGCGGCCTTCTTCTTGGCTCTCGAGGCGGCTAGATCCAACTTGGCGCGGGCGAGCTCCCCTTGAAGCTCGGCTACTCTCTTTTTGTCCTCTGGGGCGAGCGGCATTTTCGAGAGTGGAAGGAGCTTCAGAGTGATTTCGAGCTTTTCGTTCTTCGTACCGGGCTTGAATTTGCGCACGAAGGGCTCGAAGCCCGGACGGTCGACCTTGAGTGTGAATTTCGTGGTGGGTACGGCGAGCTCGCTCTGGGGGGTCACACCCATGTCCGCGTCGTCGATCAGGATGCGGCTGCCCACGGGCTCCGAGCCGAGGTCCAAGTTTCGGGCAGGCGCCAGCACGAAGCTCACGACACTCGACGTGTCGGTCGCGAAGACGCGGGTCTTGACGGGCTGAAAGCCCGGTTGTTTCACGAAGATTTCAACCGACTTCCCCATGATGACGGGCGGGAGATTCAGCGGCGTAGTGCCGCCCACGAGGCGCCCGTCGGCTTCCACGGTCGCGCCAGGGGGCTCCGTCTTGACTCGAATCGATCGGGCTGGCTGGAGCTTGAAATCCACCACCGCGAGGCTCGAGCCGAGGGGGATGCGCGCGCTCAAAACCGGCGGATCGGGCAAGTAGCCCGCCAGCCGAACCGTGACATCGACCGGTGAGTCTTTGCGCACGCCGGTGATTTCGGTGGGCGTCTTTTTGCCCGTACCCTGACCGCCTACCAACACCTCGGCGCCCGGGGGCGTGGAGGTGACGGAGAGGATGCCCAGCTCCTCGGTGACTCCGGGGCCGACGGTGTTCTTGGGCCCGCTCGTCAACGCGAAGAAAGCGCCGATCGCGACGACCCCGGCGATCCCGCCGCCGATCGCGAGCTTCTTGTTCTTGGTGTCCGCAGGAGGCGCTTCGCGCAACGCGGAAGGCGTTCTGACCGGCAAGCCGCCCGCGTTCGAGGTGGCTCGTATGCCGGGCAGCGGCGCGTGACTCTCGCCCTCGATGGGTGCTTCCAGATCGACCGAGCGGTGGGGCCGGCTCCGGCCCTCGTGACCCCAGATGTCCTCGTTCTTGTTCTTGGCGGTGGGCACGCCTTCGAGCGCGTTATCGATGTCTTCGTCTTTGTTCGACATGGTAGCCCTCGTGTCGGGGGCATTCCGGCTGAATGGCTCGCCTCAGTCAATCCGGACGGGTGAGATCGCTGCCGCTCCGAGCCCTTCGATCACGTGGGCCGTCTGAAATAGACGTCCCTCCTCGAGCCACGGAGCGATGAGCTGGATGCCGACCGGCAACCTCGCCCGCGTCAAACCCACAGGCGCAGAGAGCGCCGGGAGGCCCGCCAGGCTCACCCCGATCGTCATCACGTCGGCCAGGTACATCGCCAAAGGATCGGTGAGCTTCTCGCCCAACGAGAAGGCTGGCGTGGGCGCCACGGGGGTCGCCAACACGTCGCAGCGTTCGAACGCGGCCTCGAAGTCTCGACGAATCAGCGTTCGTACGCGCTGAGCCTTGCCGTAGTAGGCTTCGTAGTAGCCGGCGGAGAGCACGAAGGTCCCGAGCGCGATGCGTCGTTGCACCTCGTCGCCGAAGCCTTGACGTCGTGTGCGTGCGACGCTCTCCGCGTAATCTTTCCCCGAGACTCTTGGCCCGTAGCGAACGCCATCGAAGCGAGCGAGGTTGGAAGACGCCTCGGCCGTCGCGATCAAGTAATACGCGGCGATCGCAAATCGTGAGTGCGGCAGGCTCAACGGCACGAGCTCTGCGCCGGCCTCTACGAGCGAGCTGAGTCCGCGCTCGACGAGCGCTCCGACCTCGGGATCGAGGCCGGCACCGTCCGAAGAGAAGTACTCTCTGGGCGTGCCGATCTTGAGGCCTCGGACCGAGGTTCCTACGAAGGCCGAATAATCCGGCACCGGAAGGTCGAGGGTCGTGGACTCAGACGGATCGTGACCGGCGATGATGCGTGTGATTTCGGCGAGGTCGTAAGTCGTGCGAGCGAAGGGACCGATTTGATCGAGGGAGCTCGCGTAGGCCACGAGCCCGTATCGCGAGACGCGGCCGTAGGTCGGCTTGAGGCCGAAGACGCCGCACATCGAGGCGGGCTGGCGAATCGAGCCGCCGGTGTCGCTGCCGAGCGCGAGCGGCGTAGCCCGCGCGGCCACCGCGACCGCGCTCCCGCCGGAGCTCCCGCCGGGGACTCGCGCTGGATCGTGAGGATTTCGAACCGGACCGTACGCGCTGTGCTCCGAAGAGCTCCCCATGCCGAGCTCGTCGAGGTTGGTCTTTCCGAGGACGATCGCGCCCGCGGCCTCGAGGCGAGACACGACCGTCGCGGAGTAAGGCGGTACCCAACCCTCCAAGATCTTGGAACCAGCGGTCGTTCGAACGCCCGCCGTCACGATGTTGTCCTTGAGCGCCAAGGGAACGCCGTCGAGCGCAGACCTCGGTGAGCTCACGCGGAGGTCGGCCTCGCGCGCTCGTCTTCGCGCGCCCTCCGCATCGACGGTCAAGAACGCGTTCAGCGGCGCGATCCGATCGCTCTGCGCCAAACAAGCCTCGACGACGTCGCTCGGGGTGAAGCTGCGCGTCCGGTATCCTTCGCTCAACTCCTTGGCGCTCAATGTCGACAGGTCACTCATCCGTCGAGGATCTTCTGAACGAGGAAGCTGTCTTCGTCGTGGAGGGCCGCCGCGCGTAGGACCGCGGCCGCTTCGAGCGACGCCGCGCTCGCGTCCGCGCGAAGGGACGTCGGGAGCGACACGCCATGGGAAGTCGGCGGAACGTCGGCGAGGTCGAGCTCGGCGATACGCTCGACGTAGCCGAGCACCGCCTCGAGGTCGTGCGCGAGCGCAGAAAGTTGATCAGCGGAGAAGAGCGGGGCGGCAGGCTCCTCGAAAGCGCCAGGGCGGGTCTCGACGCGCAAAAGCTCGAGGCACGCGAGCCGCGCGATCCGTCGAGCCTCTCTTTCGTCGATCTTCACGGCGTGCTCACTCGGCGCCCAAACGTTCGAGCGCTTTTTGTGCGGCCTTGAGCATGGCTCCGCTGGCCTTGAGCTCGACAGCCCGTTTGTAACTCGTGACCGCGTCGTCTCGTTGACTGAGCTTTTCGTGGCAAGCGCCCTTGCCGACGTGAATCTCGGCGAGCCCTTCGTTGATCCGTTCGGCGCGTTTGAATTGAACGAGCGCTGCGTCGGCCTTGCCGAGATCGAGGTAGCTCCAGGCCATGCCGATGAAGGCCTGGGGCGCGTTGGGACGTCGATCGGAGGCTCGTTCGTAAGCGAGCAACGCGTCCATGGGCTCACCCACCGCGCGATAGTGATCTGCGGCCTTCATGCAATCCGGGTAGGTGGCGCAGCGGCGAGCGGCCGGCACTTCCTCGCCTTTCTTGATGGGATCGGGCTTGGCGAGCTCGGGACGTACGAGATCGGGCTTCGCGTCTGGTTTCACGTCGGGCTTCGCGTCCGGTTTCAGGTCGGGCTTCGCGTCCGGTTTCAGGTCGGGCTTCGCGTCCGGCTTCAGGTCCGGGAGAGGTTCGGGGACGGGCTCGGGACTCGGGGGCGGCTCCGTGGCGTGGGCTTCGGCGTCGGCTACGCCGGCGTCGACTTCGGTTTGGGTCGGCGTAACTGGCTCGGGCGCGGCTTTGTGTCCGAAGAGCTCGAGGAACCGTTGGGCTTCTTCGTGTTTGGGCGAAGCGGCGATAGCCTTCTCGAAGGCCGCTCGCGCGCGCTCTTTCTGACCGAGCAGCAGCGTCGCGCGCCCAAGGAGCACCAAGGCGCGCACCATCTTGGGTTGCTCCTTGCTCAGGCGCTCCAAGCGATTGGCCGCGTCCTCCATCGCGATCGTGTTCGTCGGACCCTTGGCGTACAAGGCCGCGGCCTCGATGTAAGCGACGCCCGGCTCGGCCACGCCACCCGTGGCTTTCCGCGCGATCGCGAGGAAGGTCTCGACGCGAGCGTCTTTTTGGACGCGGTAGTAGTCGGCGAGCGCGCGGCTGGGCTCCAACGCTTCGGGGGCGCGCGCGTACGCGACCTTGGCGATCTCGAGGGCTTGCTTGAGGATGCGCGAGGCCTCTTCTCGGTTCTTCGTCGCCGCGGCTCGAAGGCCCTCGGGCGCGGGAACGTTGGGGCGCGGGGGCGCGGGCTCACGGTCCTTTTCCTTCTTCTTCTTCGGGCCGCCCTCGCGCAGACCTTCGCGCAGAGCCATCGCCGCTTCCCAGGCCGCAAGCTCGTTCGAAGCTGCGAGCGCGCGTGCGTCGTCGTCGTCCGCGTTGCGTCGAAGCGCGGCCGCGCGGGTCGTAATGACGAGCGCGTGATCTCCAGCCAGGGCGGGGTCTTCTGGCCGCTCGCGTCGCGCCGCCTCGAACGCGGTGGTCGCTTCCGCGAGACTGTCGAGCGAGTCCTTGTCAAAGGACGCGTAGGCGGCTGCGAGCTTTGGATCGCTGCGCAGGTCCTGTTTCGAAGGCTCGTCTTGGAGCTCGAACCACGCGAGCAACGCGCCTCCGAGCAACCCGATGAGCACGATGCTGCCGGAGACCGCGAGAATCTTCCGGCGTTTCTCGTCGCGCGCGAAGTTTTGAACCAAGTCCGTCGTCGGCGCGGGCGCCTGTTTGGCGAAGGCTGGCGAAGCGCCATTGCTCGGGCGCTTGGGCGCGCTCATCGAGCGCGTCTTGGCCGGGTCCACCGTCGGCGACACGAACGAAGGGTCGTGAGGTGAGGTGACCTCTGAGAGTCCAGCGACGACTGCCGCCGCAGGTGAAGCGGGCGCGACCGTGTCAGCGAGCTCGACGGGGCTGGAGGGCGCGAGCATTTGGCTGCCATCGAGCGAGAGCGGACGCTCCATACCCGTGACCTGCCCGGTCGAGACGAGCTCGTTGAGCGCCTCGGCTTTGTCGAAGACCGCGAAGAACGGGTCGAGCTCGGCGATGTTGCCTAGCCTCTTCCAAGTCTCAGAGTTGCGGCTGATCTCATCGTCCCGGGCGATTCGGCCTTCCACGATCCATTTCTGGAGCGTCGTGAGCTGCTTGAAGGAGACGACCTGGCCGTCCTGCTTCTTGACGAGCCAATCCCCTGCGGCCGCATTGGCCTTCTGTTTCCTCAGGACCTTGAAGACGTGCCCGCATGCCGTGCATTTGACGGTGACCCCGTTCGGTCCGATGCGGTCTTCGTCGAACTCGTACTCGGTCCCGCATTTCTCGCAACGGACGTCCATCGAGGCAGCGGTGACCCCGGACCTTACCAGCTTTTCGGGCGTTCGGGCGTCACGAAGCGAGCCACGACACGTTTCATCCCGACCCCGGGGAAGCGAACCCCGAGGCTCGCTCGCGGGCCCGCTCCGTCCACTTCTTCGACGAGCCCTACGCCAAACGTGTTGTGACGGACGAGCGTCCCAACACCAATCTCGCCGTCGTCGACCACTCGATCTGACTTCGATACGAGCTCGGGCTCATCGCGAGCTGCGGAGGCGCGCGCGCGAGTCGGAGCTGCGGCCTTGCCGGGACGCCCGCCGCCCAAGGTCTCCACCACCGAGTCAGGCACGTCGCCCAAGAAACGCGACGGCCGACGAAACTCGATGTCACCCCACACGCGACGATAACGCGCGCACGTCAGGTTGAGCTCCTGCATCGCTCTCGTCATCGCCACGTAACAAAGCCGTCGCTCCTCTTCGAGCTGCTCGGGGCCCGCGTCGATCGAACGCGCCGTTGGAAACGTCGCCTCCTCGAGCCCGACCACGAACACCACCGCAAACTCGAGCCCCTTCGCCGCGTGAACCGTCATCAGCGACACCGAAGACTCAGCGGCGCTCTTGTCGCTCGAGCTCGTCAGCGCCGCGTGATCGAGCACCGCGCCGAGCCGCGTCGTCGCTCCAGCTAGCCCGATGCCCTCCTCTTCGCTCTCTGGCGGAGCTTCCGCGAGCTCGTCCTCGTGCGCGGCGATCACGTTCACGAGCTCCTCCACGTTGGCGATGCGATCCTCCGACGTGGCCGGATCACTCTCCTCGAGGTATTCGAAATATCCGGTCTGCCGCACCACCGCCTGAATGACCTCAGTCGCCGAAGCGGTCTTGCTCAGCTCGACGAGCTGATCGAGGAGACCCTTGAGCTCCTTGAGCTTCTTCACCGCGCCTCTGTTCAAGCCGCTCGCGCCGAGGGAGACTTCGTCGACGTCGAGCACGAACGCGCCCGGCTTTCCGTGTTTGACACCGACGGCGCGCAGCCGCTCGAGCGTCGTGTCACCGATCCCTCGCCTCGGGACGTTCGCCACGCGCTCGAAGTCTTCGACGGAGGCCGGGTTGTGGAGGATCCTCAGATACGCGAGCAGGTCCTTCACCTCTCGCCGTTCGAAGAAGCCGATGGACCCGATGACTTCGTGCGGCACGCGTCGCTGGCGGAGCGCGTCTTCGAACGCGCGAGACTGCGCGTTCATCCGATAGAGCACCGCGAAGTTGCTGGGTTGCTCACCGCGTTTGATACGTTGGGCGATCGTCTCGGCGACGAGCCACGCTTCGTCGTCGGCCTGCTCGAGCATCGCCACACCGACCTTCAGACCCTCTGGGTTGCCCGTGAAAAGTGACTTGTCGTGACGAGCTTTGTTCCGCCGAATCACCGCGTTTGCGGCGGTCAAGATGTTCTGGGTCGACCGATAATTCTCCTCGAGCTTCACCACCGCGGAGCCAGGGAAGGTCTTCGGAAAGTCGAGGATGTTTCGGACGTCCGCGCCGCGCCAGCCGTAGATGGCTTGGTCGTCGTCGCCTACGACCATGAGGTTCCCGTGCACCTTGGCGAGGTGACGCAGGAGCTCCAACTGCACTCGGTTGGTGTCTTGGAACTCGTCGACCAAGGTGAATCGAAAGCGATGGGCGTAGCGCTCCGTCGCCTCCGGGTGCTCCCGGAACAGCACGACGGTGCGGAGCAGGAGGTCACCGAAGTCCATCGCGTTCGATCGGGCCAGCGCGTCTTGGTAGGGACCGTAGGCCTTGCGAGCCGCGAGGCCCGCCGGCCCAGCGAGCTCCCCGAGCTTCGAGTCCACGTACTCACCGGGCCCGAGGCCGGCGTTCTTGGCTTGGTCGATCTCGTGGAGCACCGAGCGCGGAGTCACCTTCTTGGGATCGACCTTCAGCTCCTTGAGGATCGATCGCATGACTCGCTCGGAGTCGTCGGTGTCGTAGATAGTGAAGCTCGGATCGAAGCCGATACGCTTCGCTTCGCGGCGCAAGATTCGGCCGCACGTCGCGTGGAACGTCCCGATCCAGCTCCCGCGCGCGCGATCGCCCACGAGCGTTTCGAGGCGACGTCGCATCTCTCCGGCGGCTTTGTTGGTGAAGGTGACGGCCAAGACCTCCCAAGGCTCGGCGAGGCCGGAACCGAGGAGCTCGGCGATGCGGTGCACGAGCACCCGCGTCTTTCCTGTTCCTGCGCCCGCGAGCACGAGGAGCGGGCCTTCGAGCGTAGTGGCCGCCCTGAATTGCTCCGCGTTGAGGATCGACCGAAGGTCGAGCTCGATCACCGCGCGAACCTAGGCTGGCGAGGAGCGGTTTGTCTTGTGTCTTGTCCGGACCTCCAGCCGGGCCGCTGTCCCGACCCGGCGGAAATCGGACCGGAAGCGGGACGAACCGGGACCGGAAGCGGGACGAACCGGGACCGGAACCGGCTCGGGACCTGGTCCACGCTGGCCTCGCTCGATCGAAACTGATAGAGCCCGACCGATGAGTATCCGAGATTCTTTCGGCGCACGCTCGACCCTCGAGGTCGCCAGGCAGAAGTTCGCGATCGCGCGGCTCGACGTGCTGGAGAAACAGGGCTTCTCGATCGCGAGGCTCCCTTACGCGCACAAGATTCTCCTCGAGAATCTGCTTCGTCGCGAAGACGGCGAGACAGCCACTTCGGACGACATCCAAGCCCTGGCCCGCTGGAACGCCAAGGCCGAGCCCACGCGTGAAATCCAATTCATGCCGGCGCGAGTGATCCTCCAAGACTTCACGGGCGTGCCCGCGGTGGTCGATCTCGCGGCGATGCGAGACGCGATGCGCCGCATGGGGGGCGATCCCAACCGGATCAATCCGAATCAGCCGGTGGATCTCGTGATCGATCACTCCGTGCAAGTCGACGCGTTCGGAACCAAGGACGCGTTCGCGCAGAACGTGGCGCTCGAGTTCGAGCGCAACCTCGAGCGCTACCGATTCTTGCGTTGGGGCCAGGGTTCGTTCGCGAGCTTCCGCGTCGTTCCGCCCGGCACCGGCATCGTGCACCAAGTGAACTTGGAGCACCTCGCGACGGTGGTGACCCGTCGTGACGCGGGCGGCGTCTCGACGCTCCTGCCGGACACTCTCGTCGGCACCGACTCACACACCACGATGGTCAACGGCCTGGGTGTGCTCGGTTGGGGTGTCGGCGGTATCGAAGCGGAGGCCGCGATGCTCGGCCAGCCGATCTCGATGTTGGTACCGCAAGTGGTGGGTGTGCGTCTGTCGGGTCGGTTGCCGGAAGGCGCGACCGCCACCGATCTCGTGCTCACCGTGACCGAGGCCTTGCGCAAGAAAGGCGTGGTCGGGAAGTTCGTCGAGTTCTTCGGGCCCGGGCTGAGTGCCCTGTCGCTCGCCGATCGCGCCACCGTCGCGAACATGGCGCCTGAGTATGGAGCGACCTGCGGAATCTTCCCGGTCGACGCGGAGACTCTCGCCTACCTGCGCTTCACGGGTCGGCCCGCGCAAGCGATCTCACTCGTCGAGGCGTACACCAAGACCCAGGGCCTGTTTCACACCGTGGAGACGCCCGAGGCGAACTACAGCGACGTGCTCGCGCTCGATTTGTCGAAGATCGAGCCGAGCCTCGCCGGGCCCAAGCGCCCGCAGGACCGCGTGCTGCTCTCCGACGTGAAGTCCTCGTTCGCCAAGGCGCTCCCGGGGTTGAAAGACGGCGCGATCAAAACGCCCGCCAAGATCGCCGCGCCCGCGGATATGAAGATCGCTGACGACAAAGTCGAGGTCACTCTCGACGGAGGTACGCGGGCGACGCTCTCGGACGGCGCCGTGGTGATCGCCGCGATCACGAGCTGCACCAACACTTCGAACCCCTCGGTGTTGGTCGCGGCCGGCCTCGTAGCGAAAAAAGCGGTGGAGCGTGGACTCTCGACCAAGCCCTGGGTCAAGACCAGCCTGGCGCCTGGATCTCAAGTCGTGGCTGACTATCTCGCAGAGGCTGGGTTGCTGTCCTATCTCGAGCAACTCAAGTTTCACGTGGTGGGTTATGGGTGCACCACCTGCATCGGCAACAGCGGACCCGTCCCTGACGCGGTGGCCGCGGCGGTCGAGCACGGGCACCTCGTCGTCGCCGCCGTACTCTCCGGAAATCGCAACTTCGAAGGCCGCGTGAGCCCTCACGCGCGGGCGAATTATCTTGCGTCTCCACCGCTCGTCGTCGCGTACGCGCTCGCCGGTCGCGTCGACATCGACCTGAGATCGGAACCCATCGGGACGGGCAAAGACGGCAAGCTCATCTACCTGGCGGACCTCTGGCCCACGACCAAAGAGATCGAAGGAGCCGTATCGAGCTGCGTACGAACCGAGCAGTTCGAGAAGCGCTACGCCGACGTCTTCACCGGCGACGAGCGCTGGCGCGCCATCGAGGTCCCGAAGACCTCGACGTACGCCTGGAGCGACGACTCCACCTACATCAAACACCCGCCGTATTTCGAAGACATGGGTAAGGAGCCCGGCGCGCCCAAGGACATCGCGTTCGCGCGCGTGTTGGCCATCTTCGGAGACAGCGTGACCACCGACCACATCTCTCCGGCAGGCTCGATCAAGCTCGACAGCCCGGCCGGCGTGTACCTCCAGGCCAACGGCGTCAAGCCCAAGGATTTCAATCAGTATGGCGCGCGCCGCGGCAACCACGAGGTGATGGTGCGCGGGACCTTCGCCAACATCCGCATCAAGAACAAGATGCTGAGCGGGGTGGAAGGTGGGTTGACGCTCCACGTCCCGAGCGGTGAGCAACTCAGCATCTACGACGCCGCCATGCGCTACGCCGCCGAGGGCGCCCCCCTCGTCGTCGTCGCCGGCAAGGAGTACGGCTCGGGTAGCTCCCGGGACTGGGCCGCAAAGGGTCCCGCGCTCCTCGGAGTGCGAGCGGTGATCGCCGAGAGTTACGAGCGAATTCACCGGAGCAACTTGGTGGGTATGGGTATCCTGCCGCTCGAGCTTCTGAACGGTCAGACCGCGGACACTCTCGGACTCACCGGCAAAGAGACGCTGAGCATCGCCGGCGTGGCCGAAGGGATCTCGACCAAATTCGCCAAGGGACGCACGCTGAAAGTCACCGCGCGCCGCGAAGACGGGTCCGAGCTCACCTTCGACGCTCGGGCGCGCCTCGATACGCCGAACGAGATCGAATACTACAGGCACGGCGGCATCCTTCGATACGTGCTCCGCCAGCTCCTCAAAGCCTGAGGGCTCAAAGCTCGAGCCCTGAGCTCCTCGAGGTGGTCCTCAACCACGCCTGCCCCGCCCGACGTCCCGAGTAGGGTCTCGAATTCGCAGGCGAGAAACCACAGAGGACACACGAGCCGAAGCCCACAGAGCACACGGAGGATGAGAATCTCTCTGTGTCCTCCGTGTCCTCCCTCCGAGCCCTCTGTGGTTTCAGCGGAGTCACGACGCGAGCACAACGAAGCTCTGGCCCCGGCCTCATCGCGGGGTAGACTCACTCTTCAAAATGCGGCAGCCTCCGGTCATGGCGAGGGTCGAGCTCACCCGTCACCTTCACTCGTTCTTTCCGCAGCTCGCTGCGGGCGAGATTCAGATCGAAGCCGCGACCGTCGCGGAGGTCGTGGCGGGGCTCGAACGCCTCGTGCCGGGCTTTGCGTTCTACGTGTGTGACGAGCTCGGTCGGCTCCGGACCCACGTGAACATCTTCATCGAACAGGAGCGCTTGGCCGACCGCAAGAGTCTCTCGGACAAGATCGGACCCGATGCGCGTATCTATATCATGCAGGCCCTGAGCGGCGGCTGAACGGAGGGATTTGAAAGTGCAGGATCGAATTCTACTCGGAACCCGGAAGGGAACTTTCATCGTCGACAAGACCAACGGGAGCTTCCGGCCTCGGCTGAGTGGGCACGCCGGAGCCGGGAGCAACTACGTCGTCCGAGATCCCGAGACGGGGACGCTTTGGGCCGCGCTCGGGCATGGTCACTGGGGCGCGAAGCTCTCTCGGTCCGTAGACGACGGCAAGACCTGGTCCGACGCCACTCAGATCAAATATCCAGAGGGCGCACGATACTTGGCCCCACCCATGCCGGACGAGTCTGGCGCGGAGACCGGGCCGGTGGTCGTGAAGCCCGCGACCCTCTTGAAGCTCTGGGTGATCGCCTTTGGTCCCGGAGGCAAAATCTACGTGGGGACGATCCCGGGCGGTTTGTTCGTCAGCTCGGACGGTGGCACATCGTTTGAGCTCAACCGACCCCTCTGGAATCACGCCTCGCGGGGCGGTGACTTGTTCGCGGGGCCAGGGACCGGCCAGACCCATTGGTTTGGGACTCCGGCCTCCGACGGTGAGTTTGCTCCGGGCATTCACTCGATTCAGGTCGACGCAAAAAATCCCAACCGAATCCTGGTCGCCATCTCTACGGCAGGCGTGCTCGAGAGCTTGGACGGAGGCCTGAGTTGGAGCGGACGCAACAAGGGCATGACCAACGACTACCTCCCCGATCCGGCGGCCGAGTGGGGGCATGACCCGCATTACGTCGATCTCTGCGCGTCTGATTCAAAGCACGTCTGGCAGCAAAATCACTCCGGTGTGTTCTACAGCAGCGACGGAGCGGAGAGTTGGCGAAAGGTGAGTCAGCCCGACCGGGGTGTCCACTTCGGCTTTCCGGTCGCCGTGGACGCACGCGACGGAAAGACGGCGTTTCTGGTCCCCGGCAAGGCGGACATGATGCGAATGGCGATCGACGGCGGGCTGTTCGTCGCGCGGACGTCGAACGGCGGCGAGAGTTGGGAGCCCCTCCGAAAAGGACTTCCTCAGGAAAATGCGTACGACGTCGTGTATCGTCACGCGCTGGCATGCCGCGGAGATCTGGTGGCCTTCGGCAGCACGACGGGCAACCTATACGTGAGTGAAGATCGCGGAGATAGCTGGGTGACCGTCGCCAACAACCTGCCCCCGATCTACAGCGTCCGCTTCGGATGACCAGACCCCTTCATTGCACAGACCCCTGGGAGCGCAGGCATCTTGCCTGCGCCTGACAGGACGCTGAAAAAGGCTCCGAAACTCATGCCGTGCCCGTGCCCGTGCCCTTGCCCGATTCACCCGGTAAGCGCTTGAATTTGCTGATCCGTGACGATCAAGCACAGCGCATCGGTCCGAGAAGTCGACTTTTTCAGCGACCTGCTAAGCTTCGCGGACAAAAGGCTACGGCCCGAGCTCCCACCCTGGAAAAGGACCCGAAACTCATACCGTGCCCGTGACGATGCACCGCCAAGGTCAGCGAGAAGGTGTATCATTCCCTCATGCACGTCCCTAGGCTCGAGACGGAACGCCCCGTCGAGTATCCGGACAGCGACGGACAGCCCATGGCCGACAACACGATCCAGTTCCGGTGGATCGTCACGATCAAGGAGAACCTCGACGTGCGCTTCCCGGATTTCGTTGCCGGGGACCTCCTGTGGTACCCGGTCGAAGGCGACAACAAGCTACGGCAGGCTCCGGATGTAATGGTCGCGCTCGGAAGGCCGAAGGGCTACCGCGGATCATACCGCCAGTGGGAGGAGGCACGGGTCGCGCCCGCCGTCGTCTTCGAAGTCCTCTCGCCCGGCAACCGCTTCGGAGAGCTCCAAAAGAAGTTCCGCTTCTACGAGCGCTTCGGGGTCGAGGAGTACTACGTCTTCGACCCGGACCGACTCACCCTCGATGTGTACTTGCGACGAGGAGGAAGACTGGAGGATGTCGAAAATCCAAGCTCCTTCGTGAGCCCACGGCTGGGGATCCGCTTCGAGCTCGGCGACGAGCTCGAGATCTTCGACCGCGACGGCGTCCGCTTTCTCACCTTTGCAGAGCTCATGGAGGCCAAAGACAAGGCGGAGCGCGAGCGAGCTGACGCGCAGCGAGAACGAGACGACGCACGGCGAGAACGAGACGACGCGCAACGCAGAGCCGACGAGCTCCTGGCGAAGCTGCGCGCGGCAGGGCTGGAGCCCTAAGGCGCAAGCGTTCAGCCCTCAGCATTCAGCTTTAGCTGGCTGAACCCGAGGCAGCTCCTTCAGCCGCGCTCCTTCGGCCGGGCTACGGCTTCAGAACCACCCGCACGAGCTCTCCAGCCCACGGGAGGAGCGCCCAAACACTCGACTCGTCCGCGACCATCTGACTCACCGGTCCGACCCCCAACTCGACCTCGCCGGTGAGGATCCGCCGCTTCGTCCAGTCGAACCGGCCGAGGAACGCGCGGCCGTTCGACAACCCAGCGAGCAAGGTCTGGCTCGATTCGAACGGACTCGACAGCAACGACGTGGCGGGCCCACCGCGCTCGTACCTCAGAAATCGCGGCCCCGCGTCCACCCGATCGACGAGCACCAGCGGACCTGGGTCGTTGAAAGCGGCGACCAGGAGGCGACCTTCCGGACCAGGCGCGAAGGTTCCTGCGGAGATGGCTTCTCCAAATCCCAGATCGAGCCGCGTTCGAAGCACACTCTTCTCGCGCCGATCGAACCACACGATCGAGTCCAGCGCGTCGTCGAGGAACGCGAGCGCGAAAGACTCGGCGAGCACCGACGGGCGGAGCTGGAGGCTTGGGCATCGATCGTCGACGCCAGGAGCGATCTCCACCTCCTCGACGCGGCCCGTCTCCAACTCTGCTCGAAAGACGCGTGTTCCGATGCAATCAGGCGAGCGCGGTTCGATGGACGTGAGCATTCGGAACATCACCACGACCTCGGTCGGAGAGATCGGCGCGACTCTCGTCCCCCTGCCTTCGGAAATGGGGAGGGTCAAGGTCTCTCCGGTGGGATGTCCGCGTTCATCCACGGCTCGGAGCACCTGCCTTCCCAACGTCAGAAAGCCAGGGCCGCGGGGATCGGGGCTGAGCGCCTCGATGCAGTCCTGAATCGTCGCGGTGGCGGTGAGCTCCGGGCTCTCGAATACGAGCAACGTGCTCATGGCGCAGGGGCCGTTGACCGCTCGACGCCGAGGCTGGTCGGTCGTGGCCAAGAGTATGGACTCTCTCGACTTGGCCATCGCGCTGACGAAGCCCTCCAATTGAATGGAGTCCCAGTCGTCGACGAAAAAAGGCGGAAGTGACTCCGGGGCGACTCGGTGACGCTCGACGACCTGGAAGGGAGGGGACTCCGGGACCGAGTAGAGCTCGGCCGTACAACTCACCTCGGCCGAAACGCAGCTCACTCTCCCGAGCTCGGCGCCTCGCTCGAAGGTGCACTCTCCCGCCGAAGTCCCGCACGCGTTTCCTTCGCCATCGAGCTCGAGACCGACCAGCGAAGCCGCAAAAGCTGGGCAGAAGCGGACAGAGCCGCTGCACCCGTCGAAGAACTCCGCGTCCACCGGACAGGACTCGGCTTGATTTCGACAGGAGACCTGAAAAGCCACCGGACGCGGGTCGCAGTGGAGCCACGGAGCGGTCAACCGGGGCACCTCGCTCGGGGCACCGACGACAAACTCGACGAACTCGGGCGGCGCCAACTTCGGGGCGCAGGCCGTGGCCACCTCGAGCGGATACTCACGAAAATCGGACGGGAGCTTCGGCAGCTGCGACGCCCGCCAACCCAGGACTGCGACCTTCGCGCTCGTCGCAGCTCCGAACCTCGCTTCACCTGCGGGCGCGAGGGGCGTGATGGTCGCAGAGCCACCGCCCTCGAACATCGCGGCCCAGAGCTCTCCGGCCGAGGGTGTGGGCTCGAAGGACTCCGTGGACAGGCACGCGCCGCACAGAATGGCGGCGCCCAGCCCCGCGCGAAGCCTCATAGACGCAAGGCCACGGAACCGAGCACGCGAGCTTCGAGCGGGTTGCCGAAGGGATGCTCGCGGTGTCGGCTCGCGCCAAAGTCCGTCAGGTTGGTGCCCGACACGGAGAGCTCCACGCGGTCTCCTGGCACGCGGTAGCCGACTCGACCCATCACCACCAAAGAAGCCGGGATGGGGAGCGGATCGGACCGGAACCCAGATGGCTCGTCAGAGTCAAACTGAGGCTCGATCCATTCCTGATCGGAGACCACGTGGACCGAGAAGCCCGCGTCGATCCCCAGAGCGCTCCGGAATTGTCCCCACAGAGTGGCCTTGTGCATCGGTGAGTCGGTGAACCGCAACTTCGTCTCCTCATCGAAGATGTACTGGAGCGCGTAGCTCGCGCCGAGATCGAGTCCATCCACCGGGTAGACCGTGGCGGAGATTTCGCCGCCGAGCGCTAGGAACACCCGCGCGTCGTTCTGGTAGAACGACTGCGCCCCGACGTACGCGCCGACCGTCGGGTCGAAGCCCAGACCGATCGGAGTCGGAATCAGCGGGGTACGCGTGATGAGATCGGCGACCCGATTTCCGTACACCACGGCCTCGACCTCACCGACGTCGGTTTGAGCCAGATATCCAGCTTCGACGGTCACGATTCGCTCGGGTTCCAAGTCCTCCTTGCCGACGAGCGTGACCGCGACGCCGGCGATGGGTGAGGACGCGGATAGATCGAGATAACTCTCAGCCTGAGTGGGTTGCCGAAACGCCGATCCAGCGGAAAGTCGGAGGGCCTGGCCCTTCGTGAGCTTGTAGATGAACGCGGCGCGCGGCGAACCGAGCAGGCCGATCAGGGGGTGGGCGTCGAGCCGGCCGCTGGCCAAGATCGACCATTTCTCGGAGACCGACCACGCGTCTTGGGCGAACAGCGCGAAAAAGTTTTCGCGATGGGGTCCGTCCAGGTAGTCCCAGTCGATGCGTTTGTGGCGGTACTCAGCGCCGACGACGAGCTGGTGGCGCCCCAAGAGCTCGAAGCTCGGGCGCAACACCGGCTCGACGGAGAGCAGGTCCGCTCTGACCTCCGAACCCAAATCATCCAAGCCGGTCCGATAGAACTGAGGCGTGGATTCGAAACGTCCGCGGTCCCAAAACGTCAAAATCGAGAAGGCCTCGCCTTCGTATCCCAGTCGAAGATTCGAGGAGAGACCCGTCGCCGCCTGATTCCGAATCGCCGAGACTCCGTAGAGCTCCTGAAATCCGTCGTTGATCCCTCCACCCAAAAAGAGTCGAGCGCCTTCGGCGACCGAATACTCGGCCGTTACGTCGAGGCGAGCTCGCGAGAGTGACAGCGCGGGGTCGTCGACGTTGGTGGTGTAGTCGACGCGGGCCGGATCGAATTCGAGCGCGTACTTGTCTCCCCGCACGTAACCACCGCTCGCGCGCACCGAGACCTTGCCCATCCGAGCGGCGTGTTGACCCTCCACTTCGAGTGAGTTGTGACTCCCGATCCCCGCGAGGACGCGAGTCCCCGCGAGCTCTTCGGGGCGCTTGGTGATGATGTTGACGATCCCCGTGTACGCATAGGCTCCGTAGATCGCGGAGCCGGGTCCGCGTACGACCTCGATCCGGTCGATGTCGGACAGAGAGATCGACAACCCATTCCACAACATGGCGCCGAGAAAGTCTTGGTAGACGGTCCGACCGTCGACGAGGACCAGTGTCTTGTTGGCGAGTCTGCGATTGAATCCTCGCACCGACACGTTCCAGTCGGAGGCGCTCATCTGCATGACGTCCATCCCGGGAACTCTTCGGAGGAGATCGGGGATGGAGCGCGCCCCGGACAGCCGGATGTCTTCGTCGGTGAGGAGGGTGACTGCGTTCGGAGCGTCGAGGGGGGACTGAGCGCGTCGCGAAGCCGTCACGACGACTTCCTCGTAACCCGCTTCGTCGCGGACGGGCCCGACCTCGAGTGACTCTCCTGCGCTGGAGGTCGCAGCCACTGGCGCGACCACCGTCGGCGCGGGCGGCCGGATGGCGGACATTTTGGCCTCGACCAACTCCAGGACTTTGGCTGCCAAACGTTTGGCTTCGTCGTCGAAGTTTGGCCGGAGCGCCTCCTTGGGGTTCGGTCGAGGCGCGACGGGTTCGATGGGTTTGGGTTTGGCGCTGAGTCGTGCTTCGAGCGCCGCGATCTTCGGATCCACCAGCGCGCCGTCTGCGGGGCGCGCGCTCTTGTAGGTTCGATATTTTTCGAGTGCCGCCTCCCACTCGCCGGCGTCGTCGAGGGCTCGCGCCATGTTGAAGAGCAAATTCGGGTGAGGCCGCTCCGTGTAGGCGGCTTCCAAGAGACTAATGCCTCGAGCGTGTCGGCCGGCGCGAATCGCGGCCATGCCTTCGTCGACCAGCGCGCGCAGGCGCTGCCGTGTCTCGAGGTCGGCGATCACGGTTCGGATGGACTCCGCGTCAGGTGGATCGGACTCGAGGTAGCTCCGGAAACTCTCGAGGGCCGGGCCGAGCTCTCCGAGCGCTGCCTGGGCTCGGCCGACGTTGTAGAGCACGTTGGCGTGCGGTCGAATCTCATAGGCCTTTCGGAGCGCCTCGATGCCTTCTCGGTACCGGCCATCCGAAATCAGCTGCATGCCGCGCGTGAAGTAGCGGCGGGCGTCCGTGCGGGTGTCGGCGAGCGCAGGCGCCCCGAGGAGCACCAGCAGCGCGACCAAGAGAATTTTCCGGTAAAGCACGAGCCGAAGCGACACGATCGACGAACGGCCGATGAACCGCGGCGAACGTAGTGAGCCTGCGGCGGTGAACCGCGGCGAACGTAGTGAGCCTGCGGCGGTGAACCGCGGCGAGCGAAGCGAGCCTGCGCCGATGAAGCGCATCAATATGGGTTCTCTTTGTAGTCAGGCGGGGATTTTGGCGGCACCGTCTTCTTCACGGACGGAGACCTCTTCGGAGCGACCAGCGGCGGCGGCTTCACCTCGGGCTCGACGGGTTTGAGTGTCGCCACGATCCGCAGGCGCGCGCCCTCCAAGCGCTCCTCGACGAGCTCGTCGTGAAAGCCTTCCTTCTTGAACACGAAGCGGTGCGACGGAGAGTCGTTCGGAGCGGTGGTGACTTCGAGATCGAGCGGAGTGCGGCCGACTCGGACCTCGTTCTCGAAGACGTCGGCCTGGTCGGGACGACTCTCGAAGTGAATCTGAGTCGTCACTCTCTCGGGTTCCGGATCGGGCACGGGCGGCGCGACCACGGGAGGCTCCGGCGCAGGCTGCGAGAGCACGAACGCACCGATGCCAACGGACAGTAACGCGAGCCCCGCAAAAACGATCGGAACCCATCGCACCGGGGGTCGGGCATTGGCTTTGACTGGGTTGGAACGACGCTCGAGTGGCACGCTCGGCGCATCATCCGGGATGACCGAATCGGTGAACGCGGCCTCCTTGGGGGGTGTAGTCACCGTCGCGGGCGGAAGCGATGGGGCGGGGGGAAGGGAAGCCGCCGCGTACTGACCGATCGAGTCGAGCGACAGGCCGCTCACCGAGCTCACGCCCGTAATCAGCCGACGGACGTCTTTCATCTCCAGCAGGAGGTCGGCCATCGACGCGGGCCGAAGGTGTTGGCTCTTTTCGAGGCACCGAGCGACGAGTCGCTCGAGCTCGGGCGGCGCGTCGGCCTCCGGGTTCACTTCGTGGATCGCTGGGACGGGTTGATTGACGTGTTTGTAGATGATTTCGACGCTGGCATTGCCGCGGAAGGGGACGCGGCCCGCCAACATCTGAAACATGATTACGCCGAGTGA
Organism: uncultured Myxococcales bacterium; assembly: GCA_964463485.1. GTDB lineage: Bacteria > Myxococcota > Kuafuiibacteriia > Kuafuiibacteriales > Kuafuiibacteriaceae > CAYXDO01. The sequence continues at coordinate 45,365 of CAYXDO010000017.1, read as the reverse complement.
GTAGATGTCGGTCCGCGGATCGAGCGGGCGACCCTCGATCTGCTCCGGAGACATATACTTTGGAGAGCCGAGGAACATGCCGGCCCGCGTGAGCTCCCCGACCTCTTCGGCGTCGTTCTCGTTCGAGAGTTGTTCGAAGAGCTTCTGGTGATTGCTCGTGTCGGTGTGGAAGAGCTTCACCAGCCCGAAGTCGAGGACCTTGGCGTAGTCCACGTCGTCACCTTCGGCCAAGAGCATGATGTTGCCGGGTTTCAAATCCCGATGGATGATACCTTTTTGATGCGCTTCACGAAGCGCCCGGACGATTTGCATGGACACGTGGAGCGTGCGCTCGGCTGAAAAAGGCCCGTCCGCCGAGATCGCCCGCGACAAAGGGCGACCCTTCAGAAACTCCATCGCGATGAAGAGCTCGCCCTCTTCGGTCTCTCCGTAGTCGAAGACGGTGATCGTGTTCGGATGGTTGAGTTGCGCGGCGGTCGCGGCCTCGAGAAAAAACCGCCGAGGAAATTGGGGATCTTTCTTCTGGAACTCAGGACTCAGAATTTTGACGGCGACCGGTCGGTTGAGCGGAAGCTGAGTGGCGAGGTACACCCGCCCCATCCCGCCTTTGCCCACGAGCTGTTCGACGCGGTACCGGCCCACGAGGGTCGTGCCAATCCTGGTGTCCCGAACCGGGGGTTCGTCTGAGGGTCGATGCCGGTCTCCCGGTTCACGGATGGATCGGGTGGGCACGTCACCGGTTTTTTCGCCGTGCCTGCGGCGTGCGCTCTCGGACGCGTCCGACCACTCGGTGGGCTCGTCGTTGAGGCCCAGGTCGGGCCGCTTGGCGTCTCCGCGGCTCATGAGCCAGCACGAATCATCGCAGAATCCGTGTGGGTGTCCACAGCGTGGCCGCGGTGCGGGTCCGAGCGCGAGCGCGGTTTGTCCTCCGCCCGTCGGTTGACTTGCGACCGAACTGCCCGTTTTGTGCGCGCATGCGGACTCACCTCGCGCTCGCTGCTCTTTTCGCGACGTCTTCGGCGCTCGCCGAACCCCTCGAGTTCAAGGATCCCAAGGGGGACGACAACGGAGGTGGCAAGATCAGCTATCCCACTGGAAAGCCGTACACGCCGGCGGCGTTCGACATGCTGGGGCTCACGATCCGGGAGGACGGGGACGACGTCGTCCTCGAGGTCGAGCTCGCCGAACCGGTCACGGATCCGTTCAACTCCGGCGACTGGGGCGGCAACGGCTTTTCGCTCCAGCTCGTGCACGTGTACTTGGACATCGACGGCAAAAAGCGCTCCGGGGAGAAGAAGACGGTGCCAGGTGCTTGGGTTCAGTTCGCGGGGGATTCTTACTGGGACAAGGTCGTGCTGATCTCGCCGCATCCCTCGAGCAAGCTCGTGGGGGAGATCGACGCCAAGGCGTCGTTCCTGAAGAAGCGAATCGTGATCCCGTCGCGCACCGAAGCGCGGGGCAAGAAGCTGGTGGCTCGGGTCAAGGCTTCGGAGCTCGGTGGCAAGCCCTCAAAGGCTTGGGGTGTGCAGGCGCTGATGTTGTCTGCGGAGGGATTTCCAGCCGCAGAAGACATCTTGGCTCGGCGTGTCAACGAGTTGGCTGGGGAGCACCGGTTCGGCGGAGGCTGCGACGGGTTGGGTGACCCGCAGGTCGTGGACCTGTTGGCTGGCAAGGCCGAAGGCAAGGCCGACGAGGCCGACGCGCAGCATGTGATGTTGGCAAAGTTCGAGTGCAACGCGGACGTGAAGAAGGCCAAGCTGTCCGAAGTCGGCTTCGTTCGTCGCTGAGTTGCTCCTCATGAATTCACTTCTGCTTTGTCTTGGGCTGTTTGCGGCCGAAGGCGCCGAGGAGCCACCCCTCGGCCAAGAGCCCGCCGAGGGCGAGGTCGCTCCAGACGCTCAGCCGAACGCGTCCGACGAGCTGCCCTTCAACGACGCGCAGCTCGACTACATCGAGAAGCTGCGCGACGACCTTCGTGAGGAGATGCAGTCTGCGAGCGCGGGCGCCAAGCCGGCGGCTTCTGCGCCTTCGGCGATCGAGCTAAAGGCCGACGCCTACATCAAGTGGCTCTTCCGCAACAACTCGAGTCAGGGCTGCGTGACCTACGGCAATCCGCATCCGCGCGGAGACAACTACTCCGGGGACAACGGCGCCTGCCCCGAGCTCGGCTTGTCGTTGATCGGGCGGCCTTCGCCCCGAATCGAAGTCGGCTTCCGCATTCAATCTCGCTACGGTCAAGACTTCGCCGATTGGTTCGAAAACGGAGACCTCGCCGACGCGGCGGACGCGAGCGGCGAGAGCTTGGGCCAGAATCACTCGGCGCCCTTGCAGCTTCGCGGCATTTACGCACGCATCAACGAGCCGCTGCCGTTTCTCGACTGGTTCTTGGCCGGCTCGAGCGACCTGTCCTACTTCGACGCGTTCACCGTGGGGAAGGTGCGTTACATCGACCGCTTCAACGCCAAGGGGCTCTTCTTGGCAGCGTCACCAGGCGGATTCGATCTCTTGGTGGCTCGAATCGCGCTCGCCAAGTTGTTCGGAACCGCGAACTACAACGGGCTCGAGGAGCCGCTCTTGACGAATCCGTTCTGGGCTCGAGACGCGATCTACGCCTTACGCGTCGGCACTCCGAAGAGCTTCGACGCGGTGCGTTTGACGCTCAATGCCGCGGTGACCCTCGACGAGGAGGCCGATCTCGATGACCCGGACGCACCTGGATCTTCCAACACGGCCGACCCGCGCGACTACGTCACTGCCGTGGAGCCTCGTTTCTTGGGCGCCAATGCTTCGCTCACCGCGGAGGTCTCGAGTATCGATCCCGTGCGAATCAAGGGTGTGCTCGCGTTGTCGCACAACGACCCGAATCCCGCCTACGTCTCGAACCTCGCGCGCGGAGGCCTTGGATTTTCCAACGTCGTGTTCGACACGACCACCGACGTCGCGGCGACGTTGCGCGTGGGCCTGCCCGACCTGCTGGGCGACGGCCTGTCGCTCGACTTCGAATATTTCAACATCGGCTCGGACTTCAACGCGGTCGCCGGAGCGCGGCGAGAGGATGACATCCTGCTCACCGATGGCTTCATGGACGGCGGCCAAGTCCCGACGCTCAACGTAGCCAACGAGCTGATCGACTTCACCGACGTGTTCTACGAATCGGTCGTCGGTTGGCACGGCGCGACCGCGATGTTCAACGCGGCTTCCGACTTCGTCGACGCGAGCGTCGAGGCCACGCTGATCGAATACAACACCGACCAGCAGGGCCGAGACATGGACGTGTATCCGGGCTTCGGCGGCTTCACTGGCTTCACTGACACCGATCTCTACAGCTACGCGAACACCAACGACCGCGGGCGAGATTTGAGGACCGTCTACGCGAGGGATCAGGGCCGGCGTTCGATGCTGTTCGTGGGCAAGGCAACGCTGAAGCCCACGTGGTGGCCTGGCGCGAAGCTGTTGGCCAAGGCGAAGTACATCGTCGACACCGACCTCCGAAGCGACCTCTTCGACGAAGACGACTACGAAGCTGGGATCTTCCGGGCCAAAGTGGGCGCGAGCGCGCGGCCCTTCGAGGAGCTCTCGGTCGAGCTCGGGCTTGGATTCGATGCGTGGAACGAAGTCGGCCGAAGCGGAACGTACGCTGGCGGAGCGCCCGACTTCGTCGACTACGAAACGACGAAGCTCCGGCCGTACATCACGTTCGACTACTCCATCGGGGCACTGTCGGCTCGCTACCACTTCGAGCTGGTGCAGAAGAATGTCATCGCGTCCGACGCCGAGCTCGACGTGTCGGTGGGGCCCGTGCTCAGGAGCGTCGGTTTTCTATCGGCTGCTTTCTGAGGGTCGGACGAGCGAACGATGGAGCCACGTCGCTCTTGACCCAGTCGCCTCCCTCGTGGGCTAGTTCCGCCGCGCGGGAGACCATCACGCCAGGAGAATCATGCGAATGACATCGACGACTATGGGGGGGCTTAGGTCCGGGCTGTTGTTGCTCGGGCTGCCGGCCCTGTTGCTCGTGGCTGCTTGTGGCGGCGACGAAGACGACAACAACAACAACAACAAACCGAACAACAACAACAACAACAACAACAACAATAACAACAACAACAACAACAACTCCGTAGTGATCGCGTCATTTGGTGCGATTCCAATGGCGGGAACGATCGGCGGGACCACTGTGCTGTCGTGGGCCACGCAGAACGCCGCTGAGGTTCGCATCTTCAAGGGCGACATCCAGCTTCACATGGCGCCGGCCAACGCGGTCGCCGCAGGCTCCTTCACCGCGCCGCTCGCCGAAGCTTCGAACACGTTCAAGCTCGAGGCCAAGAACGGCACCGACGTGAAATCCTCCGAGGTCACCGTCACCGCGACCCAGGTGATGGGGGGAGCGCCCTCGATCACCTCCTTCACCGTCGCGCCACGAATGTTCTCCGGCGCAACCCAAGAAGTGACGCTCAGCTGGGAGGCGATGAACACGACCGGCACCATGCTCGAAGCCAACGGCGTCATGGCGGCCGGCTTCCCGGGGACCGCGAGCGGTACCTTCCGGATCACCATCGCCGACACCACGACCTTCAAGCTGACCGCCAACGGCGAAGGCACGCCCGATACGGAGCAGGTCACCGTGACGAAGTTCGGCGCAGACGATGCCGAGCCCAACGACACGTACCAAACGGCCAGCACCTTCACCGACACCGCCGAAGGCGCGCTCGATCCGGCCGGCGACGTCGACTTCTACGTGATCACCGTGCCCGAAGGCGGCAACTTGATCGCGCAGACGAACGACGACGATGGCATGGGCTGCACGGTCGACACGATCCTCGCGCTCTACGGCCCCGACGGCGAGACCGTCCTCGGCGAGAATGACGACATCAACACGCAGGGCGGCCAGTACTGCTCCCGCATCAGCGCAGCCACCGCCGACTACGCACAGAACCTCCCCGCCGGCACCTACTACCTGTCCGTCCGCGGCTACGACGACGGCCAAGGCAACATCGCGACGGGCAGCTACGTCCTCACCGTCGAGCTCGTCGAGCCCGGCTGCGGCAACGGCATCACCGAGGCCGGTCGCAGCGAGCAGTGCGACGATGAGAACACCACCGCCGGCGACGGCTGCAACGCGACCTGCCAGGCCGAGATCGACGGAACGCTGACCGGACCCGACGGCGCGCAGTCCTTCAGCGGCATGCTCGCGGAGGGCACCAGCCGCTACATCCAGCTCACGCTCACCTCGACCGCCTACGTCGAGGCTACGCTCGGCGTACCTGCTGCCCCAGAGTGCCTGCCGCCGAACAACGACAGCTTGCTCCTCATCCTCGACGACTCGTTCGAAGCCTTCGCGGGCAACGATGACATCGACACGCAGGGTGGTAACACGTGCTCCAAGATTCCGCCTCAAGAGCTCGGCCCCGGCACCTACTACGTCCAAGTCTTCGGCTACACCGACCTGACGCAGTACCAAGTCGATATCCGAATCTTCGGACCCGGCTGCGGCAACGGCATCATCGAAGACGGCGAAGTCTGCGACGACAGCAACACCACGGCGGGCGACGGCTGCAACGCTACCTGCATCGCCGAGCCGGTCGCAGTGATCAGCCCGCCTGGACTCAACACCACCGTCGACATCCGAAGCGAGACAGACATCCGCGCCTACGAAATCCACATCGTGAATCCAGGCTCGGCGTTGACCGCCACGATCGGCGACACCACGGATTGCGCTCCGTACCCCGGCCTCGCGCTGTGGGACGCCCAGTGGGCGCCTCTTGGACGTTTCGACACGTTCCAGGCTCAAGACGGATCGATCATCTGCGCGTTCCTCGACCCACGGGTCACCGGCTTCGCGGCGGACCTCGCGCCGGGCACCTACTACCTCACAGTCGAGAACATCTACGGTCAGCCTGCGGCGCAGATGCCCATCCAAATCGGGATCGTCGATCCGCGATGTGGCAATGGAGTCATCGAGACGCTCGCAAGTGAGATCTGCGACGACGCCAACCCTGCAAACGGCGACGGCTGCTCCTCGGTGTGCGGTTGGGAGACTGGCTTCGTGAGCGAGGTCGAGCCGAACAACTCGCGCACGGAGGCTACGCCCATGGCGCAGAGCGGTCTCACCTACTCGTTCGCGGGCACCATTCGGATCGAGGACGAGGACTGGTTCCAGTTCGAGATCCCCGCCGGAGCCAACCGGACGCTGCGCGCCCAGACCTACAGCCACTTCGGTGATCCGACGAGCTGCGAGGCCTTTGGTGACACGTTCATTCAACTCGTGGACGGGACCGGCGTAGCGATCGCCGAAAACGACGACATCGACGTGGCCAATCGAGTGTACTGCTCGGCCATCGTCGGTGGCCCTGGTGGAGATGCTGCCGCGACCAACCTCGCTCCTGGCACCTACTACCTTCGGGTCGCTGGCTATAACGAGCAGACCGTCGTCCCCACGTACTTCCTCGACATCGCGTTGCAGTGATCCGAGGCGGCCCAGGCCGCCTCACCCTTCCCCCTTCGCTCTTCTCCTTCAGTCGTCGGCGCATTCCTTCGATTGCGCAAACCAATGCGCCTTCGCTACGTCGGCCGAGTGGATTTGGCTGCGGGATCTTCGGTTCTCATCACCGGCGCGAACGGAGGCATCGGCGCCGCGATCGCACGCGCCTTCGGCAAGCGGGGCCTCTCCGTGGTGCTCTCCGGTCGACGACGGGAGGTCTTAGAGCCTCTAGCACAGGAGCTCGGAGGACGGGTCATCGTCGCCGACCTCTCCCAGCGATCGGACGTACAGCGGCTCGTTGAAGAGGCGGGGCCGGTCGACGTCGCGATCTTGAATGCGGCGATCCCGTCGAGCGGCCCGATCACAGAGTTCGACGAGGAACAGATCGACCGAGCGCTCGACGTCAACTTGCGTGCGCCGATCCAAACGGCGCGTGGGCTCGTCAGCTCGATGGTGCAGCGGAAGAAGGGCCACATCGTCTTCATCTCGTCGATCTCGGGCAAGGTCGCGACGCAGACCCAGAGCCTCTACAGCTGCACCAAGTTCGGGATGCGCGGGTTCGCGTTCGCGCTGCGGGAGGACCTGCGCGAGCACGGCGTCGGCGTGTCGACGGTGTTTCCAGGTTTCATCCGTGGCGCCGGAATGTTCGCGGAGACTGGGGTCGAGCTCCCGGCCGGAGCGGGCACGAGGACACCGGAGCAGGTGGCGAATGGAGTTCTCAGGGCCATCGAACGGGATCTCGCAGAGCTGGATGTGGCAGCGTTCGAGCAAGTGCTAGGTGGATATCTGTTTCCGCTGATGCCGAACGTCCTCACCTGGGTGCAGCGGCGACTCGGAGGCAACGAAGTCTCGGCCAAGATGATGGTCGCCCAAAAGCACAAGCGCTGACGAACGGATTCTTGACCTGCACCGTTTGTTTTGAGCTCAAACGACTTGCGCGGTTTCGGGGATGCGGAGCTCGCTTCTTGCTTCGGAGCTCGGCTGGTGAACGACGGTCCGGTCCTTGCCCGATCGCTTGGCGTCGTAAAGCGCCGCGTCCGCCCTTCGGAACAACGCGCGTGCGCTGATCGGGTCATGTCCTTTGAGCCCACGCGCGGTCGCGACGCCAGCGGAGGCCGTGAGCTTCACGCCTGCCGGCAGATCTCGCGCCCGACAGCGGATCTCTTGCAGCACACGTTCGGCCACGAGCTTGGCGTGGGTGCTGTCGGTGTGCGGGAGAATCAGCGCGAGCTCTTCACCGCCGACGCGGGCGGCCGTGTCGCCGGCTCTCGTGGTGGCGCCGAGCGCAGAGGCGGAGAGGCGCAGCGCGAAGTCTCCGATCGCGTGACCGTGCTGATCGTTGACCTTCTTGAAGTCGTCGAGATCGAAGATCACCAGCGAGACGAGCGACCCGCGGCTCGCTTCGGCGCAGGCCTCCTGGAGGCGCCGACGGAAGTAACGCGCGTTCTTCAGGCCCGTCATGGGATCGGTGGTGCACGCTCGATCGGCCCGGCACAGGGCCTCCGAGAGCTGCGCCTCTCGCTTGCCGAGGCGCGCGCCGAACCACGCGAACGCCAGGACGCTCGTCACGAACATGTGGGTGCCGTACGCGAGCACCTCGCGGCCCGCCGAAATTCGCGGATCCATCGCGAACGGCAAGCCGAACACGAAGACGAGGAGTCCGAGAGCGGCTCCTTGGCCTCCTCGAATGAGCATCGTCCTCTCCATGCCGAACAGAATGCCGGGCGAGCCTGGAGTATTCCGGTTCGACCGGGCTCACCGGGGATCGGGTATGCTCCCTGCATGAGTCGACGACTGCGCGCCGCGGTCGACGCGACGATCGAGGTTCATTGTGGTTACTGCGGAGAGCCCTGGGAGCTCTCGATCGATCCAAGCGCCGGCGAGAGCCAGAGCTACATCGAGGACTGCCCCGTGTGTTGTCGCCCGAACGAAGTCCGGGTGTCGATCGACGACGAGACCCTCGAAGCTCGAGGTGACGTCAGCTACGAGAGTTGAGCGCGATGACGTGGGAAAGCTACGCGCACAATGCTCTCGCCGTGTTGGTGGGTGACCTCCCGCTTCGCAAAGGGGTGTCCTTCGCGAGCGGGCGGGTCGACGCGATCGACGTCGAGGTGACGCTCACGCGGCGCGCCAGACACTCGGCCCGACTGCTCGTCACCCTGGACAACCGCGACGCCAAGCTGCGGCCGTGGCCCATTCGTACGACTTTGGACTCGGGCGTGGAGACCGGCGATCCGGCGTTCGATCGGCTCTTTGCTTTCACCGGACCGCCGCTCCCGATCGCTGCGTGTTTCGACGTCGCTACGCGACGGCGGCTGATCTCTGCCGCGACCCTTGGTCGGACGCACCACGCCTCGTTGGATTCCAAGCGATTCGCGTTCGGCCTCGATCTGCTCCTCGAAGAGGCGACTCCGCTCGCGACCGACCTGCTTGCGTTCACCGAGAGACTGGGACGCTTGGGACACGAAACACGCGAGATGTTGCTCGAGGTCTACGCGTGTGATCCGCACGCGGCGGTTCGGAGGCGAGTCGTCGAAGCGGCGCTCGCCATCGAAGATCCGAACGGTTCGATTTCAAGGCTCCTTTCGCTCGCGGAAAAAGACCGCGACTCAGAGCTTCGGCGGACGCTCGCGGACGCCCGAGCAGAGTCGAGCACGCGGATCCTGCTCGCGCTCGTCGAGGATCCGAGCGCGCCTGAACAAGGCCGGCTCGACGCGCTACGACGAGTTCGAGAGACGACCTCCGACCGCGAGCTCGTCAGCACCTTCGAACGACTGCTGATGCGTCCGGGGTCGACGGTGCGCGAGGTCGCGCTCGGTGCGCTCGCACGGATCCGCCACGTGCCGGCGGAGCGCACGATGTCTTTGATGGTGGCATCGATGCTCGCCCGCCCAGACCCACGCGCCGCAGAGCGCGTGGCCAACGCGCTTCAACGGATCCCTTCGGAGCGCTCCGAAAAGGCCGTGCTCGAGCTGCTTCGCGGACCCTGGCCGCCTGCAACGCAAGTCGGGCTCGTCGCCGCGCTCGGTGTGCTCGGAGGACCAGAGAGCGTGCGCGCGCTCAAGCCCTTGAGCGCCAACGTCCCGCCGGAGGTGCGAGGCGCGGTAGCCGAGGCGCTCGCGCGGATCGCGCGCCGATTGCCTGAAGTCGAGGACGGAGGCCTCACGCTTTCGCCCCTCGGAGAAGCGCGCGGTTCCCTCAGCCTGGCCTCCGGCGCTGGAAGCCTCACCGTGGCCGAGCCCGACGCTGGCGCCCTCGAAATCGTGGATTGATCCGCAGAAGCTGCCGTTCCGCAGAGCGAGCCTTCATTTTGTCGGAGGCTCTAGGCTACAGTTCGAACGTCTTGCCACCCAAGGTCATCAAGGGCTCTCTCACCCGCGAAACCGTCACGCCCGCCCCACGCTCCGCCCCGCCGCCCATGGAGCGCGGTCGCTGGGAAAAGCCGATCGTGGAGAAAGAGGTCGTCTCCGCCAAGCAGGAGGCCCGCGACATCGTCCGCGACGCCGAAATCCAACGCGCCCAGATGCTCGAGGAGGCCCAGGCCCAGGCCGACCAGCTCCACGAAAAGGCGGTCCAGGACGGCCTCGAGGAAGGCAAGGCGCAGTTCACGGACGAGATCTTGCGCGCACGAACGCACTACGAGGAGCTGAAGAAGCAGATCGAGCCCAGCTACATCGCCCTCGTCCGCGCGTGCGTCGAGAAGATCCTCGGGCAGGAGCTTCACCTCCACCCCGACGCGGTGGTGGGGATCGTTCGGAACGTGCTCCGCGACGCGACGCAGCAACGAGAGATCGTCGTGCGAATCAACCCCGCCGACCAGGAGAACCTCAAGAAGCACAAGGGCAAGCTCATCGACGTGCTCGCCCGAGCCGGCAACGTGGAGCTCCGCGCCGATCCCGCGCTCAGCCGCGGCGGCTGCATCGTGACCACCGAGCTCGGTACGATCGACGCGAGCCTCGAGCGTCAGCTCTCCGTGATCGAGGCCGCGCTCAAAGACGAGCTCGAGCTCGGCCTCGCGCCCGCGGAGGCCGATGAAGGCGCCGACGAGCAGCCCGAGGAAGAGTACGCCGAAGAAGAAGGGTACGAGGAGAGCTGATGGTCGCGGTCCAACCGATCGATTTCGGTCGCTACGTCAAGAGAGTTCGTTCGAAGAAGCTCTCCCGCGTCCGCGGCCGAGTCACCGAAGTCACCGGCCTCATGATTCAGGCGGCCGTGCCCGGCGTGCGGGTCGGAGAGATGGTCATCATCGAGAGTCCTGGAACGACTCTTCGCGCGGAGGTCGTGGGTTTTCGGGACAGGGACGTGATGCTCATGCCGATGGGTACGTCCGAGGGCGTGGGTCCAGACTCCGAAGTCATCCCCACCGGATCCCCGTTCGAGATCATGTGCGGAGAGGGGTTGCTGGGCCGAGTCTTGAATGGGTTGGGCGACCCGCTCGTCGGCGGCCCGCTGCCACGCCATGGCCTCGAGCCTTGGGCCGTGGAACGAAGCCCACCCCAACCCATGGAGCGCCAGCGCATCCTGAGTCACATCGCCTTCGGAGTACGCGCGATCGATGCGACCCTGACCATCGGCCTCGGCCAACGTATCGGTCTGTTCGCCGGCTCCGGCGTCGGCAAGTCCACGCTGATGGGTCAGATCGCCCGCAACTGCGAGGCCGATATCGTCGTCGTGTGTCTGATCGGCGAGCGCGGTCGCGAGGTGCGAGACTTCATCGAAGAGTCTCTCGGGGAGGAAGGGCTCAAGAAGTCGGTCGTGGTTTGCGCAACCTCCGACACGCCTTCGCTCGTGCGCCAAAAATCGGCCTTCGTCAGCACGGCGATCGCCGAGTGGTTCCGGGACAGGGGAGCGAAGGTCGTGTTCATGATGGACTCGACGACCCGCTTTGCGCGAGCGCAGCGTGAGATCGGACTCGCGGTGGGTGAGCCTCCTGCCCGCCAAGGTTATCCACCCTCGGTGTTCGCGATGTTGCCGCGGTTGCTCGAGCGCACCGGCAACTCGGCCACCGGATCCATCACCGCGCTATACACGGTGCTCGTCGCCGGCGGCGACATGGAGGAGCCGATCTCCGACGAGGTCCGCGGCATTCTCGACGGTCACATCATCTTGAACCGCGCGCTCGGCGCACGAAATCACTGGCCCGCGATCGATGTCCTGCCGTCCCTCTCTCGTGTGATGAGCGGCGTCGCCACCGAGGAGCACAAGCAGGCCGCCGCCAAGTTGCGCGAGGTCCTGGCTACCTACGAAAAGCAGCGCGACCTCATCTTGCTCGGCGCGTACCAATACGGAACCGACCCGCGCACGGACTACGCGATCGACAAGATCGAGGCGGTGGAAGAGTTTCTGCGACAGCGTACGGAAGACAACAATTCGTTCGAAGACACAGTCGCGCGACTCATCGCGCTCTTCGAGTGAGGAATATGAGTGCCGAAGTACAGGCTTGAAGTCCTGCTCGAAATGCGCCAGCGCGCCGAAGACGACGCGAAGACGGTCTTTGGCGAAGCTCAAAAGGCCCTGCGGCTCGAGGAGAAGAAGCTCAAGGAAGAGGAAGACATGCTCGAGCGCATGATCGAAGATCGAAAGCGCCGGCGCGAAGAGTACAGCAGGAAGCTCGCCTCCGGAGAAATGAAGGTGACCGACCAGTCGTCGGCGAACCGATTCCTCGATCGAATGAAGGAAAAGGAGTCCGAGCAGAAGGACCGCATCGAAGCCCAGCGAGAGCAAGTGCGCCACGCGGAAAAAGACGTGAAGAAAGCGCAAGACGCGCTGATCGAGGCCACCCAAGCCCTGAAGGCCCTCCAGAAGCACAAGGAAAACTGGGAGAAGGAAGTGAAGAAGGAGCGGGCTGCCAAGGAGGAGGACAACCTCGACGAGATCGGCCAAGTGATCTTCAATCAGCGGAGAAAGTGAGATCGGCCCCGGCGCTCGTGACGATCGCGACCGCACTCCGCGGCCCCGTCTTTCCCCGGCCGGCCTTTGGTTTCAGCCCCTTGAGAGATTCCAGGCACCGCCGCCGCAGTCTGGACGATAATGCGATCAAGGGCCGGTTTTGCCCGTCGCCCGTGAGGAGCCCATGAGTCGAATCGAGAGCAGCGATGACCAACGAATTCGCGAGATGCAGGAAGCTCAGCTTCGGCAGAAGGTCGACACGGAAAAGCGCCTTCAGACGGAGAAGGTCAGCAAGTCGTTCAACGACGTGATGTCGCAGCGCGCGAAGTCCGAACAACAGAAACGTGCGGAACGAAGCCCCGCCAACAAGGGCGAGAAACCGAAGACCGAAGTCAAAAACCAAAAAGAACGCACCGAAGCCGCGCCCAAGGCCAACACGGAGCTCGCTCGTCGGGCCGAGCTCACCCGACAGACGCTCGTTCGTGACACCCAGCAGCGAAGTGACCTCCAGGAGACGAACCGCACCAACGAGCTCTCTCGCAAGGACGAGCTCTACACCCGCGGCGACGACGAGCGAGAGGTCGTCGATCGTGAGGTCCAGCGAGGAGACGTCCGCGAATTCCAGCGCGCGGAGGCCCGGCACGAGGAGCTGAAGGTCGATCCCGATCAGCCTCGCGAGCAGGGGCGATCGCGCGAGCGCGACGAGCGCAAACACGATGGCGATGAAGCGCAGCCCCGCTCCGAAGGCGTCCGCGCGACCGAAGGCCCGCGCGCGGCCCAGGTTGTCAAGATCCCCACCGAGCTCCTCGCGCAAATCGCCGATTCGATGCACGTCGCCTTGGACAAGAGCGGAGGGACCGAGGTGATCGTGAGCCTCAAAGGCACGATGCTCGACGGCGTCACGCTCCGGGTGTCTTCGAAGAAGGGCAAGGTCCGCGCGGTGTTCGAGGGCTGTGACAAGCAGACCAAGAACCTCATCGAATCGAGCCGCGGCGAGCTCATGCGACAGCTCGGAAAGCGGGGCCTCGAGCTCGATATTCTGCGAGCTTCCTGAAGCGGTCACTGACGGGACGGCGCCGTCACTGATGGGTGCTGGACTTCGACCGTGCCTCCATCGTACCCCGAAGATCGTTGAGCGGACGACCACCACCCCCCCCGCCGCCCACCATGGCCCGCATCCCGGTCCAGGGCACGCGTATCGCGAGAACCTACGAGCCCAACGAGGTCGCGAAGAAGCGAGTTCGACCCTTCAGCTTCGACTCGCTGAGCCACGTGTCTTCGGAGCACAAGGCGCTGCACGCCGAGCTCGCTCGTGCGCTCCCCGACTCGTTCTTCTCGTCGAACTTGCCCAAACGCCTGTCCGACCTGCTCCGAAAGGAGCTCGAGATGGACGTCGGCCTGTGGATGGACTCCATCCGGTTCTTCTCTCGCACGCAGATCCGCGCGCTGATCCCCGGCGCGACCTGCTTATTGGTCGTCGGGATGGCTCCGCGCGAGGAGAAGGTGCTCATCGAGATCGACCTGTACTTCGTCTATCGCGCGGTGGGAAAGCTGCTCGGTACCAAGACGACCATCGACGTGTTCCGTCCGCTGACCGAGATCGAACAGGGCGTCTTCCTCTTCTTGGCGCTCAAGGCGTTCGCCCTGGTCGCAGGTGACTTTCAGGCTCCCGAGCAGCTCGCGTTTCGTATCGAGGACATCCGCAACGACGTGCGATCGACCGCCGAGATCTTGCGAACCGACGACTGGTGGCTCGCCTTCAGTTACAAGTTTTACTACGACACGGACTCCGGCGTGATGAGAGTGTTGGTCCCGCGCTCCTTCGCCCGCGGAGTCGTCTACGCACCGCCGCCCGAAGGGACCACGCTGGCCCTTCGCCGTCGCAATCGCGTTCGCTCGCGCCTGCGACCCTTTCGAAAAATGCTCGTGGATGGCTACATCGACGTGGGTACCATCGAGCTCACACGCCGGGACCTCAACGCCCTCGAGCCGGGAGACATCGTGTTGCTGGAGCAGACCTCCGTCCGCCTCGAAGACGATGTCCCCGTCGGACCGGCTCAGATGCGCATCGGCCTCGGGAAGTCCTGCGCCATTCATGGCTCGCTCGCGATGAACGAGGGTGTGTACGTTTTCGCGATCGAAGACATCGTCGTCGAGAAGATTCCCGACTCTCACGACCCGGTCGAAGGGCACGGAGAGGCCCAGAATCCAGAGGAAGTCGTGGCAGGCTACGAAGAGCACGGAGCAGAGGAAGGGTACGACGAGTCGAACGATGGGTTCGCCTCGCCGCTCGATCGGTTCGACGAAGACTACGGAGTCGACGACGAAAACGCTGGAGACGACGACGAGTACGGCGAAGAAGAGGAAGGGTACGGCGAAGAGCAGTACGAAGAGGAACAAGGCGACGAGCAGGGCGGCGGCGACGAAGCCGAGCAGTCCGAGGCCCAGCCCGAAGAGGGGTCCGAAGACCAGGAGCCCGACGACAACCTCGCCCAGTCCGAGCCCCTGCTCGGCGACATCCCGATGGTCGTCGTCGTGGAGCTCGGGCGCGTTCAACTCACCGCCGACGAAGTCATTCGCCTACGCTCCGGCCAACTCATCGAGGTCGGTCGAAAGCCCAATGATCTCCTCGTCGATCTGGTCGTCAACGGAAAGCTCGTCGCAAAGGGGAAGCTCGTCGAGATCGAAGGCGCGCTCGGCGTGGAGCTCGCGAGTATGGTCGGAGCCGACGGATGAGACTGGTCGCGGTCGTCGTTCTGAGTCTCTTCTGCTCGACCGCGTTCGCACAATCCGCTCCCACGAGCTCCGCCGCACAGAGCGCCACGACGTCCGCCGCCGAAACCGAGCTCGAGCCCAGCTTTGCTGCCGAAGTGGAGCGCGAGAACCGCGAGAACTTCGCCGCCCAAGAACGACGACCCATCACCGATTGGAGCCGCCTCGGATCCACCTTCTTCGCGCTCCTGTTCGTCGTGCTCCTCGCTTATTTCAGCCTGGGAAAAGTCTTGCCCTGGCTCCTCCGACTCTCTCCAGTCGCCCAACGAAACATGACCGCGACCCCCACAAGGGGCGTCATCGAGGTCGTCGATCGACTCCCCCTCGACCCCAAGCGAGCGGTCGTCGTACTCAAGGTCGGCGAAAGTCACTTCCTCGTCGGAATGACCGAGCAACAGATGACCATGCTCGCCAAGCTCGACGACGCCGACGTCAAGACCCTGCCCGCAACGCCCACCCGTCCGGCCCTGTTCGGCGGGCACTTCGGTAAGATCCTCACGCGACGAGTCTCGAAGACCCAGACCGATGGACTCTTTCAAGAAGAAACCGACAAGGAGGGCTGAGTACGATGTTCGGCCGCGCCAAAATCTCCATGCTCTTCGCCGCCGCGCTCGCCACCTCCGGGGTCGCCGCCACGACGTTCTCGTTCGAGCCCGAGGCCGTTGCCCAGCAGCGTGCCCGCCGTCGCCCGGCCCCCGACCCTCAGCCCCAAATCGCCGATATCAGCCTCAAAGGCTCCATCACCGCCCGACCCCTGATCCTCGTCGCCGCGCTCGGAGCCCTGTCGCTCCTGCCGTTCGTCATCATCATGGTCACGAGCTTCGTGAAGATCTCGGTCGTGATGTCGATCGTTCGCTCCGCCCTCGGTACTCAGCAGATGCCCCCAACTCAGGTCATTACTGGGTTGGCGATCATCTTGACCGTCTACATCATGGCTCCGGTCGGACTCGAAATCTACAAAGCCTCCGAAGACGTCGTAAATCAGCGGCGCCCCGACCAGACCATCCTCTCCGCCGCCACCGTGGATATGGTCTGGGACGCCGCCGACCGCGGCCAAGGACCGGTGCGGGAGTTCCTCCTCAGACACAGCCACCTCAAAGACCGCGCGATGTTCTACTCGATGGCCAAACGAATCAGAAAACCCGAGGACCGCTCCAGCGTAGGGCCCGAAGACTTCCTGGTGATCGTCCCCTCGTTCGTCATCTCGGAGCTCAAAGAGGCGTTCCAAATCGGCTTCATCATCTTCATTCCGTTTCTGGTGATCGACCTCGTCGTCGCAAACATCCTGATGGCGCTCGGTATGCAGATGCTCTCTCCCACGACCATCTCCCTCCCGTTCAAGCTCCTCCTGTTCGTCGTGATCGATGGTTGGTACCTGATCAGCAAGGGACTGATCATGGGTTACATCTAAGGAGGACGCCATGGTCGAGGACTTCGTCATCCAAATCACGAATCAGGCGCTCCTGATCACCCTCATCGTCTCCGGGCCTCCAGTGCTGAT
Organism: uncultured Myxococcales bacterium; assembly: GCA_964463485.1. Taxonomy (GTDB): domain Bacteria; phylum Myxococcota; class Kuafuiibacteriia; order Kuafuiibacteriales; family Kuafuiibacteriaceae; genus CAYXDO01. Next base: position 28,725 of record CAYXDO010000017.1, on the reverse strand, counting down.
CTCGACGTTCATCGGCCTGTGTGTCGCGCTGTTTCAGGCGTTGACTCAAATCCAGGAGCAATCGCTGACCTTCGTCCCGAAGATCATCGTGGTCTTCGGCGTGCTCGCGGTGATGGGACCGTTCTTGGCCGGAGCGATCGCCGAGTTTGCGCGACTCTGTTTCGAGGGCTTCGCGACGGTCGTGCATTGAGGTGGAGGAGGCGATCTACAATTTCGTCGGTCACAAGACGACGCTCTCCGATCTCATCGCGATCGGGTCCCTGATCGCGACTCGCTTCACCATTCTCGTCTTCATGTGTCCGTTCCTCGGCGGACGTTTGGTTCCTCCCGAATCCAAGATGGGGATCGCAGTGATGCTCACGATCCTCGGATTTCGATACTCCGTCGATCACATGACGGGGCCGCTCGAGATCAACCCCATCGCGTACCTCATCTTCATGTTCAAGGAAGTGTTCGTGGGGTTCGCGATCGGCTTCGTCTCTGCGGAGATATTTTACGCGATGGACATCGCCGGTCGAACACTCGACGTGATGCGCGGTTCGAACATGACGGAGGTGCAGGTGCCGGAGCTTCAGTTCCGAGCGTCTCCGTTTGGTGACTTCATGTTTCAGCTGCTCTTGATGGCCTTCATCGCGCTCGGCGGTCACGCGATCTTCATCGAAGCCATGATGGAGAGCCTGGCGGTCGTGCCGATCGACGCCCTACCTAGTTTTTCGCATGGGTTCGATTCGTGGGTCGATCACATCCTGAAGTACAGCTCGGACCTGTATGCCATCGCCTTCGCGCTGGTGTTCCCGGGCGTGTTCGCGACCTTCATGGTCGACCTCATGTTCGGCATGCTCAACCGCGTGGCCCCGCAGCTCAACGCGTATTTCATGGCGATGGCGGTCAAGCCGCTCGGCGGCATGATGATGTTCGCCTTCTCCATGACTTTTCTGATGGCCGAGCTCGCGAGGCAGGCGGAGCAGATGATCGTCCACGTGCGCCACACCCTCAGCCTGTTTCAGTAGGGCTCGTTCGGTGTGTCCACCTAGCCGCGAGGTCGGCGACGATGTGCTCGAGAGGCGCGTCGTCATTCATTTGAATCAGGCTACTCGATCACGGGGCGAATGCCGAGCTTCGGCGAGCCCGTCGATTTGATCGCGTCGATGAGTTGGTTGCGGAGACTGATCTGACGGGAGCTCTCGGATGCTTCCGGGACCTGAGGCGCGGCCTGTTTGACCACTGAGGAGATTTGCTGCTCGGCCGTCGAATACAGCGCAGACAGCACCGCATCGCTTCCAGCTTGCTGGCGAGCGACATCGCGACCATCGGCGGAGATCAGACCTTCGATCACCTGGCCGAGCGCTGCGTGAAATTCGGGCTGATCCTTTTTCAGAGTCGCGACCAGCTCATCCTGAGTCGATCCCCGAGCCGCGGCGAGGGTGGCTTGGATGCCCGGCTTTTCGAGCAGCGCGGACGTCGTCGCTACGGCTTGGGCGTAGTTCTGGACGGACGTCCCTTGGCCCTGGAGCATGGCCATGTTGAACAAATTGAAGCGCTGGCTTTGCTTGTCGAGCTCGATCTTCGCCGGATCTCGAACCGGGCTCGAAAGAGCGATGAGTTTGTCCAACGCCGCTCGATATCGATCGAGGAGCACGTCGGAGCGCCGGCCGTCCCCGTAATATCCGATCGAGCTCATGGTCAGCAGAGGGTCGCTGCCCAGGAGCGCGTCGAAGAGCGCCGGAGCCTGGGAGCGGACCGCCTTGGCCAGATCCTGAGGAAACTGGCCGGCGAGCTTTGCGAGCTTCGAACCGACGACGGGCGAGGCCAACTGCTTTTCGAGCTCCGGCAACGCAGCTTCCATCCGCACCAACGCCGCGTCCATCACGGGATCCGCGCTCCCGCGTGCAACGAGCATCGACTGAAGCGGCCGCGGGCTGGAGGGGCCGGAGGCCGGAAGTTGGCCGCCCTCCCGAACCGCGCGATCCGTCACCTTGTCCTGGGCGGTGGCGGCGCTCGTCTTTGGGAGCGAAGTCTTCGCCAAGCTTGTCGGACTAGAGGTTCCTCGAGTTGTCACGCGATCGACGCCCGGTTTCACTTTCATGCTCGACTCCACGGTGTTTCGCGATTTTCGCGATTTCGATATTTCCCGTTCAGAACGGCCCGAACCGATCCAAAGGCCGATTCGAGGAGTCCGATCTGAAGCCCGTGACTAACCTAAGCGGCGTCTTCGGTCCAGGTCTTTCTCGGGTGCCATCGCCCTTCGATTCCAGGTGGGTGGCATGAGCGAGCGGACGACCAACCAAAAGTCCGGCAACTCATCCGACGCAGACGCCGTTGCACCGAATCGTGTCCGTGTTGGTGAAGATGGCGGGATGAACGGGATCATGAGTTTCGGCGACGGCAACGGCAACCGCGGACCGCACTTCTTGCGTTCAGTCAGGACGTCAGCCTACGCGGTCAACATGTTCCTGGTCGGGCGCGGCTACCATGGTGGGTTAAAGTCATCGGAGGCGATGACCGGATGAGGTCCAGCTAGAGATTCCTCTCCTCAATCGAACAGAGTCTAGACGATTTCTTGGGTGACTTGAATGGGAGCTCCATTCCGTAGGGCGTCCGTCGCGGCGCAGCTTCGACTTGCTGCTTCCAAGACTCTCCTGAGCCGATCTGGGTCTGCCCCGGGCGCTTCGACACGTACGTGGAGTCGAATCTCTGTGAACCCAGGCCGGACGGTCGGGTCCATCAGCAAAACACCGCGGTGATCGATGTCTCCTTCGGCGACGACCACGAGCGAAGCGAGCCGGACGCCGAGCGCAGCGGCCGTCATTTTGAGCGCGAGTGTATGACACGAAGCCAGCGCAGCCAAAAGCAAGTCACCTGGAGTGGGCTCACCGCCGGTCCCTCCGATTCGCTCGTTCACCGAGACCTTCCAGGAGCCGCCGTGAGCGGAGGACGTCGCCTCCACGTGAATGGCATCTTCCATCGGGTCTCCTCGGCACTCGACGTGATAGGTATACTTTGCCGCATCTGGGTTGGTCACGTATCGCGCGCGCAAGCTCTTCGCGTCGGTCATCGGAGTGAGCATACCATAGGCGGGAGTTGTCGACCTCGTGTTCGGCGCGCTCGACGTTCATGCCGGTAAGACCGGACTCACTCCGATTCGGTCGGACGGTCGACGGCCTTGTCGTTGTCCGCGAGCTTGACCCGCAACAGGAGCGGCTCGAGCTCGAACCCAGGCGAGGCGACGGCGATGCCGATCGCGTTGTCGCGAATGGACCCGTCAGAGAGGTGAGCCACCGGAGCCTCCTGAAGGTCGATGGACGTGGCCCCGATCCGGACAGCTGGGCCACCCCCGCCGACGATCTCGAACTCCGAGACGTCCACCGTGGAGGCCTTACTCAGGATGAGCGATCCGTCCGGACGACACCCCACGGCCCGTACGTTCGAAATCGACAGGTCGGAAAAGGCGGCGCTCACGTTCGGCCGAACGATCAACCCGCAGCCCAGGACGTCGTGGACCGAGACGCGAGAGAGCTCGATGACTCCGGCCCCGAGGTCACCTCCTCGTACATGACTGCCGTCGACGTTGAGATCGGTGACGATGACATCGTCGGAGTTGAGAGAGAACGGCACGTCGAAGGGCCACTGCAAAGTCACCCTCTCTAGTCGGAGACGCTTCGACCCACCCATGGTGACCAAACCGGCGGCGTTCGAAGGGTCACCGTCATCGGCCGCGTGGGACACGAGGAGCGCGTCGGCGATCGTGGCGCTCGAGACGCCCTTCGCGATGAAGATCCCAAAACCTTCACTCTCGAGCCGAACGCGTCGAAGCTCGAGGGCGCCTGCCGCCTCGACGCCGGAGGGCGCGATGCCGGACCACGGACCGCCCTGGATCTGAATCGCCGCGTCGGTGAGTGCCAACGCCGAATCGGCGTACGTGATGCCTCCGCCTGCGTTCGTGATTCTCACGCGACTCAGCACGGCGCGCGACCCGGAAGCCACGGAAAGCATGTCGTGCGCCGCACCGGAACCTCGAAGCTCGACGTCCGTGCCAGCCAAGAGAGAGCCCGCGAGCACGCGCACGGACAGCTCGAGGTTCGAGATCCAGGCGCGCTCGAGAACGATGGTCCCGCCCGACAGCCCGAGCCCAGAGCCGGCGTCGCCCACCGCCACCGGCGCCCCGAACGAGACGAAGTCGGTCGCCCTGATTTCGGCCTCGCCATGGGCATAGAGCAGCTTGGCGCCCATCGCGGTGACCCGCCCGAGCTCCACCCGAGCGCCGCCTAGAGCGTCGACGAGCTCGACCCTGCGCTCCGGGTCCGCGCGCAGGAGAGACCGCGAAATCGTCACGTCTGCGCCCTGGTCGGCGAAGATCGTGGGAGCGCTCGATCCTTCGAAGAGACTCTCCTCGATGGTGACGATCGAGGCCCCCGCGAGCAAGCCGTTACCCGCGTTGGTGTCCCCGTCCCTGAGTCGTGTCACGACGGAGTGAGCCATACTCAGCGTTGAGCTGTCGACGTAGAGGCCCATGCCCTCCAGATCGGAGAGTCGGGTCCGATCGAGCTCCGCGCGCGCGCGAATCACCGCGACACCCGCGCGCCGTCGATGCCAGATCAGAGACCGTCGCATCGTCACGGAAGCTCCGTCCAACACGAACAACCCTTCGTCCCCCGGTCCCTCGATCACGACGCCGTCCAGCTCCGCCTCGGAGCCCGCACCTTGCACCAGAATCCCACGCCCCGCGCCCCGCACCGTGAGATTGCTGATTCGAACCCCCGGAGACCCCGAGCGAATCGTGAACTCGACGTCCACGGGCGTCGAGAGAACGGTCCCTGAAGGACAGGCCCCGATGAGGTGCACACCTTCGGGCAAGTCGACAGGCTCTCCAAACTCACCCCTACTCAGCGCGATAGAGTCACCCGAGCGCGCCACCGCCGTCGCTTCGGCGACTCGGGAAAACGGGCGCTCGATCGAGCCGTCACCCGCGGTCGCACCCGAGGCGACGTAAATCACCGGGCCGGGCGGCACCGACTCCGCGAACAGGCCCGCCGGGCACTCGGTGCCGAGACGTAGGCAGCCGACCTCGCCGGGCACCCACACCGATGGAAAGTCGCACTCGGCTTCGGCCGGAGCGCAGTAGGGCGGGCCGTCCGACGCGGTCAGGGCTTCGTACCCGATCGGACAGGGAAGCTGCCTCGGCGGCTCCGGAGGGCTCGGTGACGTCGGAGGCTCAGGAGGCTCGGGCGGCTCGGGCGCGGAACACGGAGTCACGCACCGGCGGTCCACGTCGCCCGTGTAACACCCCCCACCTTCCGCGCAATCATAGGCCGAAATGCGCGGATACCGAAAGCTCGCGATCGCTCCCGGCAGAGCAGACTCGACCCACGAATCGCCCGAGAGCTCCGCCCGCAGCACTCGTTCCGCTGGAGGAAGAGTCAGGCCAAGCGGATCGGACGTTCCGTGGATCTGTCCTTCACGAAGCTCCAGAGCCTGAAGGGGAGCGCCATACGTGAGTACGAAAACCTCCGCCACCCCCTCGGGAGCTTCGAAGGTCATCGGCGTGGACGCGAACCCGTAAACGAGGAGAGGGTCGCTGAGAACGGCGACCACCACCGACTCGGACGGATCACTCCACTCGAGAGTCACCCGGTCTTGGTGGCAGGCCGCCAAGAGGCCGAGCAGGGGCAAACTGACTTCGCGACAAAACAAAACGATGGGCGTCCTCGCGCGTGGCCGGAACACTCAGTCCGACTGAGGAGTCACCGACAACGAGTGGGTCGAGTCAGAAGTCAACTCGATGGGATCGGAGAAGACGAGCTCCGTGACGGGTGGCGCGGTCTGCTGGTAGCCGGATCGACGGGCTTGGCGTCGAGCTGCTGGCGCAGCTTGCCCCAGCGCTTGGTCGAGCTCGTCGTCTGAGAGTCGATCCTCGAGCCTCGGTTCGTCGGCGCTCATCGAATAGACTCTACGCGCTTACTCTGCGCTGGTCCAGCAGGCAGCGAGGAATGATGGGTGCCCAGCAGCCGACACGGACGGGGCGAGCACTTGACAGAGCTCATGCCATCTGGCACTTGAAATGGTATGGAGCTCTCCATGGACGCTGCTGGCCGAGTCGTCCTTCCGAAGTCGGTGCGGGACCATCTCCACCTTCGGGCAAGCTCGCGATTCGAAGTCGAGATTCATGACGATCATATCCGCCTGATTTTGTTGGATAGGGAGCCCTCGATCGCGCTGGAAGAGGGTTGGTGGGTCCATCAGGGGACCTTAGACTCCGGCGTGGACCTAGTGAAAGCCGTGGATCTCCACAGGGCCGACCGCCTGGCGGAGCTCGTCGATTGAAAGTCTTTCTCGATACGAGCGTGCTGGTGGCCTCCGCTGTCGCTCGGCATCCACACCACGATCGAGCGATGGCAGTCATCACGCGGGTCCTATCGAAAGAGGATAGAGGTCTTGTGGCCGCACATTCGCTCGCCGAGACCTACGCCGTTCTCAGCACGTTGCCGGTGACACCTCGAATCGGCCCGGAGGTCGCCGCCAAGTTGGTGGACGCCAACGTGGCAGATAGGTTCGAGGTCATCGCACTCACCGCTCGTGAGTATCTTCAGCTCGTCCGGAAGCTCCCAGACCGAGGAGTCATGGGCGGTGCTACGTACGACGCGCTCCAACTCGCTTGCGCTCGAAAGTCGGGCGCAGAGCGTATTTTCACGTTCAACGTGAGGCACTTTCGTCGACTGGACCCTGAGCTCGCCGGGCGCGTTGTCGCACCCTGAGCGATGAGCAGTTCGGCTGGAACCGACATGGCTCTGGGATGATTGCGTCGCGGAACGGCACTACTCGAAATAGCTCCGGGCACCGCTCGGAAAGGCCGCTCGGAAAGGCTGCGCAAGCGATCTTGAAGATCTACGTTGCGCTCGTGGTGGCGCGGCTTCGGGGACTTGGAATGGCGAAGTCCGTAGTCGCGCTCGTGCTCGCGGTAGGCGTCGCGCTACTCGGCAACGGAGTGCGGGCAGCGCAGTTGGTCCACCTCGAGGCGTGGGCGGCTCGTCGGGGGATCTCGAGCTCGATCCGCGGCTTGCTGCATGATGGGGTCGGACTCTCGACCTCCGCGATCATGATCGCCGGACTCTCGTCCGTCATTCTGAGCTTCGGCCGCGCCGCGCCTCGGCGCGCCGATTTGTCGCGTCCTCGAGCGGTGGGACCCCCCGCCCTCCACCTGTGGCTTTCCGTCGGCGCATGCGCCTTGGCGTTCTCCGCCTCGTGGATGAAGCCGCAGGAGAGGGTTGCGTTCATGCGCAACGCGGGTCCGAAAGTCGACGCTTGTGTGAGCGCATCGAGGATGCTCACGGCCGAGTGTTCACCAGCCCCTCTCAGTGGCTCTGGGCGGTGTGGCTTGGGAAATCGGACGGACCCTGGGTCTCGATAGCCGTAGTCGATCGCGTCGATTCCAGCGGATTCTCGCCGGGCCGGTCGGCGACTCTTCCGACGACGATCAACTCGGAGTAACGAGAGAGTACCCATCCTCGTGGCAGGCAGGCGGGCAAATGCACCAGGTGGCTTCGGATCAGCATCGCTCCGCGCGCATGGTGCATCGGCTCAAACAAAGTCTCCCTCGATCAAGAGTGCCCCGGAGCGCCTCATCTCCTTTAACTCCTCGATGACGGGAGACCAGTATTTGACGTCACTTCGCTGGATCTGGGCCAACTCGAGAGCGAGTTGGTCCTGTGCGCGATCCAGGTCGGCGGCGCCCGGAGCCTTGCAGGAAGCGAGCTTCGCGACCCACGCCCTCCTCGACCTTGCCGCGATCTGTCGGCCACGTGGGTCGTCCGATAGAATCGCGAGGACGTCTTCGACCCGAAACGAGTTGTCGAGCGCCCATCGAAGAGTTCGAAGAGTCACGCGCCCTTGTTCCAGTCGAATGCGCACGAGTCGCGAGATGACGTCGTAGTCGGCCATTCGGCGGGTCTTCTTGAGCTCCACGAGCTCTTCTATTCGCACGACGGGAATCACTCCCCAATCCGTCTCCAATTTGCTAGCCCGTCGGCTGGCAGCTTCGAAACTCTTTACTCTGGGCGGTCGACCCATGATGTCGAGATATGTCGCGAGTGGTCTTCCCGGGATACGAAAATGGAATCCGTGGCCGAAGCGCATGTTCCGGACAGTCAAGGCGGGGGTCAGCTTGTGAATTCGCGCGGCGACATCCCGCAGGCTCTCGACGAGCCCAGCCACGCTCGCTGCCGTCGGCTGAACCCAGAGATCGACATCCTCCGAGAAGGCAGCCGCACCGTAAATGACGCTCGCTTGCCCGCTGATGAGTAGATATCGAACCCCTCTTCGTTCAAGGGCTTGGAAAAAGCTTCGCATCGTGGACCTTCTGAGGATCCCTGATTCGCACTCTGAGCGCCCAGCTTCGCCTCAGTCGCTGTCTGGGTGTAAGGGACTGCCAGTCGGCCCAGAACAGGTCGAGCTCCTCGAGCGTCCCAGTATCCCGACGTTCGACCGTCCTCGCTAGCTTCCGGCGCAACACCCGAAGGAAGAGTACATGACGCGCGGTCACAAGTCGACCCCAAGTACTCCGGGACTCCGGGCAGTCCCGGCACTCCGGGAAGGAAGGTGCTAGCCCGTTCGTCGCTCTGAAGTCGGTGCGGGACCAATTTCACCGCGGGACCAATTTCACCTTCGGGCAGGCTCTCAACGAGGGTGTTGGCGCGAGCGCCAGCGGCTCCGAGCCTGCGATCCAGGGCCAGCTCGCGAAGGGCGGACTCTCGTTCGACCGGACTCTTGCCATGACTCAGGCGGAGGGTCGAGGACGATCCCCGCGAGACAGCTTGGGTTCGTCAGCGGTCGGGTCGGCGTGATACCGCGCGTAACTGCTCGAGTAGGCGTAACCGTAAGCATACCCGTAGCTATCCGTAAGGCTCGCGTCGTTGACGATGATCGCGTGAATCTTGGCCGCGGAGGAGAGTCGTGTGACGTGCTCGATGCTCGCGCGGCGCGAGCCGCGACCGAGTCGGATGACACTCAGGAGCATGTCGGTGACCCGCGTGAGGAGGAGCGCGTCAGCGGTGAGTGGGAACGGCGGTGAGTCCACGACGATGAAATCGTAGGTTTCGCGAGCCTCCTCCAGCAACCCGGCGAACGCTGGCGAGCCCAGCAGCTCGGCAGAAGCGCGGCCCTTGGTACCCTTGGTCAGCACCGTCATGGCGGTCGTGCCGACCTCGACCGTGCGGCAAAGCTCTTTCCAGTCCGCGGCGCCGCGCAGCGCATCCGCGAGGCCGGCCGTATCCTCGAGCTTCAAGAGCCGATGTTGGCGGCCGGCACGAAGGTCGGCGTCGATGAGGAGCACACTCTTGCCGTCCATGGCCAAGGACGCGGCCATCGACGAGGACAGGAGAGTCTTGCCGTCTCCGGGGCTCGCCGAGCTGACGAGCACGACTTTCTGACCAGACTTCGCCAAGAAATAGAGATTTGCGCGGAGAGTTCGGAAGGCCTCGAGGAACGGACCTGCCATGTCGGCTCCGACCGTCGGCTCGGACCCATCCTTCGAAACATGCCTGGGAACCTGGGCGAGAAAAGTGGCGGTCGGAAACGCTTCGCGAATCTCGGTCTGCGAGTGGAACGTCGTCCGGAAGAAAAATCGAAGCAAGACCACGATCGCTCCGAGCACCAAACCCACCATGAAGCCCTGCGGAATTCTCAAGATGCTCGGTCCGTCTTCGGCTCGCGGGACCAGCGCCGACTCCAGGACTCGGCTGCCCAACAGGGTCGAAGCCTTGGTCAGCGCCGCTTCCTGCTGCTTCTCGAGGAGGAACGTGTAGAGCTTCGCCACGACCTCACGCGACCGCTCGAGGCTCAACAACTCGCGCTGCGCGGCGGGAATCTGACCCACTCGGGCATCCAGATCGTTGACCACTCGATCGAGACTCTTGAGTTGCTGTCTGAGTCGCTCGAGGCGGGTAGCGAGGTAGGTCTGGACCATTTGGCGCTGCCGCTCGACGAGCGCCTGCGCCATCCGAACCTCGGGCGCGCCTTCGGTCATGCGCTCGGAGAGTTTCTTCAACTCCTGCTGCGCCGCCGCGAGCTGCTTGGAGAGCTCCTGGAGCACCGCATCGGGAGTCTCGCCAATCATGAAGGCTTCGATGGGCGCATCAGGCCGCTTCAAGGCGTCGGCCAGGCCTTCAATCGCAGAAATTTGCAGCCGAAGGCCGGTGCGCTGCTCCTCGTATCGGCCGAGCTCCTGGAGCAACTTACTCGCCTCCTCCTCGGGGATCACGAAGCCGCTGCTCGACTTGTACGTCGCAAGCTGGTTCTCGCTGCGGTCGAGTGACTCGCCGAGCTTGCCGATCTGCATGGCCACGAAGGACTCGGTGGCCTCGGCCACTTGGATTTTCCAGCGGAGACGCTCCTCGAGGTAGGCTCCCATCATCGCGTTCACGAAGCGCTGAGCCTGAAAGGGGGAGGCGTCCGTGAAGGTGAGAGTGATGACGTTGGCCCAGCGGTTGTCCGAGTCAGGAATCTTCGTGGCGAGGCGCTTGCCGATGAACTCGAACGCGCGGTCGGAAGACTGCACCGCCAGCTCGATACTCCGACCGGCCGCGGGCGTCGAAGAAGACGCGAGCGTGATGGTGAGTCCGGGCAGCTTGACGGGCGCGCCGAGGCGGCCTGCGGTCTTGCCTGATTTGCCCGAAATCTCGAACAAACCACCTTGTGCGAACACGACCTCGAATTTTGCGGTCCCGACGCGCTCGTCGAGACGCACGTCACGCACGTCGATCCGAGGCTCCAACAGCGACAGCTCCCGCCCCGAAGTCAGCCACTTCAGAAAACGCACCGGCTCGACCCCTGCCTCCCGCACGCTCGCATTCAAGCCGCTGTGCTCGATCGCGCTCCTCACGATCTCTCTGCTCCGGAGAATCTCGATCTCGGTCGCCAGTCGCGAGCTCGCATCAAAGCCGTAAAAGTCGAATGCGGAGGTCGGTGAGGTCCCAAAGTCCGCCTGGGGCGCGATGTAGAGGCTGCCCTTGGCCGTGAAGACCATCGTCGCCCGCAGAGTCAAGAATGCAAAGGCCGCCGCCACGAGCAACGCGGCACCGAGCAGAATCCAGCGCCCGGTCAGCAACGCCTGCACAAAGACGCGAAGCTCCACAGTGCTGAGCTCGGCCGACTCTCGTTGCGTCGCCATGAGCGGCGGAACCTAGGTCGGCCTGGGGAGGAGTGTCAACGACGCGAATCCACGCGGTTGACCGCCCGACCCGCAAAGGCTAGCGAGCGGCCCCTTGGATCGGCTCACGGGCTCCCCTCAGACACAGCTCGCTCGCGCTTTCGCCGCCCGGGTCTCCGCAGCTCACGGCTTCGCCTTCTGGAAGGGTCGCGTCGGCCTGTACGCCATCCTCCGAGCCCTCCGCATCGGACCCGGCGACGAGGTGATTCTGCCCGGCTTCACCTGCGTCGTGGTCCAGAACCCCATCGCCTACGTCGGAGCCACCACCGTGTTCACCGACATCGTCCGGGGATCCTACAACGCCAATGCCGCTAGCATCGAGCGGAAAATCACGCCGCGCACCCGCGCCCTCGTCGTCCAACACTCTTTTGGCATCCCGTCCGAGGTCGAACCGATCGTCGAGCTCGCCAAAAAGCATCGCATCGACGTGATCGAGGATTGCTGCCTGGCCCTAGGCTCTACGGTCGCAGGCCGCCCCGTCGGGACCTTCGGCCGCGCCGCCTACTGGTCCTTCCAATGGAGCAAGACGATCACCTCGGGCCTCGGAGGGGTCGTGACCACGTCGGACCAAGAGCTCGCCGAGCGCATCGAGTCGCTGATGCGATCGGAGCTGATCGAGCCGACTCGAGCCCTCGACCTTCGCCTCTCCCTGGAACGAACGGCTCACCGCGCCATGGCCGTGCCTGGCATCGTGCCGATCGCAACCGCGGCGTACCGCTCCGCGACCAAGCTCGGCGTGGTCACCGGCTCGTCGTCCCCCGAGGAATTCGATAGCGCGATGCCCACGGGCTTCTTTCGGGGTATGGGCACGCGGCAAGCCGGCGCTGCGCTGCGTGCCCTGAGCGAGTTGGATCTCAACGTCGCACATCGTCGACGCACGAGCGAGCGGTACTCGCTCATGCTCGACCGAGCGGGCTGGCCCGTTCGAGAGTTCCCCGCCGGATCGGTCTTGGTGCGGTACCCCATCGAAGTCGAAGACAAGGCAAAAGTCGTTGCCCGCGCAGCTCGCGCCGGCATCGAGCTCGGCACTTGGTTCGAATCCCCGCTCCACCCCAAGGAGACCAACCTCGCTGCGCATGGCTACTCAGCCGGCTCCTGCCCCGAGGGCGAGCGCGTTTGCGCTCAGCTCGTGAACCTCCCAACACATCCAAGAGTCTCCGACGCGGTCGCGGAATCGACCGTCGACTTCGTTCGATCCTGCCGCCCTGCAAATCAACCGTGAAGCTTGCTCGGCCCACACGCCCGTGCGATCGGCAGCCGGTGCCTCGCATCGTGTCCGTCGTGATGCCCTGCCGCAACGAGCGGCGCGGCATCGAGCCCGCCCTGCGATCGATCCTCACCCAACGAGCCGAAGGCTTCGAGCTCGAGGTGATCGTAGCGGACGGCATGTCCGACGACGGCACGCGCGACATCCTGTCGCGGCTCGCTGCCGAAGACGCCCGCGTGCGCGTCGTCGACAACCCAGATCGATCGACCCCCGCCGGCCTCAATCGAGCGATTCGAGCAGCGCGAGGCACGGTGATCGCGCGGGTGGACGCTCACGCCACGTACGACCCGAGCTACTTGGTGGAGTGTGTGCGGGCGCTCGACGAAACCAACGCCGACAACGTCGGCGGCCCCGCCGTGACCCGCGCCGAAGGCTACGTACAGCGAGCGATCGCCGCCGCTTTCCACTCACCCTGGTCGACGGGCGGCGCGAAATTTCATGACCGCGCCTTCGAAGGATCGGTCGACACGGTCCAGTTCGGCTGCTGGCGTAAGGAGCTCTTCGATCGCGTCGGCCTGTTCGACGAGGAGCTCATTCGGAATCAAGACGACGAGCACAACCTGCGGATCGTCCGAATGGGCGGCAAAGTCTGGCAGTCCCCCAAAATCAAGCTCTGGTACTCACCTCGGGGCTCGTTCTCCGAGTTGTTCGATCAATACAAGCAGTACGGCTACTGGAAGGTCCGGGTCATTCAGAAGCACAGACTGCCGGCATCCTTGCGCCACCTGGTCCCAGGCCTCTTCGTCGCTACCGTCGGCGGGCTCGCGCTGATTTCTCCCGTGAACCCAGCCGCTTTCGGCGCGCTCGCCGCCGGAGGCACCCTCTACGCCGCAGCCCTCGCGGCGGCCTCGATCGCCACTGCCAAAGACTCAGGCTGGGATCTCCTCCCCGTGCTCCCCTTCGTCTTCGCGACCTACCACTTCGGCTATGGAGTGGGTTTCCTTTCTGGAGTCCTCGACTTCGTCCTCCTCGACCGGGGCCCGCGTAAGTCTGCTTTCGAGCTGAGCCGACGCGTCTGAAGAGTCGACTGAACCAGGCTTTCGCGTAGCTATTCGTGCCAAAGTGGGTTTTCCGGGGCGATTTGGGCGATTTTATTCTGAACCAGTCTGAATCATCGACTTGACTTCCCGCCTCGCGTCCGGGAATCCGTCTGGGTGCTGCAAGGGGGCCTTGCCGCGTTTTGCGTGGCCCTGGTGGCCATGCCCGCGCTCATTCGCGCCGCCCGATCTCTCAAGCTCGTCGACCTGCCCGACGGACGCCTCAAGACACACATGAGCGCGACGCCCGTCCTCGGCGGGATCGGCATCGCCCTCGGCGCCACCGCCGGCGCGGCCCTCACTCCACACGCGCAGCTCCCCGTCCTCGGCGCCGCCTGGGTCTTGGCTCTGCTCGGCTTTCTCGACGATCGCAGCGGCCTCGGCATCTCCATCCGCGTGGGCGCCGAAGCGGCCGCAGGCGCCGGCCTCTTCTTCGTCGGAGCAGCCTTCGCAGGCGACGTGGCTTGGGCGCTCCCGCTGTCGATCCTCGCGGCGATCGGGTGTGTCAACGCCCTCAACATGCTCGACGGAATCGACGGACTCGCAGGAGGCCTCGCCGCCATTGCAGCTCTAGGATTTGCCGTCGTCTTCGCCCTCTTGAAAGACCTCCCCGGCGCCAGCTTCGCGATCGCTTTGGCCGCCGCCTGCCTCGGTTTCCTCGTGTTCAATTTCCATCCCGCGAGAATCTTCATGGGCGACTGCGGCAGCTACTTCCTCGGCTTCGCGCTCTTCGTCCTGCTCGCCCGACTCCAAAGAACCTCCGAGTTGATGGGGCTCGGCGCCGGCTTGCTGATCATCGGCGTCCTCGTCGGAGACTCCACGTGGGCCATGATCAGGCGCGTTCGCGCGGGCCGATCTCCGTTCGATGGCGATCGTGAGCATCTCTACGACCGCCTGATCGAACGTGGCTTGAGCGTGCGAAAGACCGTGCTCGTGATGTACGGACTCGCCCTCGCGATGGCCTCGCTCGGCGCCTACGTCGCCCTTCGGCCTGCACTCAGCGGCCTCGGAGGCCACTAGCCCGCGCCTTCGGTCCGTGAAAAAAGAGGGCATGGCCATCCACGCCGGAACCTGCCCACGCTGCCACCAGAGCCTCTCCGGCTTCGAACACAACGGCGTCGTGCCCCTCGTCTGCCCCGGCTGCCGCGGGCTCTACCTCGCGGGCAAGCACCTCGAAGGCCAATTCGGACCCGCCTTGACCACGCTCGCCAACGCACCCGCCGCCGTCGAGCCGGGATCCGAAGATCTGGCGTGCCCGATCGGCTGCCAAACCATGCGACCTCATCGCATCACCGGCCCGAGCCGATCCGTGATCGTCGATATTTGTCCTTCCTGCCGCGGCGTTTGGTTCGACGGCGGCGAAGTCCAGGCGGTCTTCGACGCACACCGAGCCGCTCGGCGACCCGTGCCCACCTTCGCTCCGCCCGATGAGTCCACGAAGCGAGCCCAAAAAGAGCTCGGCCAAATCCAGACTCGCCAAGATCAGGGTGAGGAGCTCATCGGAGGCAGCGGCACCTGGCTCGTTCAATTTCTCACGGGAATTCCCATCGAAGGATACAATCCCGTCCATCGCGCGCCCGTCGTCACGATCGGCCTCATCGTGGCCTGCTGTCTCACCCTACTCGCAGAATCGACTCGCGGCGAAGAATTCATCATGTTTTACTCCCTTGTGCCGTCCCAATTCTTCGCGGGCGAGGGAATCGTGCGCAGACTCATCGGCTCGATGTTCCTCCACGCAGGCTTGGGTCACCTGCTCGGCAACATGTATTTTCTCAAAATCTTCGGAGACAACGTGGAGGATCGCCTCGGACGGTTGCGGTTTCTCGCCTTCTACGGTTTCTGCGGAATCGCCGCGGGCCTCGCTCAAGCCTTCTCCGATCCGAGCTCCAACATTCCGGTGCTGGGCGCGAGCGGAGCGATCGGGGGCGTGCTCGCCGCGTACACGGTCTTTTTTCCCGATGCTCGGGTTCAAATCGCCCCCTCGATCCTCACACTCTTCCGCCGATTTCAAATTCGGGCGATGTTCTATTTCCCGTGGTGGTTTCTGTGGCAGTTCGTCTCTCTGTATTTGTTCGAGGTCCAAGGTGTCGCCTGGTGGGCTCACATCGGCGGATTCATCGCCGGCTTCTTCGGTGGAGCGATCTTGAAGTCCGCGCCGGACCCACGAGTCTCCGCCATCGCGAACCGAATCAAGGCGGGTTGAGCTCGAGGCGATCCCGGTGGAGCCGAAGCAAACTCAGCACGTCCTCCGGGGTGTCCATGTCACGAGTCGTGGCCTCGTCGTCGGTCACCCACTCGAAGGTCCGACCGCGCCTGAATACCGATCGCGCCGACTCGGCTGCGGCCGCACTCATCAGCTCCGGAATGAGTAGATGCGAAAACACCACCGGATGCCCGTGGGCTCCATGAAAGACGGGAACGAGCCGACCCACCGGGGCGCCGAGCTCGTCCCACCGCCGCAAGAGGCCTTCCACCGTGGCCTTCCGCACCATCGGATAGTCGACCGGAAACAGCAACACGTCTGCCTCGAGACCCATCTCGGCGAGCCCGACCCGCAGCGAGCTCGACTGACCACGTTCCCAACCCGAGTTGTGGACGACTCGAACCCGCGAATCGCCCCCGAACGCTTCCTCGACCTCGACCGAATGCGCGCCCGAGACGACCACCACGGACGACACGGACGAAGGAATCGCCGCGAGCACCATGCTCGAGGCCGTCCGACCGTCGAACGAGACTGTCGCCTTGGCTCGATGACCAAGTCTCGAACCGGCGCCCGCCGCCAACACGATCGCCACTGTCACCCAGTGAGCATCGGAGCAAGTCGAGCCAAAGCCAAGCGCGCAGCGCCTGCTTCTGCCGCGCAAGCTCTGCACCCCACGCCTCATTGGTCCAAGCTCAGAGCTTGGCACGTACGTTGACCGTCC
Organism: uncultured Myxococcales bacterium; assembly: GCA_964463485.1. Classification (GTDB taxonomy): domain Bacteria; phylum Myxococcota; class Kuafuiibacteriia; order Kuafuiibacteriales; family Kuafuiibacteriaceae; genus CAYXDO01. The sequence continues at coordinate 12,297 of CAYXDO010000017.1, read as the reverse complement.
CCTCGCCCATGTCGTGGCCTTGGGCGGTGTGCCTGTCGTTGTTGGTCGCCACTCACGCGGCTGCCGAAGTCTCCGGACGAGTGCGGGTGCGAGGCACCCTCGAGCCCGTCGCTGGAGCGCGCGTCAGCTTGCAGGCCACCGACGTCGAGACCGTCACCTCGGCCCAGGGTGAGTTCATCCTCGACGCTCTCGGACCGGACCTCGTGATCGTGGCCGCCCACAAAGGCTTCTACAACGGAGGGCTCACCACGACGACGACCGCCGGTCCCACCCAAGTCGAGATCCTGCTCGATCGGGTCTCTCTCGAGCCCGACCCCGACTACGAGCTGCGCGCTCCGTGGGCCTGCGCGATGATGTGCCACGCCGAGCAGCTCGATCAGTGGATGTTATCACCCATGGCCAAGGCCGGCGTCAACACGTGGGTCTATGACTTGTACGACGGAACGGGAACTCAGGGAGGCCTCGGGGGGTTCGTGTACAGAAGAGACTCCGAAAAGGCCGACGCCGCTCCCGCATCTCACTGCGCGAGCTGCCACCAGCCGGCCCTTTGGCTAACCGACCCTGGCACTGCCCTCGAACCCATTTCCCAGAACCCATCGGATGCGGTGCTTCACGGAGTCTCCTGCGATTTGTGCCACAAGGTCGCGAACGTCGACGAGACCCGACTCAACACGCCCGGATTCTACGGCGACGTCGTCACCCTCGCCCGTCCCGGAGGCGGCGCGGAGGTCCAGTTCGGCCTCCTCGGAGACGCCTCGTTCCAGCGCCCGAGTCAGATGATGCCGGCCTACAACCCGGAGCTCGGCAGTGAGCTGTGCGCCGCGTGTCACCAAGACAAGAACGACCCCGACCTCGACGGCGAGTTCGAAGAGTCCAACGGCGTCGTCTCCGAACCCACGTACTTCGAATGGAAGAGCTCCTCGTACGGAGACCCGAGCTCTCCGAAATTCCGGACCTGCGCGAATTGTCACATGCTTCCCACCGGAGCTCCGGAGGCCTGCTCGGTGCTGGGAGGCACACTCACCCGACCCGTCCTCGACGTGCGCGCCCACGATATCTCTGGAACGACTCCGTACTTCCTCGAACACGCGGTCACGCTCGCGCTCACGGCCACTGCGGGTACAGGTCGAGTCGACGTCGAGGTTCGCTTGACCAACGACCAAGCCGGACACTCCGTCCCCACCGGGATGTCGATCCGCAACATGATCCTGCTCGTGTCCGTGAGGTCGGGCTCTCGAGAGTACGAGTCGACCGAAGGTCCCGTCGTCGATGACCTTGGAGGCGTTGGGTCTCCGCTCGAAGGCAATTTTGCGGGGCGACCCGGAAAGCTCTTCGGGAGAGTCATGGCGGACGCTTCTGGGAATGGTCCGGTGTTTTTCACGGACGCAACGTCGATTTTGTGGGACAACCGCATCCCCGCCCTCGAGACCGACGTGACGCGATACGTATTCGCCGTACCCGACGGCGGCGCGGTGCAAGTCGAGGCGCGGCTGATTTATCGACGAGCCTGGCGAGCTCTGACTGCGGCCAAGGGTTGGACCGTCACCGGCTTTGGCGAGCCCCTCGAAGACGCGATCGCGCCGACCTTCGGCCACGTCATGGAGGAAGGCTCGATGCAACTCAGCGTGCCGAGCTTGCCCGACGCCGGAATCGCCGACGCCGACCCACCCGAGTCCGGAGCAAGTGATGCTGGCGCCGTCGACGGTGCCAGGGACGAGCCTCCGGACGAGCGAGGGTGCGGCTGCCGAGGCGGTCACGAACCCACGCCGCCGTTGACGCTCCTGGTCCTCCTCCTCGCGATCCGCGCTCGCTCTCGGCGACACTGAGCATTCCAGGAGACCCGAATGAACAAGCCCTTTCGAACGATCATCGAACCCTTCAGGATTCGCTCCCTCGAACCTATGCGGCTGACCACTCGCGAGGAACGCGAGGAGTGTCTGCAAAAAGCGGGTTACAACCTGTTCTCGGTTCCCGCCGAGCACGTGCTCATCGACCTCCTCACCGACTCGGGCACAGGCGCCATGTCTGCCACTCAGTGGGCGGCCATTCATCGTGGGGACGAGTCGTACGCGGGCTCGACGTCGTGGTTCGCCTTCGAAGCGGCGGTCAAGAACCTCTTCGACTACAAACACGTCATCCCGACTCACCAGGGCCGCGCGGCCGAACGAATTTTGTTCTCGATCGTGGGTGGTCCGGGAAAGGTGATTCCTAACAACACTCACTTCGACACCACACGCGCGAACGTCGAACACTCTGGAGCGCTGGCCGTCGACTGTGTGATCGCCGAGGGCAAAGACCCCCGAGCCAAGCACCCTTTCAAAGGAAACATGGACCTCACCAAGCTCGCGTCCGTGCTGCGCGAAAACGCCGGAAACGTCCCGCTGGTTATGACCACGATCACCAACAACTCGGGCGGCGGACAACCGGTGAGCCTCGAGAACCTACGAGCCACCCGCGCTCTCTGCGATGAGTTTCGCGTCCCGCTCTTCTTGGACGGGTGCCGCTTCGCCGAAAACGCGTGGTTCATCAAGGCGAGGGAGCCCGGGCAGGCCCACCGGTCGGTGGTCGACATCGTTCGGGACATGGCGGGCTGCGCCGTGGGCATGACGATGTCCGCCAAAAAAGATGGGCTCGCCCACATCGGTGGCTGGCTCGCGATGAACGACGACGAGCTCGCCCAGCGGTGCCGGGAGCTGCTGATACTCACCGAAGGCTTCCCGACCTACGGAGGCATGGCCGGGAGAGACCTCGAGGCGATCGCCCAGGGCCTCACCGAGGTCGTGAGCGAGAGTTACCTGCAGTATCGGGCGCGCTCGACCGCATACCTCGGCGAGGGACTGAGCCGCCTCGGAATTCCGATGGTCGAGCCCTTCGGCGCCCACGCGGTGTACGTGGACGCGCGAGCGTTTCTGCCCTCGATCCCGCCCTTGAAATATCCGGGCCAAGCCCTGGCGATCGAAATCTATCGAGAGGGCGGAATTCGCTCATGTGAGATCGGGACCGTCATGTTCGGCCTTGGGCCAGACGGCGTCGAGAGACCGGCCGCGATGGATCTAGTCCGCCTCGCGGTCCCGCGAAGGACGTATACTCAAAGTCACGTAGACTACGTGATCGAAGTGTTCGAGCGAGTCGTCGAGCGAAAATCAGAAATTCGAGGTGTCGAAATAGTCTCCGCGCCGAGCGCGCTGCGCCACTTCACCGCGTCATTTCGCCCCGAGTCCTAGTCACGGGATGACTTATGACTTGGAACGCCCGAGTGTCGTCCCGGCTGCGACATGGGTGGATCGTGCGAACCATGTCCGACAGTTAGCCGAAGCGCGCCCGCGACGCGAGCGCCATCATGGACCATGGACTTCACTCGAGCACCAAAGTGGCCAGTCGTGCTCGTCATCGCGGCCACGGCATGTGGGTCGGAGGACCCAGCAGACGAGCAACGATGCGCTGGAGCCTCCGCCGACACGTACACCGCAGGCCTCGCGAAGACCGCCGAAGGGCTCGAAGTCACCTTCACCGACGCAACGCCCGCCCCACCAGCACGAGGGCAAAACGTCTGGACGGTCGCGACGGAGGGAGGCTCGATCGAGGGCCTGGACTTCAAGGCGTGGATGCCGGCCCACGGACACGGAACCAACCCGCTGTGGACCCGCGCGGACGCGGTCGGCAACGGCACCTACCGAGTAGGACCGATCGATCTGTTCATGACGGGGCTTTGGGAAATCACGGTTCGGGCGAAGACTTCGTCGACCACGGGACCCGCTCCGGAGGTCATGTTCACGTTCTGTCTCGAGAGCTGACTGTCTCGAGAGCTGAGCTTGAACCGGGTGGTGCTCGGGGCGGTCTCGCTCCTTCTGGCGAGCTGCTCCTCGGAACCCGAGTGTCTCCAAGTCGACCGCGCGTGCGCGCCTCTGTACTCACCCGCGTTCAGCGAGCTGTACCGGCGAACTCTCGCGCCGACGTGCGCGCAGGCCGGCGGGTTCTGTCATGCGGCCGACGGAGGGGCCGGGGGAATGAGCTTCGTCGACGAAGAGAGTGCCTACCGAGCGCTGACTTCGCCCGGATCCGATGGCGAGCCACGAGCGGTGGCCGGCGATCCGAGTTGCAGCTTGCTCGTGCGTAGGACGTCCGCGACAGACTCGTCGTTCGTCATGCCGCCCGGGATGCCGCTGAGTGAGGCCGAGCGCTGCGTACTCATTCGATGGGTTGGGGAGGGCGCCAAGAGGTGACTGAGTCCGCACAACAAGTCGCCTTCGAAGTCAGCGGTCGCGGGCAATCGTGACGAGTCGCAGCGACCGCATCGATTGATCGTCGACAGGCGCGGTCTCGTTCTGGAAGATGGCCCGAATGTATCGCCCCTGGCTCTGCGCCTTCCTCCTGGCCTTCGTCGCTTGCGACACGCAACGCCGACCGGCCGGTGGTGGAACGCGCCAGGGGTGCACCGTCGGGCACTCCTCGCCCTGCGCTTGTGTAGACGGCCGCTCGGGCTCGCAAACCTGCACCGAGAGCCTCTCGTACGGCCCCTGCATGTGCGAAGGCTCGTTCGATGCCAGCCTCCCGGATTCAGGGGAAGGGAACTCAGATGGGTCGACGTTCGATGCGAGCCTTCCGGACGTGCAGTCGCCGATCGACGCTTCGACATTCCTGGACGCCCATCCCACGGACTTTGGCTTTCCGGACGCTCTCCCCACCGATCTGGGTTTCCGGGACGCCCAGCCTCTCGACTCCGGCCGCGATGCCGGCTTCCAGGACCCCTTGGACGGCTCCCTAGGCTTCGACGCTCGCCCTTTTGGGTCCCGCTGTGGCGGCTGCGTCGACAACGGCGACTGTCCACTCGGCACCGAGTGCCTGACTCACCCGTTGTTCGGAGGCACGATGTGCATGGAGTCCTGCTCGGCCACGCAAACATGCTCCGTGCCGACCGAAACCTGCCTGTTGATCGTCTGTTCGGGATGCCTCTTTTGAAGCACGCGGGTTCATGTCTGCGTTCATATCCGCCACCCAACCGTTGTTGACGCCCTCCGGAGCGCGTACCAGGGAGCATGCGTAACTCAAAGTTGCGTGTCGCTGCGCTCCTGGGCGTCGGCCTGGTTGCGTGCGAAGACGACCCCCTCCTTGGCATCTCCGGCCGCCTCGTCGTCGAAATGCTGAATCTCAGAGCCGAGGTCACCAGCGTCGAGGTGAAGGTCGAGCCTGGGAGCCAGACCTCGGCGCCCGCCGCGCGCCCCTCGTTGGAGGTGCGCTTCGATCCGGTTCGCGTTGGCCTGGTGCGGGTCGAGGTCACCGCGCTGGACGGCTCGGCCAACCCTCTCGACCGGGCGAGCGCGTATCCCGTAGCCATCGTCGAAGAGCGCGAGTCCCGCGTGATCCTCGACTTCACCCAAGGCATGCCGGTGCCGCCGGTCATCGAGCCGCCCGTGACCGGCACCCCCGGCGTGTGCCTTGGCGACGACACCAACGGGGACGGAACCAGGGACCCGCTCGATATCATCTGCGCCTCGTGCAATGCCGCGGACGGCTCCCTCAGCTCGATTGGCGATGATCCGGATTGCGGAACGATCTCCTGCTCGAGCCTCGATACCCATCGGCTCGAGGGTGAAAACTCAGCCACCGGGGCACCCAAGTGTTGGTTCGACGAGCACCCATCGATCGAGTCCGATCGGTGTGCGAGCGCTGGAGTGTGCAAGGTCGCAAGCGCCGGAACGTGCGCTGCGCCGACGCCTCGCGTGGTCGTGGAGGCGGCCATTTGTGAGTTGATCGAAGGATGCTCCGGCACCACCCCGCCGACGAAGGTACGTGCTCCGAACGGCACTTTGTGCGGGACCGACCGAACCTGCGTGGACGGTGTGTGCGTCGAGAACACGCCGCCGATGCCTGCGGCTGGTTGCGCCGACGGCGCGCGCGAGGGTTTTTTGGACATGAATCGGTACCCGACGATTGCGGGTTGTTCCGGGGCGTGGTCGGTCGGCGGCGTGCTCGAGACAAGCGCACCCGCTTGCAACCGCGCGGGCGGCGACGACGGAGCGGCGAGTGAGGGCCAAGGCTGTGCGTCGGTCGACCTATGCGCAACCGGCTGGCATGTGTGCCGCGGCCACGAAGAAGTGACGGCCAAAGCGGGGTCGTGCGCGGATGCCGTGCCGCCCGGTGCCCCCGACAAGTCGCTCTTTTTTGCCCTCGTGCAGCGATCGGACGACCAAACCGTGTGTGGCGGGACAGGGCACAACGACGTCTTCGGCTGCGGCAATCTCGGAACGACCCTCGTGCCGGCCAAGGGTTGCGGACCGCTCACCAAAGCGCTCGCGAGCACCCAAGCCAACGCGTGCGGTTACAACGAGGCCGAGCCCAACCTTGGGCCGTGGCAGTGCCTAGGCGGCGGCGACAGCCACTTGCGAGAGAGCGAGCTCGTCACCAAAGCCGGCTGCCCCAATCGGAGCTGCAGCTACGACGGCCAGCCGGTCGGCAGTTCCGACAAGGGCGGCGTGCTTTGCTGCCGGGACTGAAGCAACCGGCTAATACCCGAAGAGCTCGCGGCATCTTTGCTCGACCTCCGACTGCTTGCGGTCAGCTTGACTTGGTCCACCACGGGTGGTGGTGACGAATCCGTATGGTCGTTCAACCGCGAGGAACGGGTTGGGTCGAAGTGATCGCAGGGCCGATGTTTTCAGGAAAGACCGAGGAGCTGATCCGGCGGTTACGACGGGCGCAGATCGCCAAACAGAACATCCAGGTCGTCAAGCCGTTGATCGACGACCGGTACTCGCGCGGTGACGTAGTGAGCCACAGCGAACAGCGGCTCCAGGCGCTTCCGATTCGTGACTCGCAGGAGCTCCGCGACCGGATCCAGCCTCGGGTTCACGTGCTTGGCATCGACGAGGTCCAGTTCTTCGATTCTGGGATCGTGGACCTCGTCGAGGAGCTCGCCTCTGACGGCATGCGTGTGGTGGTCGCGGGGCTGGACATCGATTTTCGCGCGGAACCGTTCGGACCGATGCCTCGGCTCATGTGCTTGGCGGAGTACGTCACCAAGCTCCTTGCGATCTGTATGGTGTGCGGCAACCCGGCGGCGCGTAACCAGCGCGTGTCAGGAGGGGCCGAGCTCGTGGAAGTGGGCGCGTCGGATCGCTACGAAGCGAGGTGCCGGGCCTGCTACGTCCGGCCAGAGCCGATTCGCTGATCGTCCCCAATCGGCGCGGACGCCGAGCCCGGGCATCTTTCCGCTATTTGCTCGAACCGTCCGCGTGGCGGACCAAGCCACACAAGCTCGGATCGCTCAGCTCGCCGCCCTCGAGCGGGAACCGCCCGAGCGGCCGAACCTTGGCCTCGCGGAGACATTACTCTCCCAATGATCGCGCGGTAGAGTCGCCAAGTTCGTTGGAGGTCGAAGGGAGTCGGATCGGTCCGGTGCCGAGGCATCCGAGCGCACAGCGGTCCGAAGTCGAGAAGTGAGGTTGGCAATCCTTACGCACGCGCGGTCGCGAGGGGCCGCTGAGGTCTCACTGTCCGCGAGGCTTACGCGCACCCAAGGTGGCTGCGCTGCCAGGTCTCGGACTTCCGCGACGCCTGCGCGCAGCCAAGGGAAGCTGGCTCGGGACTCCGAAAAGTAGCTCGGGACTCCGCGAAGCTATCTAACGCTGCTGGGTCACACGAAATCCCGCACGTTTTTTCGAGCACGAGCACGAGCACGAGCACGAGCACGATTTTCAGCGAGCGAATTCCCAGTCTTGTCGAGTTCTCGAACGGACAAGAGTGAAACTCGTTCGAATGCTCGAAAGCCTTCGTGCTCGTGCTCGTGCTCGTGCAGCGATAGATCGCACTGCCCGTGAAAAGCTACCGTGAACGGGTGGCTCCGGCGGATCTGCGAAGGACACCGCGGTCCCGAGAAAAAAAAAAGGGCCCTGAAGGGTTCTCCTTCAGGGCCCACAAATCCCGGCAGCGACCTACTCTCCCACACGGCGTGCCGTACAGTACCATCGGCGCAGCGAGGCTTAACTTCCGAGTTCGGGATGGGATCGGGTGTGGCCCTCGCGCAATAACCACCGGAAACCGAAGAATCGAGAGACGACATCGCAAGTCGCTGAATGAAGTCCAAAGGGAACTTAGAGAGCGCCAACGCTCATGCGTCGAGCCCTAGCTTCGATCGATGAAGCATGGTCAAGCCGCCCGGGCGATTAGTACTGGTCAGCTGAACTTCTTTCGTTGCTTACACTTCCAGCCTATCAACGTCGTAGTCTACGACAGCCCTTCGTGTGACTTACGTCACGGGAGACCTTATCTTGAGGTGGGCTTCCCGCTTAGATGCTTTCAGCGGTTATCCCTTCCGCATTTAGCTACCCAGCTATGCCACTGGCGTGACAACTGGATCACCAGGGATGCGTCCTTTCCGGTCCTCTCGTACTAAGAAAAGCTCCTCTTCAAGTCTCCTGCGCCCACAGAGGATAGGGACCGAACTGTCTCACGACGTTCTGAACCCAGCTCGCGTACCGCTTTAATGGGCGAACAGCCCAACCCTTGGGACCGACTTCAGCCCCAGGATGCGATGAGCCGACATCGAGGTGCCAAACCTCCCCGTCGATGTGAACTCTTGGGGGAGATAAGCCTGTTATCCCCAGAGTACCTTTTATCCGTTGAGCGATGGCCCTTCCATACAGAACCACCGGATCACTATGACCTGCTTTCGCACCTGCTCGACTTGTGGGTCTCGCAGTCAAGCCTTCTTTTGCCATTGCACTATGAGCACGATGTCCGACCGTGCTTAGAAGACCTTCGTACTCCTCCGTTACTCTTTGGGAGGAGACCGCCCCAGTCAAACTGCCTACCATGCACGGTCCCCGATCCGGATTCACGGACCAAGGTTAGAACCTCAACGACACCAGGGTGGTATTTCAAGGTTGGCTCCACGCGATCTGGCGACCACGCCTCACAGCCTCCCACCTATCCTACACAAGTCCCGTCAAAGTCCAATGCAAAGCTACAGTAAAGGTTCATGGGGTCTTTCCGTCTAGCCGCGGGGAGATTGCATCTTCACAAACATTTCAACTTCGCTGAGTCCCGGGTGGAGACAGTGTGGCCATCGTTACGCCATTCGTGCAGGTCGGAACTTACCCGACAAGGAATTTCGCTACCTTAGGACCGTTATAGTTACGGCCGCCGTTTACCGGGGCTTCGGTTCATGCCTTCGCTTGCGCTAAGCAATACCCTTAACCTTCCGGCACCGGGCAGGAGTCAGCTCCTATACGTCGGCTTTCGCCTTCGCAGAAGCCTGTGTTTTTGGTAAACAGTCGCTACCCCCGCTTTGTTGCAGCCCTTCGAAGCTCCGACCGCAAGGGCCCTCACCTCGTTAGGCACACCTTATCCCGAAGTTACGGTGTTAATTTGCAGAGTTCCTTAACCGCCGTTCTCTCATGCGCCTTGGTGTTCTCCACCCACCCACCTGAGTCGGTTTGTAGTACGGATGCGATCGCGTCTCCGCGCGCGGCTTTTCTAGGAAGTGTGGGATCAACGAGATGGCGCGCAGCACAAAGGCGTTGCACCCTCATTACGTCTCGAGGATAACTCACCCGCCTTTTGATCGTACGGATGACCTCTACATGCTTGAACCGGAAATCCTTAACCGGCTCGCCTACCCTACTCCGTCCCCGCTCGTTTCTTTGACTAGATCGCAGTACAGGAATGTTAACCTGTCTTCCATCGCCTACGCCGTAAGGCCTCGACTTAGGTTCCGACTGACCCTGGGCGGATTAACCTGGCCCAGGAAACCTTGGGTTTTCGGCGAACGGGTTTCTCACCCGTTTAGTCGCTACTCATGTCCGCATATGCCCTCGAAGAACCTCCAGCCTCTCTCACGATAGACCTTCTCAGGCGACTTCGATGCTCCTCTACCGATCCACCGAGCTCTCGCTCGATGTATCCCGTGGCTTCGGCACCATGCTTGAGCCCCGTTATATTTTCCGCGCAGGTTCGCTTGACCAGTGAGCTGTTACGCTTTCTTTAAATGATGGCTGCTTCTAAGCCAACATCCTGGTTGTCACAGCGCTCCCACATCGTTTTCCACTTAGCATGGATTTGGGGGCCTTAGCCGACGGTCTGGGCTCTTTCCCTCTCGGCCGCTGATCTTATCACCCGCGGCCTGCCTCCCGGAATAACACTTGTCGGTATTCGGAGTTTCATTGGGTTTGGTAGGCTTGTAGGCCCCCTAGCCCATTGAGTGCTCTACCTCCGACAGTGAGTGTTCCGAGGCAATACCTAAATATTTTTCGAGGAGAACCAGCTATCACGCAGTTTGATTAGCCTTTCACCCCTACACGCAGTTCATCCCCCTTATTTTCAACTAAGGTGAGTTCGGACCTCCACACGGTATTACCCGCGCTTCATCCTGACCACGTGTAGATCACAACGCTTCGGGTCTGCGTCACGCCACTCAACGCACAATTAGTACTCGCTTTCGCTCCGGCTACACCTAGTGGCTTAACCTCGCGACGTAACGCAACTCGCGGACTCATCATTCAAAAGGAACGCTCTCAGGCGTGACCCTTACGGGCCGTAGCCCTCGAACGGCTTGTAGGCAAGCGGTTTCAGATGCTCTTTCACTCCCCTAACTGGGGTTCTTTTCACCTTTCCCTCACGGTACTGGTTCACTATCGGTCGCGCAGGAGTACTTAGGCTTGGAAGATGGTCCTCCCAGATTCCCACCGGGTTTCACGTGCCCTGTGGTACTCAGGATACCCTCTGAGCCGGTTTGAGTTTCGCGTACGGGCCTATCACCCTGTGTCGGAGTACTTTCCAGAACTCTTCCGCTACCCATTCCGGTCCCATATGAAGGTCCTACAACCCCCGAGAGACATGTCTCCCAGGTTTGGCCTGATCCGCGTTCGCTCGCCACTACTAGCGGAGTCTCGTTTGATTTCTTTTCCTCTGGGTACTGAGATGTTTCACTTCCCCAGGTTGACTTCACCACACCTATGAATTCAGTGTGGGATCGACGGACAAGCCGTCGAGGTTTCCCCATTCGGACACCTCCGGATCAAAGGTTGCTTAGCACCTCCCCGAAGCTTTTCGCAGCTAGCCGCGTCCTTCATCGCCTCTGCGCGCCAAGGCATTCACCGCTCGCCCTTAGTAGCTTGACCACGCGATATCGGTCGAAACTAGGGCTCGTCGCACCAGCTTCGCCTTCGCGTTCATTCACTCAAGGCGCTCTCAATTCAGTTACTTGCCATTTGGACGATTATTCATGACTTGAATCACTCACCGATCCGACCCCTTCGGGCCAGATCAGTAGTACTGATTTCGATGTCTTTCTCTCGTCTTCGGATGTCAAAGAGCTAGAAGATGGCAATGGAGCTGATCGGGTTCGAACCGACGGCCTCAGGCTTGCAAAGCCCGCGCTCTCCCAACTGAGCTACAGCCCCGGCCCCCGAAAGGACCCTGGAGTCTCTCCGGGATTCGCGGATGGGCCTAGGTAGACTTGAACTACCGACCTCACGCTTATCAGGCGTGCGCTCTAACCACCTGAGCTATAGGCCCAGATTGGGAGCCATCTTCATCTTCACGTCAGAGAACTTTTCAGTCCCTGAAGACTGAACAGCATGCTTTGGCGGATCCTCGGCGACCCAAAATCGCGTCGCCGAGCTCGAAATTGTTGGACTGACCTGTGAGTAACCAACCGATTTCTCGGCGGCGACTCCTTAGAAAGGAGGTGATCCAGCCGCAGGTTCCCCTACGGCTACCTTGTTACGACTTCACCCCAGTCATGAACCACACCTTGGGGGGCTGGTCCCTTGCGGTTACCACGCCCACTTCTGGTGCAATCCACTCCCATGGTGTGACGGGCGGTGTGTACAAGGCCCGGGAACGTATTCACCGCGACTTGCTGATTCGCGATTACTAGCGATTCCACCTTCATGCAGTCGAGTTGCAGACTGCAATCTGAACTGAGGACGGTTTTCTGGGATTGGCTTGCTCTCGCGAGCTTGCTGCCCTCTGTACCGCCCATTGTAGTACGTGTGTAGCCCCGGACATAAAGGCCATGAGGACTTGACGTCATCCCCGCCTTCCTCCGTCTTGACGACGGCAGTCTCGCTAAAGTGCCCGGCTTTAACCGATGGCAACTAGCGACAGGGGTTGCGCTCGTTGCGGGACTTAACCCAACATCTCACGACACGAGCTGACGACAGCCATGCAGCACCTGTCTTCAGGTCTCCCTTTCGGGAGTACCCCTCCGTTTCTGGAGGATTCCTTCGATGTCAAGTCCGGGTAAGGTTCTTCGCGTTGCGTCGAATTAAACCACATACTCCACCGCTTGTGCGG
>CAYXDO010000016.1:0-105492 GCA_964463485.1 uncultured Myxococcales bacterium | reverse complement strand
ATCACGCGAGGCTACCCAGGAGTCCAGTACAGCTACCTGGCCAAGGCGACGGACCGCAACGAGACCGCGCTGCTCCGCTTCGCGGTGACCGCGGGTCCGACCGGACTGACGGTCGACCGAGTCTCCGGAGAATGTGAAGTTCAGGCCAACGGCGAGCGGGAGCTTCCCGGTGACGCTGACGGTGACCGACCCCCGCGCCGCCGTGAAAACCGAAAGCCCGGAGACGGCTGGCTCATCTCGAAGCCGGTCGGCTTCCACCTGCCGTGCAGCCGAGTCGAAGAGCTCAAGAGTCACGCCACCGAAGTCAGGCTCGGAGAGCGGACGTCTTTCCGCTTCAAGCCGGTGATCACGAACGTGGCCGGAGGCTTCGGCTTCTGCGACGGCGACCTGGCCTTCGAGCAAACCGGAGGCACCCGGCCCGGGGCGAAGCTCCGACTCCTCGGAAGAGACACCCATACGAGCTCTCAGTACTGGCCTGTCTACTGGCTTCAACGCAACGCAGACGGAAGCGCCAGCGGTCTGACGCTGTTCCCGCCATGACTCGCGCTTTGGCTCTGGCATACTCGCGGATGCCGAACGGCGTGCATCCTCTCCTATTCGCCTTGGTATGCGCCCTCGGTGGGCCCGTGAGCGCGCAAGTTGGCACGGCGACTGTGGCAGGGCAGCCTGGTGGAGAGCGCTTCGATCGTGTTCTTCTGGGAAAAGTCATCGACCAAGGCGGACGCCCAATTGGAGGGGCCACGATCGTTCGTCTCATGGAGTTGAAGGCGGTGACCAGTTCGAAAGGCGAGTTCGCGTTGGTTGGGCTCCCTGATGGCCCGCTACAAGTGGTCGTCGGTTCAATCGAGTTCCACCCTAGACCCGTCCGGATCGAAGCAGGTCAGGATCACGTCACAATCACATTGACTGCGCTCGCAGCATTGGAAGGCCGGATCGTTGACCGAGCTGGTGTTGGCGTGCCAAGCATTGAGGTTGTCTCGTTAACAGGCGACTATCACTCCGAGAACGACCAGAGACTGCCGATGGAACTTTCCACCCCGACTGATCCCGCCGGGCGCTTTCGCTTTTCGAACGTTCCGGCAGGCACGTACTGGGTCATGCCGGCTTTCAACCCGGATCACGAGTTCTACAATCGGGCTGTCACAATCGGGCCGACCGGCGTATTCGTTCTCGAGATCGGAGCCCGGACTGGTGGCGTTGATGTAGAGTCGACAATTACCTACAACGGGAAACAGATGACGGATGTGCCATGTAGCTTGGAGCCCATGGATCCGTCGACCGCCGGCTTCTTGACTATCGGTTCGCGATCTTTGGAATTGGCCGGTGAAACGGTGACGATCTTCAGGAACGTGCCGCCAGGGAAATACGTGCTTATGATCAGTACCTCCCTCCATGTGCCCAGGTACGCAGCGCACGTCGAAATCCCAGCCGGCAAGGAGAAGGTGTTCATTCGATTGCCCCTGGAGGCGTTTCGAGAGGTTGAACCTTACGAGCCGTATTGTCCCGCTGGTTCGACCGGGCGGTTTGGGTGCCCGCGGTAAGGTAAGTATGGAACTGTCGAAGAATGAGTGGCTCTCGCTGGAGCACTCTCTCTGTCTTCGACTGGTCGAGCGCAGCCGGAAGTCGCACTCGGGCGACAGGCGAGCTCGCGGCCCAGGCGCGACTCCGGGTGAGAATCAGCGACTCCATCGCGGCCACTCCAGTCCGGGGTCTAAAACGTCGCCGACGGGCGAGCGCCACACTCAGCCGGGCCCGGGCAGCCAAGGAGTGTCGGTGCCTTTCAGCGGCCTGCTATCTGGCCGCACGCAAGATGCCTGCGGTCCGCAGCGTCCGAGCCGTGTATCATCCCACTAAGGTGCGACATACCTTCTCCCTTCTCTTGGCCGCATGCTCGGTCGCTTGCTCGGCGGGCAGTCGCGTGCCGCTCGAGCCGCCGGAGGGCGCGAGCTGGTGGGTGGGGCTCGCGCTCGACGGCGACCGAATCGTGGAGAGCTCTGGTCTCGTCCCGACCGAAGAGCCCGTTCGGCTCCCCGAAGAGGACGGACTCTCTCTCCATATCTTGGCGTACTCATTCGCTCAGCTCGAGGCGATGCTTGGCGCGGATGCCGATTTCCTCGTTGCTGGAGCGCCGATCGCTCTCGCGCACGGCTGTGACCCTCGGTTGGACGAGCCCTTCTGGCACGTGTTCGGAGACAAGGAGCGGCTGGTACCCGCGACCGAGAGTCTGGAGCTCACGGCTCCGTGGCTCTTCGAACGTTGCCCGAAGCGCGCCGACGGGAACCGAGCGTCCGCACGTGTCACCTGCGCTTGGGAGCGCTGTCCGGCCTCGTTCGACGCACCGAGCTGCGAGCTGACTCTGCACCTCGACGAGTGTGCGCTCGGCGCCGAGTTGAAGGCGCGGCTCGACTGGCGTGGGGAGCTCTGCTTCGAGCCGACGAGTGAGTGTGCCCAGACGCCTACGCGCTTCGAGGCAATGGGTTCAGCGACCTGCGCGTTCGAGCGCGACGACACTCCGTGTATCATCGATGCCTACGTGAACCCGGCCCCCATCGAGCTCTCGTTCGAGAGGGTCGCCGTTCTCGATGTTCCGCCGCGCGCGCCAGCCTCGGTGGACGATGGGCCCGTCGATCCGATGGCCTTGCGCGGTGGGTACCTGATGGACGTCCTTCCCTTGTCAGACTCGGTCGTAGTCTCAGCTCGGGGCGATCGGTTGTCGGATCGGTTCTCGGATTCTCATTCCTGCGAAGCGAGCGAGCCGACGACTCTGCTCTTCGTGGACCCATCCGACCTCTCGATCGCCACGGCGACAGCCCCGCCGTGCCTCGAGCGAATGGCGCCGAGCCCTCGGGGTGGGTTCTTCGGAGCGTATCGACGCGGCAAGGCCCAGTTCGTCGGTGAGCTCGACGCGCGCAGACGGTTGTCGAGGGAGGTCGAGCTCGGCGTGAGCGTCGACTCCCGACCTTGGGTAGGAGCGTTCGAAGCCATCGCGGAGGGTACTCAGTTGGCGTTGATACTCAACGACTACTCGTCGGAGACCGGGGAAGACCGTGCGCAGCTCCAAATCCTCGACGCGCTCACCCTCGCCCCCGTTGCGAGCTCATCGTTCGTTTCGGTCGTCGAGAACGCCGCGCTGACGAGCCTCGTCGAGACCGCGACAGGGCTGGTCGTGAGCGACTCGTCTCGAGCCCATCTGTTGTGGCTCCGCCCGTCCGAGGAGCCGAGGACGACGCAATTCTGCCTCTTTCCGTCGATCATGAACCAGAAAACGAGCTTCGTGGCTGACGCCGGACAGGACGCCGGACAAGACCGGCTAGTGGTCGGGATGACCGCGACGCTTCCGCAGACGATCCGCTTCGTCGGCGATCAGATTTCGAATTGTCGCAATCTCTACGAAGACACTGCAGACCCGACCGCCGGAATCGGCTGGGACCGGGAATCGTTCCTCGTGGCGCTCAGGGCTCGCGATGATGATGTCGGAAACCTCGTGTTGGCGATGTTCGACCCGAGCGTGGCGTCGCCGCGGTACTATCCGGGGTCGATCGACTTAGGTCCTGGTCCAGCGAGCCGGCTCGTGGGAGATCGGGGCGGGGTGATTTGGGGTTTGTTGCCTTGGACGGGTGAGTTGCTTCGGATCGAACGTCGATGAGCTCGCGCAGATGTGTATCAGTCCAAGAGCGGAAGTCTGAGTTGAACGGATCTCGGCATACTCTTGGGTTCGAGCGACCGGGTCGGATCGTCGACGTAGGCCACGTTGACTTTCCATTCCTCGGGCGGCGTGACGGCCGCGAGGTCGCTCCAGCCGAGGTTCTTTGCGATTCGCTCGCCGACTTGGTGCACCGCGGCGGAGCCCTCGCTCTTGTCCCAGCCCCACGCGACAGCGGTGGTGAAGAGGTGCGCGAGGTCGAGCCCGAGAGGATAGCGAGCGATGCGAAGCTCGATCGACTCGACCTCCCGTCCCAGCGCTTCGGTGAGCCCTCTGACGTGCTCGGCGACTCTGAGCTTCCACGTCGTCGAAGGGTCGTCCGAGCGCCGACGTTCGATGAGGGGTCTCAACAATTGGTCGAGCGCGGCCAGGCGGAGCATTTCCGCGGGCGGACCCACTGGGCAAACGATGGCGCGAAAGCTCAGCCAACGCATTTGGAAGACGTCGTCGACGAGCGCTTCGAGGCGCGCGTCGGGTTCGGCGGGCTTGGCGAGCGCCGCGCCTCGCGGGACGAAAGCGGTGACTCGGCGCGAGAAATCACCCCTGCGTTCCCACGGGAGCAGGAACGCGCCGAACACCACGTGCTTCGCGCTCGTGTGCCCAACGACGTCGACGAACACGAGGTGATGCTTGTAGACCGGCGCGGGCTGACGATCGGACACAGGGAGAGGTTAGTCTAGTACAGCAAGGCGGAGCAGGAAACTGCCTCGCCTCGCCAAGAGCGGCATGCTAACGCCGTCGCATGGGCACGCTCGCGGGCAAGACGATTTTCATCACGGGCTCGAGCCGCGGGATCGGCCTGGCCATTGGCCTTCGGGCGGCGAGAGACGGCGCGAACGTGGTGATCACGGGCAAGACGGTGGAGCCTCACTCGAAGTTACCGGGGACGATCTACTCCGCGGCGAAGGAGGTCGAAGCCGCCGGAGGCAAGGCGCTGCCCGTGGCGCTCGACGTGCGGTCCGAGGATCAGGTCCAGACCGCGGTGAAGTTGGCCGTCGAGCGTTTCGGCGGCATCGATGTCTTGGTCAACAACGCGTCCGCCATCAGTCTCACGGACACCCCCTCGACCGCGATGAAACGGTACGATCTCATGCACCAGGTCAATGCGCGCGGCACCTTCTTGTGTACTCAGGCGTGCCTCCCCGCGCTTCGAGCCTCGAAGAACCCACACGTCCTGATGAACTCACCGCCGCTGAACATGTCGGCGAAGTGGTTCAAAGGCCACGTCGCGTACACGATGGCAAAATATGGGATGAGTATGTGTGTCCTCGGCATGGCCGCCGAGCTCCTCGACGTCGGGATCGCGGTCAACGCCTTGTGGCCCAAGACGACCATCGCCACCGCGGCCATCGACATGTTGGGGGGTGAGTCCATGATGAGACACTCGCGCAAGCCCGAGATCATGGCGGACGCCGCGGTCGCCATTCTCACTCGACCCTCGCGATCGTGCACGGGCAACTTCTTCATCGACGAAGAGGTCCTGCGCGCGGAGGGGGTCACCGACCTATCGTCGTATGCGTTCGACCCGTCCACCGATCTCCTCCCTGACTTCTTCCTCGACTGACTCGCCCATGCTTTCACGCGCGGTCGCTTGCCTGATCGTGAGCGCTTGGTCTTCGGTGGTCGGAGCTCAGCCAGACGAACCTGGGGGATTCAAACCTCCGGAGAGGAAGGAGACTCTGCCTCCACCGCCTACTCCCGCATCTCTACCCACTCCCGCGCCTGCTCCCGCGCAGGGGCTCTCCCCGGCCGCGCCGAAGTCGGAGGACCCGAGGCTCGCTCCTTGGATCGTGCTCGGTATCGGCGTCACCGCGTTGGTGCTGGGTGTTTACTTCGTGACCGAGACTTCTGCCGCGCTCGATGAGTTGGCGGCGAGCCCCCTTCGACCGGACGAGCTATCCAAGCGACAAACGAAAGTCATGACTACGGGGTTAGGGGCGAGTGTGCTCCTGTCGGCAGGCACGGCCGGCGTCGTCTCTGGTTTGGCGCTCCTGACTTTTTGAGTATTCGGCATCCTCGACTCCGCGCGGTCATCCAGAACTCATGTGATTCTGGGTTGCCAACGACCGCGCGACCTTCGTAGCGTGCCGTGGCTACGGTCCCGCCCGGCGAGCACCTCCCTGTGGATCCTTCTGACGCGTGGGTAGAGGAGCCCGGGCGCGGCGCCGTCTTGTTGGTCGACCGCGACGCCGCGGAGCTCGCGCGCCTCGCGGAAGCGTTGAGCCACGCGGGCTACGCCACCATCACCGCCATGAGCTTGGCGGACGCGGTCGCGATGGCTTCCGACGCGGCGATTGACGCCATGGTGCTCGACGCGAGCCTCTCCGATCCGGGCGCGCTGGCGGCGTTCAATCGCTTCCCTGCGGTGCCCGTGGTCTTGGCGTCTGACCAAGAGATCGTGAATGCCGCGTTCGACCTGTTTTCCGCCTCGGAGTCGTTCTACCTGGTCGGAAGCTTGATGCGGCCGGTCTCCGGCGAGGCCTTGATCCGCGAGCTCGCTCGCGCGTTCGAGCCCCCTACGGAGGACGGGGAGTGGGTCGAGCCAGCGCCGCTCGAGTCGGACGACGACGGCGGCTTCGCACACGAAGCCACCGAGGCGGACGCGTCGTTCCCTCGAGCCATCGACCCTCTCGAGCTCGGAGCGAGGATGGCGGCTCGCATCCAGTCACAGCTCGGAGAGGTGTACGCGCGCAGTGGAGAGCTCGCTCGGCAACTCACGATGGCTTGTGCGCGCTTCGTGGAGGAGGGCGGCGCGCCCGACCGTTTGTTCGACGAGTCGCAAGGACGGATCGCGCTCACCGGCTTCATCGACGCGGTTCCAATGGACCAAATCCTACAGGTGGCCACGAGCGTGAGGCCGCCGGCGCGATGCCGGCTCGAACACGCAGACCAGTGTGTGGACGTCTACTTCGTCGGGACCGACGTCGTGTACGCGCGCCAGGACAATCTCCCAGAGGGGTTCGCGATCGGGCGCTTTCTGGTCGACAGCGGCAAGGTCAGCGAAGCGATCCTCGAGGCTTCCTTACGAGCTCAACGAACTCACGGCGGTCGGCTCGGCGAGATCCTGACGAGGCTCGGCGCCATCGTGGAGGCCGACCTCTACGAAGCGCTAGAGCGCCAGACCTCCGAGCTCGTGTACGAGGCGGTGCGATGGAGCACGGGCAAGTTCACGATCTGGGCCGAGGACACTTTGCCCTGGGAGGCGAGGCAAGCTGGCTACCGGCTGCCGGTGCAACATTTGCTGCTCGAAGGCATGCGACGCCTCGACGACTGGCACCGATTGATCTCGACCTTGGGGCACAACGTGATCCTCGATCGCATCGATCAGTTCGAAGCGAGGATAGCGAGCTTGCCTGCGCCTCAGCGGCTGCTCCTGCGCTTCATCGACGGACGCCGCACGGTCGACGAGCTCATCCGCGCGAGCCGCCGCCCGAGTTACGACGTGGTGCGACAACTCTCGGAGCTGCTCGAGGGCCGCCTCGTGACCGTAGCGGGGACGCTCTCACAGCTCCCGTTTCCGGTTCGACGATGAGGCCTGCCGTTCACAGTCGACCGCGCCCACCGTTGATGGTGTGATTCGGGAAGGCTCCTTCAGCCCAGACTTCCGCGATGACCAACGACCCTGAGACAGACGAAGACGCTCGTTTCAACCGCCGCACCGACTCGCCCAGAGTCGAGGACGAGGACGACAACCGCTTCAACCGGCACGAGTTATCACCCGCGCAGCCTACAGCCGCAGCTGCTCGGGACCGATCGAAGGCGAATCCAAGCCGGGCCCTCGGCTTCGAGCGGCTGCTGCCTGAACGGATCCTCGGCGCGGTCGAGAGACTTGGCTTCGAGACTTCCGGACATTGGTTCTCGCTCCACTGTCTCGAAAACCGCGTGTACGACGTGAGGCTCGAAGACGAGCGGCACCTCATCGCGAAGTTCTATCGACCTGGGCGATGGAGCAGAGAAGCGATCCTCGAAGAGCATGAGCTGCTCGAAGACCTCGTGGGCGCCGAAGTTCCCGCGGTGAAGCCGATCAGGGTCGACGGACAGTCGCTGTTCGAGCTCGACGGGTTCTTCTATGCCTTGTGGCCCAGGGTCGGCGGGCGATCGCCGGAGGAGCTCACGGACGAAGAGCTGGATATCTTGGGCCGCTTCGTGGCCCGTATGCACACGGTGGGCGCCTCGCGAGCGGCCTCGCATCGCGTCGCGTTGACGAGTCAAACCTACGCGAGAGCGCCCCTCACGTTCTTGCTCGATCACTTCGTGACTCCGAACCTCGCGAGCCGCTACGAGCGCGCGGTGCTCGAGGTCGCGGACGTCTACGACGAGATCTCGCGTGGCGTACCCGTCCACCGCCTCCACGGAGATTGTCACCTCGGCAATCTTTTGAGGAACAACGACGCTTGGTTCTTCGTGGATTTCGACGACTCGGTCACGGGCCCGGCCGCGCAGGACCTTTGGCTGCTCGTACCTTCGCAGGACGGCGAAGGGCAGCGGCAGCGAAGCCGAATCGTGGACGCGTACAGGCAGATCAGAGACTTCGACGATCGCTGGATGCGACTCTTCGAGCCGCTCCGAGCGCTACGCTTCGTCCACTACTCGGCGTGGGTCGGGCGTCGCATCCACGAGCCGGCGTTCGCGTCGGCGTTCGAAGGGTACGGCTCGGAGTCCTACTGGATGAACGAGATCGTCGATCTCGAGCAGCGCTTGCGTGTCATTCAAGGAGCGGAGCTCGGGTGAGGCAGTACCTGGACGCGGTGCGTGAGGTGCTGGAGCACGGTACGCGCAAAGTGAATCGCACGGGGGTCGACACGATCTCGAAGTTTCACGTGAGCTACGAGATCGAGCTCGCGCGCGGCTTCCCTTTGCTCACGACGAAGGAGATCTCGTGGAAGAACATCGTCGTCGAGAACCTGTGGTTCCTTTCAGGTCAAACGAACATCGGGCTTCTGCAAAAGCACGGGTGCCGGTTCTGGGATCCTTGGGCCGACGCGGCCGGCGAAGTGCCGAGCGCCTACGGCCACTTTTGGCGCGCGTTTCCAGATGCTTCAGGCGTGAACGATCAGGTCGCCTGGGTGCTCGACGAGCTCGCGAGGAATCCCAACAGCCGCAGGCTCGTCGTGAGCGCGTGGCAGCCTGGTCACGCGCAACGAAGCACGTTGCCGCCATGCCACCTGCTCTTCGTCTTCAACGTCCAGGCTGATCGAAACGGCGATCCGAAGCTGTGCCTGCACCTCACTCAGCGCAGCGCGGACATCGCGCTCGGCGTGCCCTACAACATCGCTGGCTACGCGTTCTTGCTCGAGCTCTTCGCGCGTTTGACTCGCATCCCCGCTGGCACCTTCGCGCATACGCTGATCGACGCACACATCTACACGAAGAAGCCGACCGGTGAGCAGGAGGCCTTCGATCACGTGCCTGGCTTGATGGAGCAGCTCGCGCGGCCCCTCCGGCCGCTTCCGCGCTTGGCGATCGACCCTCGCATTCAGACCCTCGGCGACGTCGAAGCCATGCTCGATCGAGACACCGACGAGTTACTCGAAGTGTTCAAGCTCGAAGGCTACGACCCTCACCCCGCGATTCGTTTCAAGGTCGCCGTGTGAAACCGGGCCTAATTGGGATGATCGCCGCGGCGACAGAGGAGGGCGTGATTGGCAAAGACGGGCGCATCCCGTGGAGCTACCCGCTCGACCTTCGTCGATTCCGAAGGCTCACGATCGAAGCGACGGTGATCATGGGCCGGGAAACCTTCGAGACGATCGGCAGGCCGCTCGCGCAGCGAAGGAACCTCGTGGTGACCTCGCGCGCGATCCCTGGCGTGGAGTGCTTCCGGTCGCTCGGTGAAGCGCTGGCTGTCTGCGACGGACCGGTTTGGCTGATCGGCGGCGCTCGGATCTTCGAAGAAGGCCTAGGCGTCGCCGACTTCATCGATTTGACGACCGTGCCGGACCACGTCGAGGGAGGCCGCCTCGTCCGCTTTCCTGCGATCGACCGCGACGTTTACGAGGAGGAGCCGACGCCGCCTCACGACGACCCGCGGTTGATGGTTCGGCGGTACGTGAGGCGCAGAAGCGGCTTGGCGAAAACCTGAATCGAGGTTAGCTTGTCGCCGGTACGTCTAGGCGAGCCGAGGAATGGGAGCGAGCATGGAACAAGATCGGACGGAGCAGCAGAAAGAGCAGCCGGAGACGCTCGAGCAAGAGAGGCTCCCGTACGAGCCCCCGCGCGTGACCAAGAAACGTGAAGTCGCGCGTGTGACCTTGTTCTCGGGCAGCGGCGTCAGCGGCCCAGCGCTCACCGGCCCGGGCTGACCTTCACCTGCGGCCGATCGCCCGACCAGCGGCGAGTGTCCGAGCGTATTCGATCGCTCGGTCCGGATCGGACTCAGCCAACGTCTCGGAGAAGTCAAACTCGGCGTCAGTCAGCTGGAAAATCCAACCGAGCTGCATCTTGACACGGTCACACCACTCTCTCAGGTGCGACCACTCGGGATGGGACAAAACGATTTCGCGCGCCTCCGAAAATTCGAGGCCGCACACTCGAACCAGCGCCAAATGAGCCTGCGCGGCCGAGGCGCCATCGCGTCGAAGCTCGTCCAGCAACTCATCGACTTTCCCCGCGAAGGACGCGTATCGCGCCTCGATTTCCTCGGCCGTCCTCATTGCGTCTCAAACCGCTCGCGACACGATCGCGCGTACCAACCCGACGATGGCCTCGGCTTCGGTCTTCTCGTTGAGCTCCTCGGACACCTCCACCGCAAAGCGTGGTTTGTCGGTCTCCATCGCGCCCACGCGTCCTCGCAAAAAGGTCCAGTCGTCGCCGACGGTGAAGGCTCCGTGGATGAGTTGTTCCGCGCGCGAATCGAGTTGCTGATTCTGCCAAGCTGCCGCGAGCATGGCCCCGGCTACCTGAGAGAGCGGGTTGCTGGCCTCGATGCCTCGCTTGGCTTCGACGACGACGATGAGGGGAGACCTGAGCTCACCCGCAAAAGCCCGCCCGATCGCTCCATCGACCAATCCCTTCAGCTCGAACGTCGGGAAACGAGCTGCGACCGAGACTTCGGAGCAGGCCGCGTACTCATCGGTCTCACCCAGGAAGAGCAACGGAAAAATGGCCCGGGCCCACAGGGTCGCTTCGTTGAACAAGCTGGGCTCGATTCGGGACAGGCCGCTGACGATCCGAGCGATCTGACGCTTGTCGTCGTCACTCACCGCAGAGAGCCTGGGACGCCAGTCGGTTCCACCCCAACGTAGATGGGTAAATTGGGTCAGGCGAAGAATGTCGTCCACAGACAAGCTCGAGAGCTGAAGCTTCTCCACGGAGTCACCATAGCCGCCTTCGCCCTGGCGCGCCTAGCTCGATCTCATAGGTGATCACTTTGGAGGCAGGATTAGGATCGTGAGGCAGGATTAGGATCGTGAGGCAGGATAGGATCGGGCACGGGCACGGGCACGGGCACGAAGTCCTTGCAGAGCCGCCCGGAATTTCGACGCTACTGGCCGGCTAGCGAGCCAGGGTCTCACTCATCGAGAGACGGCTTGGGTTCCTGAAGTGCTTCGCGCGTGGCGCAGACCGTCGTTGATCTCCTCGACAGCCGCCGAGGTCCCGAAAATGCCGTTCCCGTGTCCGTGCCCGTGCCCGATCCTGCGGCGATCTAGGTTCTCCAAAAGGGACCCTCGACACGTTTTCGCGATCGCGGGCTGAAGCTCGAAATCATGCCGGCGCGCACCCGCTCTTCGACGAGCTTCGCGTGAGCCGGTAGGAACTCTCGTCGAAGGAACAGCCGCCCCTTCGAGCTCTGCGACTCGGGCGCCAGCCTTTGGCCCGCTTCGAGGCCAGCTACGACCTCTCGAATCAGATCGGTTCCGAGCGCGAGCAGCCTCAGGTCGATGGAGCGCGCGTCATCCCTCGCCTCCAGTTTCGGCCACCCGCGCGCCACCACTCTGCCGGCGTCGACCGCCGGCGTGACCTCGTGAATCGTCACCCCGATACCCTCGAGCTCTCCAAAGAGGATCGCCCACTCAGTCGTGAATAGCCCGCGATAACGAGGCGCCAGCCCGAGGTGCACATTCAGACATCCGAGGCGTGGGGAGCGAATGATCGACTCAGGAACCAAGCTAGAACCGAGCAGAACGAGCAAATCCGGCGGATTCGCCCGGAGCTCAGGAGCCACCTGGTCGAAACCGCGGTGCCCAAAGGGCCTCGTGAGTCGCGCGTCGACGGCCGCGTACGACCCGAAGATCTCTGACTCGCGCGGACGCCTGGGGCCGAGGGTCGTCCCGAGTCTTTGAAGGTACGAAGTGAAACGACTTCGAAACGGAGCGGGCTCGCCGAAGGCCTCGACGTAGACTCGGTGGACGTGAGGGCCGAGCTTCCGCACGAGCTCGTTCGCCGCACTCATGGGGCGAGTCATGATGTCGACGGTGATCACGGCGCTCGGAGCGCTCGGAGTCGAGCTTCGACTTCGACCTCGCGAATGAGGCGAGGGATGATCGACAGGTCCGCCAAAGCATCTGGTCCCAACCGAAGCTCCGCGCCGACTGCGGAGGAGGCGAGGCGTCGTTCGACGTCGAGCTGTTCGGACACCAGGGGCATGCCATCCAAGATCACGAAGGCGCTCGCAGTGACTAGGGCACCAAAGGTCTCCGCCTGAGACCACGGCACGAGCTCGGTGGGCTCGGCGTGGATCGAGGGCATAAGGATCACGCGGGGTGCGCTCGTGGAGCGGCGCTCCTGGCCGGGGAAGGCGCTTCGTGGATCGAGCTCTCGTTTGTCGTTGTTCTCTCGGTAGCGCGGGCCGAGCCACGGAGCGAGCCTTGGAAAGGCGATCGCGGTTCGCTCTGACACATGGAACAGCGAGGGCGTACCCAACAAGGAGAGGTCTCTCGTCACGAAGGTCGCATCGTCGGATCCGTACTCGAAGCCAGCCTCGAGGCACGCGAGCGTGGTGGTCGTCTTGCCCGCCCCACCCTCTCCCAGTAGCAACACGGGCGATCCGCCGGTTGAGATCAACAGCCCTGCGTGGTGATGAAACCAACCTCGAAGGCGAAGCGCGAGCGTGAAGGCGATGAAGGACGTAGTCGACCGAAAGGTGTAGCCGTCGGCGAGGGAGGCCGGGTCGACCCAGAAATCGAGTGAGTTGGCACTCACCTCGATCTTCGAGCGGCCGTCGAACACGCAGAATCCGCCGCTCCGAATCAGCCCCCGAATGCTCCCATGCGTGAAGCGGGCGACCTCGCGGCTGGAGGCCTCCACGTCGGCAACCGACGGGCTCGCGTGGAGCCGCAGGGTCAGCGCGGTGTTTCCTTCGTGCTCGTCGAGGCGGGCGAGCAGAGAGAACATACTCATCAGGCCTTGGTCGCGAACTTCGAGGCCGAGCCCGTGAAATGACCGCTTCATAGGAGTCCCGGATGCTCCGGCATCGACAGTCCGACCTCCGACGTCAGAACTCGGCCACGCGAAAGACCAAACCCGATCGAACTCTCGTCCAGTTGGGTGGCCTCACTCTGGACCCCTGTTCGGCCGCGCCGCGACGGCTCGCGATCCCGCTCGGAATCAGGCTGTGATGAGTGGGAAAGAGCCACGAGGCAAAGAGCTTCTCGATTCTGTCGTCGTCCTGGAAACGTTCGATCAGGGCGAGAAGCTCGAGCGAGAGGCGCACCTCCGGAACCCTGGGATCGAACATCTCTGGCTCGCAGGTCGACTTCAGGTGAGCGACATCGACGAGATGCCGCGGCAACGGCCTTGGATCTTCGATGTGTTGAGCGATCACGTGATGACAAAGGTGGTTGATGAGGTCCTTCGAGCTTTCGGCTCGGACGCGGCGTGTGCGCCATTCGGTCGGGGTCGCGCGGTCGAGCACTCCCGCCTGGTCCCCTCGCGGGAGGCGCACGTGCACCTCGACCTTCGTGCCCAAGGCCGTGCGGACCGTGAGCGGATGGAGATCGACGTTGACGGGCGACCGCTCCGTCGTCGCCCCGAGGTCAGTGAGTAGGGTGTCGACGCGAGGGAGATCCGTCGCGCGGACCAACAGATCGATGTCGTCGAGGTGGCGCTCTCCCACGAAGCTGTGGTGCGCGACCAAGATCGCCGAGCCCTTGGTGGCGGCGTAGGGTAGTCTTTCCGCATCCAAAGCCTCGGCGATGGAAACGAGGTCCGCGAGGAGCGCGGCATTCGCGGCGTGAGTTTGTTCGCAAATTTCTCGAGCGCGGGCTGCCACGTCGGCGGGGAGCTCGTCCCAGACTTTGGCTCGCGCCAGGACGGAGACGAAGCGCGGGGCGACGGCGAATCGCTCGGCGATGGTGAGCGCCAGCTGTGGGTCGGCTCCGCGGATCAGCGACCTCTTCACGGCACCTGGAGCGCGACGTAGGAGGCCCAGGCCAAGAAAGACGAGACGACGTTCCTCGATGGCGGAGGTCGCTGGAATTCTCGGTATGCGGACGAACGTCTCGAGGAGCTTGCGCATGATTAGGAACGACTCACCAGGAGCTCCTCGTCGGTGAGTTGCTGAAGCAGGGCCGAGACGTCCCGGCGAGCGGTCGCTTCGTCAACCTGAAATCGAGCTGCGAGCAGACTAGGGAGCCGATCGCCTTCCACGCCCTGTTCGAGTTGCTTCCAGCAGAAGAGGCCCGTGGCGTTGAGCGTGAAATAGAACTTCGTCCGCAGGTGAAGCAGTACGGCGGTGCCGTCCTGCATCTCGGAGAGGACGACGTCCGTTGAGGGAGCGAGTGATTTCATAGCTCAGGGCCTGGTGCTCAGAGACACTCAAGCACGATTTCGCTCGGGCGCCTAGCTCTCGCGGATCAGTTGGACCGGGGGGAGCGGGAGCTCGACGCACGGGTCACTTCGTCACGCGCAGCCCTAGCAACACGGTCCAACCCTCGTAGTCCCAGTCGATGTCGTACTTTCGGTTCGATGGGTACACGGAGGCCTGATAGTCCGGGAAGTTGGTCGACCGCACCAACCCTCGCGCCTCCGCGGTGAGCCAAACGTGTTTCATCAGCGGAGCCGCCCCGGAGATGCCGAGGCGGCCGCGCCGGTCATATCTACGTTCTCCGTCGTCGAGCGGCGGGTGCGAACCCACGACCGCGTAGGAATCCTCGCCGTAGCGCTTCAGATCGACCCCGACCCAGGCCTTCACCGACACTCTCGCACGCGACCGATACTCGACCGCGACCTCCGGCCGGTGGGATACCGAAGAACGGTAGCCTTGAAAAGGGTCGTCGACGATCTCGAGGGTGTAGGCGGCCTTCCCGCGAAATCGCCGAGAGATGGCAAACCTCGCGTCGACGGATGGGGCGAGGCCGAGGAGGTGCCTGAGCGGATTCGCGGGCGACCCGCCCGGGCTCGCGTGAGTCTGTCCCGTACCGGCGTCCTGCGCAAACCGAAAGAAGTCCCGTCTCTCGGACAGTCGCAAGCCGACTCCGATCCCGAGCCGCTTGCGACGATGCCGCCAACCCACGTCCAGCGACGCCAGGGCGTGATCGGAAGGCGCGATGTGATCGGGCCACAGGACGGGCTGGAAGCTCGGGTCGTTGGTTCCGTCTTCGAGCAAGTATTCGACGCGCGCGAAGAGTCGGTGACCCTTGGCAACACCGACTACGGCTCTCGCTCCGACGCTGCGATCGAAATGAGAAAATCGATCGGTGGACACGAGCTCGCCCGAGCGCGGCTGGAACGAGTCCGGCCAGCCAAACTTACCCGTCGCTCCGAGACCCCCGTCGACTCCCAAGCGCAGCCACGAGCTGACTCGCCACCCCGCGATCAGCCCGAGCTCCCCGGAGGTCGTGTCGAAGGGCTGGTCGATACGCTCGACATGACTGAGTGAGAGAGGCACGGCGAAGCGGAAGTCACCCAGCCTCAGCGAAGGTTTGATCGAAGCGCTCAGATCGAAGACGGGCGCGGTGACCTCACGATGCCCTACTCCGCCGGTGGTTCCGAAGGCAGCGGCGATCGAGCCCCGCCACCGCAACCCTGTCTTGGGAGTGTCGGCGCGACCGCTTCCGGCGGTCAGGAGGATCGCGAGGGCGATCCAAGCTCGTGCCATGGGTCAGCAGCCGCCCTGAGCGAGGTAGGTCTGCGCGCGCGGGAGGAGCGTGCTCGCTGGGAAGGTCGAGGTGAGTCGGTTCAACTGGGTTCGAGCGGAAGCGCAATCGTTCAGGTCCGTATGAATGCGGACCTCGTAGTAGAGGGAGTTGTCTGCGTACTGGCTGGTGGGGCTGTCGGTCATGAGTCGTTCGAAATCGACCAAAGCCGTGTTGAGCGTGCCGAGCGCGTATTTGCTTCGACCGAGATAATATCGCGCGTCGTCCGAGTAGATCGATCCTGGGGTCTGGAAGACGCGCCCGAATGGGCCGACGGCGCCGTTATAGTCTCGGGCGTCGTAGAAGGCTCGGCCGAGATAATACCTCGCATTGTCCACGTAGGTGCTGGCCGGGTAGTTCGTCTCCATCGCCGCCAAGTCCGTTTGGGCCCCGGCGAGGTCACCGAGCTCATACTCACAGCGCCCCACGTAGTAAGCGGCGTTGTCGACGTATAGGCCCGACAGATCGATGACGGCCGAGCGAAAATCCGCCAGCGCGCCTGCATAGTCCAACAAGCGATACCGGGCGCGGCCGGTGTAGTAGGCCGCCGCGCTCGTGAACGGAGAGCTCGGATAGGTCGATCGCATTTCGAGCAGCGTGCTGATCGCGCCGGCATTGTCGGCGAGCTCATAGCGACAGCGACCGCGGAGATAGCCCGCGTTGTCGTGCCGCCGGGAGGCTGGATACATGGTCCAGAGCTGATCGAATTTCGCACGCGCTCCGGCGTAGTCGAGCGCGTTGTACGCTGCCAAACCCTCTTGAAAGAGGATCTCGTCGGGCGCCGTGGGATCGATCCCGCTATCTGCGGTGATGGACGCGTCCGGTTGCGGGCCGCCATCCGCCTGCGGGCCACCATCCGGCTGCGGGCCGCCATCCGGCTGCGGGCCGCCATCGGGCCGAGGCCCTAAGTCGGTCGGAGCTCCAGCATCCGCCACGGCGTCCGGATACTCGTCGACTTCCAGGATGTCGGCGAGCTCTTCTCCTGCGTCGTCCGCGGGTCGCCCGGCATCTGGAGCGCCGGTGTCGACTTGCGTCAATGGACTCACCTCGTGACTGCAACTCACGAGCAACAGAACGGAGAGAACACCGAGGGATGAAGGGCGGAGCGTGCGGATGATCATTTTGAATCCTTTGTCGGGGATGTCGGGGATGGGTTACTGCACGAAGCGAGGGCGGCTTCGAAGTCATGGGCTCCCTCGGGAGCGGTTCTGTCGACGCCCGCTTGCTCCACGGCGGCGCGGCATTCCGCGTCACGCCCGAGGGACGCGAGCGCTTTGGCGAGGAGCAGGCGGCTCGAACGATGACCAGGTTCGCGTTCGAGGGCCTCGGCGGCGTGGCCGCGAGCGACCTCGAACTGACCGAGCGCGAGGGAGATACTCACGAGCTTGCGCCTCGAGCGTTGGTGTTCTGGGTCGAGCGCCAGAGCCCTTTCGAGTTGGTCGCGGGCCTTGTCGAGCTGGCCCTTGGCCTCGAAGGCGAGACCCAGGTCGTAGATCGCGGTCACATACCTGGGTTCTTCGGCGAGCAGACTCTGATAGGTGGCGATGGCCTCGTCGAGCCGGCCGCTCTTGGCGTACGCTACGCCGAGCTCGAGGCGGGCCTTCTTGCCTTTTGGATCGACCTTCGCTGCTTGCTTGAGGGCGTCGATCGCGGCGTCCAGCTGTCCCCGGCCCAACTGACCCATTCCGAGGTTGAACCAAGCGGGTGAGTATGTCGGATCGAGCTCCAGCGCGCGGCGGAACGCGGTTTCGGCGCGGTCCCAATTCTTCAGGGCCGAGTGGAGGAGGCCCAAGTTGTTGTGGGCCTCGAGATAGTCAGGCCGCTGGGCGATCGCCGTCTCATAGGCGGCCGCGGCCTCAGCGGAGCGGCCCGTCTTGGCTTCGAGCAACCCAAGGTTGAAGAAGGCCTCCGGATACTGCCCTCGCGCGCGATCGATCGCGGCCCGGTAGGCGGCGCGGGAGTCTTCGGCGCGCTCAGCCCGCGCGGCCACCAGCCCCAGCAGGAAGTGGTGCTCGGGGACCTCCGGAGCGTCCGAGACGAGTCGCTCCGAGCGAATACGAGCTCCGACGTAGTCACCTCGAGCCAGGGTGAGTCGGATCGTTCGGATCCGCGCAAATCGGTCGGCGGGATCGATGCGAAGGGCACGTTCGTAGGCTTCGAGGGCTTGAGAGTCTTCGTCGAGGGCTTCGCGGGCTCGGCCGAGTGCGACATATACGTCGGCGACGTCGGGGGCCAGCTGCGCAGCGATCGTGACGAGCGCCAGGGCTCGCGGCGCCTCCGACTTCCCACCCGACTCGAGGAGGGCCCTCGCAATCGAGACTCGGATTTCGGGCTGTGCAGGAGCCCAGAGGATCGCTTGTTCGAAGGCTCGGTCGGCGTCGGCCCGTTTTTTTGCTCCGAGGAGCGCACGACCCAGAGCGACGGAGGCGCGAGCCCGCTCGTCATTTCCGCCGGAGCTCGTGGCGGGCGTCAGGATTTGAATCGCCTCGTCGAGCGCATCGCGCCTTCTCAGCAAGTCACCGAGCGCGACTCTCGCGCTCGAGTGGGAAGCGTTGAGCGCCAACGCCGCCCGAAGCTCTCGCTCCGCGCTCTCGGCATCGCCCGCGCGTTTGTGCGCGAGCCCGAGCTCGAAGGCGATTCGAGCGTCCTTCGGCGCGACGGCGCGCGCCTGCGTCAAGACTTCGAGCGCCAAGCGATGGTCGCCGTGCACGGAGCGCCAATGGCCGAGCTCGAGTAGCAGAATAGGTGCGTTTTTCGCGCCTTCGAGCTCGGTCTCGAGCAGACCGATCGCCGCCTCGATGTCACCCCGGAGTGCGGCAGTGCGGGCTCGCGCGTGCGCCGCTCCGACCACCTCCGCAGAGATCGCTTGGTCGTCCTCGGGCACGAACTGGGCCGCGTGAATCTCGATGTCGATGGGATCGGCCTCGCGCTGACGGGCGTAACTCTCGAGCACGCCGACACTCAGCAGCAGGCCGACGAGCACACTCAGAACCGGCCACAGCCGATCGCGTCGCGCCGCACTCATAGCAGACGCTCGACGCGGGGACCGAGCCCGACACCGTTGACGTTCTGAATCTCGAGCCCAGGACGCGCGTTGATTTCGAGAATCATGGGCCCGGCGCCAGCGTCCACCACGACGTCGACGCCGAGATATCCGAGGGGCACGCAGGCTGCCGCGCGGCGAGAGACGTCGAGGATTTCGTCAAACCTAGGAAGCTCGAGCCCAAGCAGCTCCGCGCCCGATTCCGGGTGGTGGGTCAAGGTTCGACCCATGGACACTGCTCGGAAGGTACGACCGGTCTCGAGGTCGACCGCGAGCCCGATCCCGCCTTGATGCAGATTTGCCCGCCCCAGCGAGCGATGGGTCGGTACTCGAACCATGGACATGACGGGCTTGGTCTCCAAAGTAATGACCCGCACGTCGCAAAGCCCGTCCGACCACAGGCCGGCAAACAGCGGGTGAGGAACGATTTGCCGCTCCACGAAGGCACGGTCCTCGAGCTGGCCTGAGTACACACCAAACACGATATTGGCCAGGTGGCGCTCCAGGTCGTCAAAAGTGACGAGCTCTCCGCCCGCGCGCCGCCAGCCCGCGCCCGAAGCGACTCTCTCGTTCAGCACGAGAATGCCGTCGCCCCCGCTGCCGTTCGCCGGCTTGACTACGAAATTTTGCCGGCTCGCGAGCGAGTCCAAGACGTCTGCGATGGAAAACAGACCCTCGCACACGGCGAAAGTCTCTGGAGTGGGGACCCCGGCCGTGACGAAGCGCTCCTTGGCCAGGAGCTTGTCGTCAGCGAACGGGTAATCGCGGCGAGCGTTGTGAGCGTAGACGAGCTCGACGTTCCGGCGATTGATCCCCACCAATTTCCGACGTCGCTCCTCGAAAGCGCGAAGCTTCGCTTTGACCTCCGAATAGCTGATCATTTGGACTCTCCGAACAGCAGTCCGCGGAATCTCAGATACTCGGAAATTCGGACCCCGACCCATCGACCGAGGTACAAGTTCGCGGCGATCGCGAGCAGGAGGATCTCTGGGAAGCCCATCACCAAAACTTGGAGCGCCAGGGACGCCATGAGAACATGGCAAGAGAGCATGACGACCAGAGTTCCTGCGAGCTCTTTGAGCGCAGGCCGCGAGCCCTTCTCGGCCAAAGTGAGATAGAAACGCTCAGCGGTGATGGCCATGACCGCCACCGGAAACATGGATACTCGGCTCAGGGCGTGCAGCCCAAGACCCTCGGCGAGCGCGCTGGTGGCGAGCATCGTGACCGACACGGCGGTCAACAGGATCGCGAGGCCCGGTGAGTGCAAAATCCTCAGCCGCTGGACCGCGGCCCGAACCAGACTCACGGACAAGACGATGATGAGGGTTCCGGTGACGCCCCAGAGCGCCCCTGTCTCGGCGGAAGCTGCGGCGATCAAGGCCGGAAGAAACGTACCGAACGTGGGCATCCCGATGACGTTCCGAAAGAGGACCACGACCAAGGCTCCGAGCGGGAGCAACAGGAGAGTTCGGAGCAACGCGAAGGGGAGGCCGAGGCGGTCGAACAACGCCCAGACGTTGAAAATGCGAAACGAGCTCTTGGCGCGCTCGGAGGGTATGGCGGTGGTTTCGATGTCGAAGTGGTAGTCGAAGTTGATGTCCGCCGTCTTTTTGAAGAGCACCTCATCACCGACGTAGAGCACCAAATAACGCTCCGGCAGCTCGGCGAAGTGACCGTTGGTCGGGCAAAAGGGAATCCAATGCCCGCCCACGTAGGCCTCGACCCACTGATGGGAGGTCCGTTTCTTTCCACTCTCCAAGATCAGCCCGCCAACGAGCCTCGCGGGGATTCCGGACTTTCGAGCGAGCGCGGCGAAGAGTCTGCTCTTGCCGTTGCAGCTCGCCTCTCCGAGCTTCAGCGCGGTGAGTGCGTCGGTCGTACCCTTGAAGGGTCGCTGCGGGAGCGAGGAGGTGTAGTCGAAGATCGCGCGCAATCGACTGAGTACGGGACCCTGGTCTGCGCCCAGCTCGGCGAGCTTGGCCGCGATCGAGGGATCGTCGACCTGGATGGATGGCTCAGGGTTCAGGAGCGGAGTCACCGACGCCGGATAACGCGCCGGCACCGGCAACGTGGGATCGACGTTGAAGTGGATGGGGCGGGAAAGGACCGTGAGCTTGTACCGCGCTTCGGTGCCGTCGGGGACGGCGGAGCCGCTCCAGGTCGCGAGCCGGTGCGTTCCCTCGGGTGAGGTCTCGAACGTGAGGCCGGGCGAGTCGTCGAGCTCGGAGGACACGGTCTGTCTTGCGTCGGACACCGGAAGGTAGGAGCGGACGCGAACCGATTCTCCATGACCGTCGAGCCGAAACGCGAGGGTCACGTCGTACAACGTGCGCGGCAGCACGTCGTTGAGCGCGTAGTCGAGGACGCCAATTTTGTACGCGGCCGACGCGAGCGGAAGAGCGACGCAGAGGGCGATCAGCGCCGAGGAGACGTCGCGGCCGCGAGCGTACACGAAGGCCTGTGTCGCCGCATGGGCACGGAATGCTGAAACTTCGGAGAACCCGAACTCAGGGAGGGTACTCGAAGGTCCGCGCGTAGCGGTGCGTGAGGACTTCCATGAAGGGCTCCCCGTCGAGCTCCAACCAGGCGTGCCCGGTCAGCTCCCTGGCTCCGGTCTGCACACCCATGACGAATCGCACCGGCACGCCGCGGTCGCGGAGCATCGAATAGCGGACGAGCGACCTGAACAGGCAGGTCGTTCGGAGGGGTCGGTGCCTCCGGAGGAAAAACTCCGTCACGCGCAGCAGCCAAGCCTCGAACTCGGGATCGCGAGCCGCGGTGGGTCCGGTGGGAGTCAGGCTGGGGAGCAATACGTAGAGCGGCGTCGCGCTGACTCGGCGGGGCAGCGATGCGCGGAGCTCCAGAATCTTCAACAGCCCTCGGGCTCCCTCGAGATTGCGCATGATTCCTCAGGGCAAGATCGGGAGCCGTCGTGAGATGGGTACGGTGGTGCCCGAATGATGCTCAGGGGCCCACGCGCCTCGCCAACGCTCGCGCTTGGCCGGCTGCCCGGCCGCACCGTCGTCCGTCCAAAAAGGTTTGCCGAAATGTTCCATACACCAGTTGCACGGGTATCGATCCCAACGGTCGTCGAGCAAACCCGCTTCCATGGCGTCGAGCTTCGCGAGTCGAGCGGAGTTGACCAGCTGCAACATCTTCCGATGCGCCGACAGCAGAGTCTCGTGATGCATATCGGCGATCGCGTCGGAAGACCCGTGCGCGGTGTGCCCTGGTACGCCCGCGTGAAGGCAACACAGATTCATCAGCCCTTTGTAGTCGACGTGGAGCACCTCACTCTTCCAGGGCTCGCACTCATGAAAGTGCTGAGGCTGGGCGAAGCCTTCGGAACCCACGATGGGTATCGTCAAGATCGCCGCGATGCGCTCGATGCGATCCTGAATCCTCCCCCACTCCGAGTGCGACAAATACAGCTCCGCGTCGAGGTAGGTTCCGGTCGGCTGCAGAAAATTGTACGACGCGCGCTCGGCACCGAGCTCCGCAGCCGAGATCGCGAAGGCCTCGAGCTCCTGCTGGTTGTAAGCGTTGAGCGTCATCTGGAGCACGAACGGGATCTCGCGCATCTTGCAGAGAGCCACGGCTCGCATCACGTCGCGGAAGCTGCCCTCGCCCCGAATACGATCGTGCACGGCCTCAGTGGCTCCGTCGAGGCTGAAGTCGAGCGCAGTAAGCGCGGCGCGGCGCGCCGGCGCTTGCTCGAGCAAGCGAAGGAGTCCCTTGTCGAACCGATGTGCGTTGGTCACGCAATGCCAAGTCATCCCTCTCTCGACGATCGCATCGAGGATCCGGTCGAAGCTCGGATGGAGCGAGGGCTCTCCGCCGGTGAGTGCGACATGCCGAATGCCATAAACGCCGACCGCCTGATCGAGCACTCGGCGCACGAGCCCGACGTCGATGTGGTGCGGTGACTTCTCGGGGTCGCGCAGGCAATGCTTACAGTTGAGCTGGCAGGCATCGGTCACGTGAAACGCAATCCATCGAACAGCCATCTCCGCACCTCAAAAGGGGTTCGACATCGCAGACGCCCCGTCGAGCGCGAGGTCGTTCGTGAGCCGCACCGAGGGTCCCGAGGTCCCGAGGTCGTAACTCATGACTTCGGGGTCGCCAAACCTCGTCGTGGTGAACAGCAACCAGCGGCCAGTCGGATCGTAGGCCGGCTCGGAGTCATCTTCGTTCGTGAGCGTCGTTCGCGTGTGGGTGGCGATTTCCTCGACGACGATGCGGCTCCGCTCCATGTCGGCGGTGAGCCGCGACCACGCGAGTCGTGAGCCATCGGCCGAGAGCGTGGGTTTGCCGAGTATCCCGGAGCTCGTGGTGATCTGCGTGGCCTCCATACCGTTGAGCCGCATGGACCAGATCTCGTACTGCCCGGACCTGTCCGACACGAAGTAGAGGAGGGATCCGTCGGGTGACCACACGGGGCCGGCGTCGACGAAGGTGTTGTTGGTGAGTCGCACGGGCGTTCCGCCGAGCGCCGGGACCACCCAAATCTCGTGCGTCGCGCTGGCCGCAGGCCTCCCCTCGAAGGCGACGATCGATCCGTCGGGAGAAAAGGCCGGGGAGCTTGGTGAGAAGACTCCCGGAGTGAGCAGCTCGGTGACTTCGGACGTCGAGGGCTCCAGCAAGTAGAGCGCGAGCGAACCCGTGCGCAGGCTGACGAAGCCGAGCGTCCCGTTGGGCGACCAAGACGGGAACAAGTCGATCGCTGGGTCCGTCGTGAGTTGTCGGACGTCGGTCCCGTCCGGCTTCATCGTGAAGATATCGTAGTCGCCGGACCCTCGGCGCGACGCGAAGGCGATGAGTTGGCCGACGCCAGCGTCTGGGCCCGCGTCGAAGGATCCAGCGTCGACAGAAGCGGCATCGGGCTCGGCGGCGTCCCCGCGACCGGCGTCGAAGGGATGGGTATCGGGGGCAGAGCCTACGTCGTTGGAACCGCTGTCAGGTCTGAATTCGGAGGCATCGTTCCCTCCGCGGTCGGGAGCGAGCTCCGCGTCAGGTGCCGCCATAGCGTCCTCGACGCGGGCATCAGACGGGCTCGTGTCCGCGGCGATGAGGTCAGCGCAGCTCGAACAGAGCTCGTCTTCTTCGCAGGCGGCGAGCAGCACCGCGGCCACGAGCCCCAAGTGTTCGCGCTTCACGCTTCATTCGGCGTAGCGAGAAGCCCCGAATCGGTCAAGCGATGCGGGGCGCCTCGTTGCACCAGGAAGATTCGACGACGGAGGAAGACGGGTGGCGATTTGGTTGACCACGCGGGAGTGTTCGACGTTCGTTGACGCGAAACGGCCGCTCTCCGTAGGCTCCCGGCGATGACGTCGGGCGAGTCAAAAAAGTCCAATGTCGTGGGCGAAATCGAGCCTTTCGATCCCACACACTCACTCAACGTCGCAGCAGACGCGCTCGAAGTCTTGAAGGCGCCCTACGCGCTCATCGGCGGGCTCGCCCTGGATGCGTGGGGTATTCCACGGGCAACGAAGGACGCGGATATCGCGGTGCCGCTCGGGGTCGCCGAGAAGACATCCGCGGCCATCGAGATCGCCGGGTCTGAGCACCGCCCGCTTCGAATCGGCGGCGTAGGTATTCGAGCGTCGTCGCCGGACGTTCGCCTCGACTTGATCGATCGGCGATTCGAGTTCCATGAGTTGTATCGAGAGCTCATCGAGGAGACTCAGGTGAGTGGGCGAGTCACGAAGGTCGGCGCTCGCGAGATCCCGTTGGTGTCGCTCGAGCATCTCCTGGCGACGAAGCTGGTCTCTGGCCAGGACAAGGATGACATCGACGTGAAGCGGATCTTGGGGCTCGAGAGGCTCGACTATCGGGCGGCGCGGGCGATCGTACTCAGACACCTCGGTCCGGCGACGGCCAACCGACTCGACGAGTGGGCACGTGCGATTGGCCGGCCCGAGGTGAGAGGCAGGGCGCTGTCGAAGAACGGCGATCCGGTCGGAGAGTCTTGACGCGGTAAGCGCTCGACCCTCAGCCCTCAGCTCTCAGGGGCCCGGCATGAGTTCGAGTCATACGGATTCCTAGCGAAGCCTGGATGGCTGTAGACTGCGCCGCGATGGCTCGCGAGCGTGTCGTCCTGATCGATGGAACGGCGATGGTGTTCCGTTCGTTCTTTGCCATCCCCTCGGATTTCGTGACGCGCTTTGGGCTCCACACGAACGCTGTGTTTGGCTTCGCCCGGGCGTTTCAGAAGCTGCTCGGTGGAAAGACTCCGGACCGCGCGTGTGTCGTCTTCGACGCGCCCGGCGCGACGTTTCGCGAAGAGAAATATCCGGACTACAAGGCGCAGCGACCGCTCATGCCTTCGGAGCTCGCGGAGCAGCTGCCTTGGATCGACAAGCTCGTCGACGCCTTCCGGTTCAAGCGATTGCGCGTGCCCGGCTACGAAGCTGACGATGTGATCGGCACACTCGCGACCCAGGCGGTGGCGCGCGAGATGGAGGTGCTGATCGTCTCCGGTGACAAAGATTTCTGTCAGTTGATCGGGCCGAACGTCCGGATGCTCGACCCGATTCGCGAGGTCACCTACGACGCGGAGCTCGTGCGAAAGAAGTGGGGTGTGAAGCCCGAGCAGTTCGTAGACTTGTTGGCGCTCATGGGCGACGACGCCGACAACATCCCGGGTGTGCCAGGCATCGGACAAAAGGGCGCGTCCCAGCTGCTCGAGGCCCACGGCTCTCTGGCCGCGATGCTTCAGGCGGTGGATGGGCTGGATGGACGGAAAAAGCGCGCGTTGACCGAGCATCGCGACCTCGCCCTTCTCTCTCAGTCGCTTGCGACGATCGACTTGGCCGTCCCGCTGCCCTTTGGGCTCGACGACCTCGCCTATCAACCCCCCGACCCGGCGCTGCTCAACGAGCTATATCGGGAGCTCGAGTTCTATTCGCTCTTGTCCGAGGACGCCCGCTCGGAGGACGCCCGGGCCCAAGGCCAGGCGGTGAGCGTCTCGGTGGCGGAGACGCCGGAAGCCGTGGCGGCGCTGATCGATCGACTTCGGAAGTCCGGCTCGATCGTGACGCTCGAGCCTCTGTTCGACCTGCCTTCGGTGATGCGAGGTCGCTGGGTCGGGCTCGCCTTGGCGCTGAGCGCAGGAGACGTCTCGTACGTGCCCATCGACGCCGCTGGGATTTCGTCCGAGCTCAAACGGTTTCTCACCGACCCAGCGATTCCGAAGGCCGCACACGACGCCAAGGCGCTGATCGTCTTGGCGGACCGGCACGGCGTCGCGGTCGATGGGTTCGTGTTCGATACGATGCTCGGGTCGTTCTTGCTCGATCCGACCGGGCTGATCCCGCACCGCCTCGATCAGGTCGTGAAGGCCTACTTACACAGGACCTTGCGAACGCTGAAAGGGCTCACGGGCGGCGGCCAGGCGGAGCGTCCGGTGCATGCGCTGTCGGTCGAGGATGCGTCGGGCTTCGCGGGGGAGCGCGCCGCTTCGATCGCGGAGCTCGTGCCGCTGCTTCGTGCCAAGGTCGAAGCAGAAGGCCAAGACAAGGTGCTCGCTGAATGCGACTTACCGCTGTCGCGAGTGCTTGCGGGCATGGAGCGCTTCGGCGTCAAGGTCGACGTGCCGGAGCTGAATACGCTCGGGACCGAGCTTCGGACGCGGCTCGCGGAGATCGAGGCACGAATCCACACCCTCGCCGGGCGAACGTTCAACATCGCATCGACCAAGCAGCTCGGTGAGGTGCTGTTCGACGTGCTCAAGCTGCCGGTCATCAAGCGAACGAAGACCGGCTACTCGACGGACTCCGACGTGCTCGAACGACTGGCGCAGAAGCACGAGATCGCCAAGGAGCTCCTCGAGCAGCGACGCGTCTCGAAGCTGATCAACACATACACCGACGTGCTCGCGGCGTCGGTCGACCCAAGCGACGGCCGCATTCACGCGACGTTTCAACAGACGGTCGGCGCCACCGGGCGCCTGATTACGACTGAGCCGGACCTTCAGCGCACGCCGATCAAGACCGACGAGGGTCGCAGGATCCGGCGCGCCTTCGTCGCAGAGCCGGACCGGTCGATCTTGTCGGCGGACTGGAGTCAAATCGAGCTCCGGGTGCTCGCCCACTTTTCGAAGGACCCGCGCCTCCTCGAGGCCATGCGCACGAAGCAAGACATTCATCGCCGGACGGCGAGCTTCTTGTTCGGAGTCGAAGAGAGCGCGGTGTTGAAACCGCAACGTGACATCGCCAAGACGGTGAACTTCGCGACCATCTATGGGCAGGGCGCGACGGCGCTCTCGCAGATCCTCTCGATTCCGAGGAAGGACGCGGAGCGATACATCGCCGGTTACTTCGAGGCGTACGCGGGCGTACGCGCGTGGCTCGACGAGACGATCGAGCAGGCCCACGCCGACGGCTTCGTGACTACGCTGCTTGGGCGTCGGCGGCGGATTCCGGAGCTCAAGAGCAACAACGCAGTCGATCGCCAAGCCGGAGAGCGCATCGCGGCGAACACACCCATCCAGGGCTCCGCGGCCGATCTGTGCAAGCTCGCCATGCTTGGGATCGACCGGGCCTTCA
This sequence comes from uncultured Myxococcales bacterium, assembly GCA_964463485.1. Lineage (GTDB taxonomy): Bacteria > Myxococcota > Kuafuiibacteriia > Kuafuiibacteriales > Kuafuiibacteriaceae > CAYXDO01. The sequence goes on along the minus strand of CAYXDO010000016.1, from coordinate 78,126 downwards.
AGGACCAACGGCTGAACGCGCAGATGGTGCTGCAGATCCATGACGAGCTGATGTTCGAGGTCCCCGTGGCCGAAGTGGACGCCGTGAAGCAGATCGTTCGAGCTCAAATGGAAGGCGTCTATCCGAGCCTCGAGGTACCCCTCGTCGTGGAGATGGGGGTGGGCGCGAGCTGGAGCGAAGCGCACTGACTTTCTACGAGATCAGTTAGGCGCCTTCCGCTTTTCTCATCGCGCTCGGGAGCCTTTCAGCGGCTTCGCGGACATTTTTTTCAGCGTTCGCGACACTGGATCGACGCCAATTCCCGCGTCCTCGAGAGCGACGACGCCAAGCAGCGGCGTTGCATCCTCGGGTCCGAAGATCATCCGCGTGATGGTCTCGGCGCCCATGAATGAAAGACGTGCAAAGCCGTAGGAATACTCGATGGGATCACCGTTCGCGAGCTCGAAGACCTCTCTGCCTTCGACCTGCACGCCAATCCGGCGCAGGGCTGAGGTCGGCGCCATACAGTTGAGCGCGCCGGTGTCGACAAGAAACTCGGCTTCGAAGAATCGCCGCTTGCCGAGCGGAGTCACCCTGGCCGTCACGTGTACCAAGCCCATCAGGATAGTGTAGCTGATCCCAGCTGAATCGCTGCGTCGGCCAAGTCGCCGCAGAAACGGCGAGGCGCTCCTTGCCCTTTCCGGCGTTTACGATTCGAAGCGCTTCTCGGGTTGCTGGTGGTACAGCGTGAAGACCTCGCGGTACTCGGCCCAGTCGGCGGGGCTCCACTCTTTCTGGGGATTGGCCATGAGCTTGTCGATTCGTTCGCCGAGCTTGGCTGATTCCATCGCGTTGGCGACGAGCTGGTGCGCGTCGCTCACGAGGTATTTGAGCTCCGCGCCATACTCGGCCAAGGCAGCCAGCGACTGTTTCACGTCGGCGTGGCGCTCCTTGGGGACGTCTTCCAGGTCGATCTCGAACCGATACCCTTTCGGGAGGCCTTGCTCCCCCATCATTTCGATGAAGCCTCCGAGGACCTCGCTGAGATTGCCGCCGTTGTTGGACCTGTGCAGATCGCGACGGTTGGCGCTGATCGATCCGTCGCGACCGTCCTTCCGGAAGTTGAAGGCCTCGACGCCGTCGTACCCGACGCTCCACATGCCCTTGTCTTGGTTGCCGACCGACTGAAGGTAGCGAAGGGTGCCTTCCGAATAAGGTTTGAACTGAAACGAGATCCGGCCGGTCTCACCGCGGATCTCTCCGGGCTTCGAGAGCTGCACGAATCGACGCGAGGCTGCGTCCATGACGGGCTCGAAGTAGACGTCTCCGATCTGGAGGAGCTGTTCGTTGACGTAGCCGACGCCGTGGGTCTCGCCGCCGCGGAGCTGATCGACCACATCAGGGCCGAGCGAGCTCAGGAAGTCATTGAGCGCCTTGAGCGCGAGCCTTCTGTCATCACCCGACGATCCCCTCACCTTGCCGATCAGCGCATCGATCTTCGGACGGGCGGCCTGAGCTTTGGCGTCGTTTTCTTCGCGCTCGGCGAGCTGGCGAGCCATATGAGCGCCGTAGATCGCGGACGACTTGCCGAGCGGTTTGGCATGGGCGGTGGCGGTCGTGCCGCACTGTCCGTAGGCCTCGCTCCCGACGCCTTTGGCCGTGTTTGCTTCGAGCGGGGTCGGAGCAGACCTCGGGGCGGGCTTGGCCCTCTTGGGCTTCGACGCCGCTACCTCTGGCAGGTTCGGCACGTTTGCTCGAGGGGCATCCAGTCGCGTCTTCATGTTTGAGCTTCGGAGCACCTCTCGTGCCAGCGCTGCGATCGTTCGCGCGCAACCACAGGCCGGTCGCAGAACAGCTTCGGCCGGGCCCTCGAGGCGATTCGCGGGGTGATGGAGGGTTGACTCGGCGCGTTGGGTCGAAGCGACGACCCTGTCGCTCCGAATCGACAGTTGTAGCCTCGACCAGACATCCAGGACGTCACCTGGACCGCGGCCCGAGAACGGGAGATATTCGTCACGTGCCGCGCGTGGGCGACCGCGTCGGAAGCTTCACGCTCTTGTCACCGCTCCCTTCGGGACGTCGAGGTGAGCGCTTCCTGTCCTCATCTTCCATCTCGCGGGACCTCGCGGTGGTCGAGGTCCTGAGCGTCGACACCACTTCCGTTCCGGGATTCGAAGCAGCCTTCATGTCCGACGCCTGGATCGCCCTGTCCGCGCTCCCCGATCAGCGAACCGTTCTTCGCGTGTTCGAGCGCGGTTTGTCAGGGGGCTCGTATTACGTGGCGACCGAGTGGCTGCCCGGTGCTTCGGTGGACACCGTGCTGAGCGCCTTGTGCGCCAAGCGCCAGCGGATGGACGTATCGCTCGCGATTCATATCGCCATCGAGATCGCCCGGGCCTTGAACGCGGGCCACACATTCACCGAGGAAGGCGGCCAGCGTCGGCCGGTGCTCCATCTGCGGCTCCGACCGGAGTACGTGTTCTTGTCGGTGCACGGTAACGTGAAGCTCGGGGGCTTCGGCTCGCCGCTCGAGCGAACTGTGCCGAGCACCTCGCTCGCGTTCGCGGCGCCGGAGATCTTGCGAGGCGGAGTTGTCGACACGCGCGCCGACATCTACGCGCTCGGCTCGGTCCTGAACCTCATGCTCGCGGGCGAGGACCCGCTCGACTATGGCCGTTCACTCGCTCCGTCCATAGCCTCGGTGGCGCCCGACCTGGCGTCGATCGTTCGGCGAGCAATGGATGCAGACGCGGGGAGCCGGTGGGCGTCCACCACGGCGCTCCGGACGGCGCTGCAGGCCTGGGCGAAATCGGCGCGAATCGATCTCGCCAACCAAACGCGGCTCCTGCCCGACCTCGTGAAGGCCGTCGCCCCCGAAACGCCGGAGGCCGCGCGCCCGCAAACCCAGTGGACCCAAGACGACAAGACGGCGGTGGACCCGATCGACTCGAGCGCGCTTCGCGCGTCACTCGGGGAGCCATCCGTCGCGATCGCGCCGTCGATCGTCGACACCTCCTATTTGCCTCCGAGCCCTCGACCTAGGGGCGCTTCGGGTGGATTCTCGCTGGAGGCGGCTGGTCAGACTTCACTCGATCCTGTCGACCCGACGCTGCTGCGAGCCCTCCGCGATCCGCAGGTCGCGGAGCCCATGAGCGCGCCTCCATGGATGATTCCGGACTCGAACCCAGTGTTTGGAACAGCTCCTGAGCCCACGGCTGATCCGCTTCCGCTCGCCACTCCATCGCGTTTTCCGGCCCAACTGGCTCCCGGGTTCAACCCGCCGACCCCGCAGCCCGGTGCGTTCGTCGACGGCGCGCCGGCTTCGAGCGCCTTCGCTTCTGCTCCGAGCGCGTTCTCTGGCTTCGACCCGAACGCGCCGCTCTCGCCCGTTCCAGCTCCGGTTCCAGCTCCGGCGCGGCCGAGCTTTGGGAACGGCCACGAAACGCCCATTGCGTTCACGTCGCCCGCACCGCGCGGACCGTCGTTCAATCGCCCCGCAGAAGAGCCGAAAGCGCCCACTCCTTTCGCGTCGCCCGCTCCCCGAGGTCCGTCGTTCAATCGGCCGGCAGAAGACCCGAGCTCGCCGAACCCATTCGCTTCACCGTTGCCGCGAGGTCCATCGCTCAGTCGGCCGCCTCCCATCGCCGATCCCGAGACACCTGCGTTCGGAACGGTGATCCCGCCCGAGGCGCGGCCGCCGGAGTCCCAAGGCCGTTGGAGCGGGGATACGCAGGAAGGCGTCGTCGAAGCGCAGACGCTGAGAGACTCGATCGCCAAGCCGAACGCCGCCGCGGCCCGATCCAATCCACCGACGCAAGAACCGTCGCCGCAAAAAGGATCGTCGGGATGGGTCGACCTGCTGGGAGCGGAAGCGGTGGGGAGCAAGGGCACGAAAGCGGAAGACAAGATCGAGCTCGCGAACGAGAAGCTCGAGCTGGCGACGAGCAAACGAGCGCGGGAAGAAGCTCGGCCAAAGCCTCAGGGCGAGGTGAAGACACGGCCCCGAGGAGCGAGCGAAGCTCGCCCGCCCCCGAAACCCAAAGGCGAGTCACGGGTCGGAGTCGTCTTGCTGGCCGTCATGGTGATCGGTGCCTTCTTTGGGATCGGGTTGCTCCTGCTCGGGAAGCTTTGACCCAATGCCGATCACCTAGATCGCATCGAAACCGCGAGCTTGCTCCCCTCCTGACTCCACACGATACTCCCGGCGATGGTTCGCTGGATTATCGTCGCTTTCACGCTCCTGGCGGCCTGTCAGCGTGAAAAGGAAACTGTGTTGCCGGAGGCCATACCGCCTCCGACGTTTCCGGCCGCGGCCTCCAAGGAGCCTCCGCCCCAACCCACGCCTCCACCGAACCCCGACGAGGAGTTCGTCGACCTGACCGAGTGCCCAGATGCTCCCGTGACCGAGGGTGAGGTCACGATGAACCCGAGCTGCTGGTGTAACCAAATCGATCTCAAGGACGTCAACGAGGAGCTCCGCGACATTTCGATGGCGGTGCGCCAAAAGGAGTGCCGGAAAGAAAAGAAGATCAAGGGGCGTCCTTACTGCGAGTGCGTGTTGCGCACAGACTGGACCGAACCTTTCGACAGCCAGGCGCAGTGCGACACGACCGAGGCCAAAGCCCGCGCGATCGTCAGCGCTAAGAGCAGCGGGAAGGGATCGGTCGAGTTGTACCGGCCTTGTACCGTGCGCCAGTAGGCCCCCGCCGATCGCTGACCGATGCCGTCTTGGCGTCGAGTGTTCTGCTATCGAGGAAGATAGCCCGCAGGAAAGATGCCTGCGTCACCCGAGGAAGACCGAGGAAGATAGCCGCTGGCAAGATGCCTACGGTCCCAACCTGTTCTGCTCGCGAGGAAGATCGAGGAAGATAGCCACAGTTCCAGGGAACGTCTTGGTGTCGTGTTCTGCTCGCCCGAGGAAGATCGAGGAAGATAGCCGCAGGCAAGATGCCTGCGGTCCCAGGGAAGAACAAGATGCCTGCGGTCCCAGGGAAGATAGGGAAGATAGGTCCCAGAGAAGATAGTAATTAGCGGCCGAGCGACTGGATGACGCCCTTGGCGGTCTCGTTGTACTTGTCGATGATCGCCTTGAGCATGTCGAACATCTGCTGCCGCTTGGTCACCATACGCTGCAGCTTCAAGGTCTCGACGTCGATGGAGGGCGCGCTGTTGTTGCCGCCGTTGCCGATCTTGCCGCCGACCGAGCTTCCGACCTTGGCGCCAGCCGGGCCGCCGAGGGCCGCGCCCGCGACGCCGCCGACCAGGCCGAGGCCCTTGCCCTTACCCTGTCGGTTGCCCTGCTGCTGCTGAATCGAGTTGATGTACTGGGTCTGATTCTCGATGTCCCGGTCCATCTTCTTGGTGATCAGCATCAGCATGAGCGTCACCTTGTCTTCGACCGTCAGCGACGGGTCGTTCAAGACCGAGGAGACTTGCATCTGGTGAGCCCGCTCGACCGCGGGGTTGGTGTTGTTGATGTGACCCGGCATCGCGAGCGGGTTGAAGGAACCCATGCCCTGGCCACCGAGCATGCCGAAGCCGAAGCCGAACGGAGGCAGAATGCCACCGCCCATGCCACCCATGCCCAAGCCGCCCATGCCCATGCCGCCCATGCCCATGCCCAAGCCGCCCATGGCGCCCATCTGAGCGCCCATGCCGAGCCCGCCGAGCGCGCCGGAGAGGCCGCCCATCACCAAGCCCATGAACGGGTTGCCCATCGCGAGGCCGCCGAGGAGGCCGCCGGCCGCGCCGATGCCGCCACCGAGCATCGCGAGCTTGCCGAGGATACCGCCGCCCATCTGTCCGAAGATGCCGCCGGCGCTCTGCGCGAGCGGGTTGAGGCCGAAGCCGGGCGGGATCGACATGCCGCCGTCCTGGGGCAGGAAGCGCTGAACGGTGAGGACGCCGTCATTGCGGCCGTCGTTCACGAGGCGCCCGCCGATCGAGTTCTCGAAGGCCGAACGCACGAACGGGTTGCTGTTGAGGAGTCGCTCGAATTGTCCCGCCGCGCGGCGGTTCGGATCGAAGATCTGCGAGAGGACTCCGTTGCCCGAGCCCGGGGCCAGGTCGATGCGCTGCATCGCGCTGTAGCCGCCGCCGCAAAGCGGTCCCATGATCGGCAGCATCGAGGTCGGCGAGGGCATCGCACCGAACGGCGAGAGGCCGCCGCCAAACTGCTGGAAGCCGGCCGCGCCGCCACCAAGGGCCTCGAACGCGTTCTTCAGGTTGGCCAGCGCGCCGAGCGGGTTGCCCGAGAGCATGCTGAACTGGGCCTGCTGCATCTGCAGCTGTGCCATGACTTGCGAGAGTGGATTTGCGCCAATGTACATCGTTCTTCTCCTTCGTTCTCCGAGGGTCGGTTATTGGGTGACCCGAGCTGCCGGTGTGTGACAGAGCGAGATCTTTCCCGAGATGTAGATACCAGTTCTCGTCCGCTGCGGCAACTCGTTCATCCGACCCCTCCGACCCCTCCGACCCCACGGGCCCCGAGAGCTCGCAGTTGCGCCTGCGTGTAGGCAACCGCCGTCTCGACGCTGATCTTGGACTTCTCGGGGCTCAGCGAGAGCCCCGGCGCGAGCTCCACCATGTCCGCCCCGATCACCTCGAACGCGGCGCTCACGGCCCCGATCACGGTCAGAACGGCAGGAGGGGACAGCCCGTTGGGCTCCGGTGTCCCGCAGGCGGCCGCCCACGCCGCGTCCGTTCCGTCCAAATCGTTGCTGATGTACACCCGTCGCACGCCCCGCCCTCGCAGATGGCCAATCACGAGCTCGGCCAACGCTCCCGGCGCGAGCTCGCGCGCTTCGGGTGCCCAGACTTGGCGCACATCCGCCACGGATTCCCAGTGCGAACGATCCTTGGCCGACGCCCGCACGCCGATCTGGATCAGACGCCGGTCTCGGCCGATCAGATCGTTTGCGTAGCGAGCCCACGTAGCGAAGCAGAAGCGGACTCCGAGCCGCTCCTCGAGCAGATCCGTGTGCGCGTCGAAGTGAACGATCCCCACGTCCTGGTTTCGAGCGCCGGGGCGAGAGAACAGCCCGAGCATGGCGCCGTAGGAGACCGTGTGATCGCCTCCGAGCAGGTGGATGCGAACGCGGGGGCTCACTCGCTGAACGAGGTCGAAGACCCGCGCGGTGAGATCGATCGGCGAAACAGGGAGGGCTCGCCGGTAACCCGGCTCCGCACGTGGGTACATCGCGTCCTGCGATCGCCAGCGTTGGGCATCGGAGAGCATCGCGTCGTCGATGAAATGCGGCACGGTGAAGACGTCGCCGAGATCGAGGACCGGCGCGTGCCCCAGGCCTTCGCGGATAGCCATGGGGCCGTAAGCCGCGCCGCGCATGATGCCCGCGCCGGCGTCGCTTGGGACGCCCAAGAGAACGACCGCCGGCCGTTGAGAGAGCGCGTCGAGGTGGGCTCGCCACTCGGGGATGGGTCCGCCCAGGTAGCGCTCGGTGCGCTCGAGAAGCTCCCTCTTCCCCGTCGAGACCGAAAAGATCCCTTGGCCCGGCGGTTTGAGGTACAGCGCGAGCTCGTCGAGGGCCTCGTCGACCGACAGCGACGCGGTGGACCGGAGCATAGGCGATCCTACCCGGTTTTCAGGGCGCGGTTTTTCACGCCGACGTCTTCTTCGCGCGACCCGAACGATAGGCGTCCATCTCCGAGCAGTACCAACGTGAGAGTCTACTCTCCGAAGGCCCTCCAGCGAGACACGTGAAGCTGTAGCTCTTCGAGAGGTCGGTCACGAAGCGCACGGACGGCGCAAAGCTGGTGGTTCGGCCCCCCGATCGGAAGATCTGCCCTTGCCGGACGGTGGCTCGGCCCCCTTCGAGCGCAAACGGCGGGCGATCGAACCCCAGCCACTTGGGCAGCTTGTCGCCGAAGAGGATGTGCTTTTGCACGAGCTGTTGCCGCGCTCCCCACGTGCCTTGGTCACTCGCGAGGCTGCGCAGCAACGCTTCTTTTACGAGCTCGTTCTTGTCCCTGCCGGCGAACCATGGCGAAGACGAGGCGAGCAACACACGATCGAACGCCGAGAAGAAGTCGGCGAAGATCGCCGTCTCGTCGAACATCCCATCGATCACCGCGACGCCGACGCCGTTCTCTCCGAAGACGATCCGAACGAGCTCGCGATAGAACGCCTCGAACATCGGCGCACCTCGAGAGGCCGCGTCATATTCGAGATTCCAGGCGAGCAGCTCGTCGAGCCGTCCCCGAACGGGCTGCGTCTCGATCGACGCAGCGGCGGCCTTCAGCATCGGCATGAATCGCTCCGCTTGGGTCGAGTGCAGATCTCGTTGGAGCTCCAACATCATCGACTCGTCGAGCTTCGACTTCGAGCTCAGCACGGATCGAATCCGGTCCGCGCGATAGGAACCCTGGCTGGACGTGATCGCCGGAGTCTTCCCCAGCGCGTTCACGTCCTGATTCGCGAGCACGACGATCCCATCTTCCGGATCGAGCTGGCGCGGGAGGTCTTCGGGCGCATGAAATTCCTCCCAATCGTTCCTGCGATCCCAGCCCGCCAGGGGCGCGAGGCCCGTGATGCCGACACGCCGCTTGGGCAGTCGCCCGGACATCTGGAATCCGACGTGACCGCTGCGATCGGCGAGGATCCAACAAAACGCGCTCTCGATGCGGCCAAAGACGGGCATCGCTTTTTCCACACTCGAGAGCCGCGGGAGCTGGACGATGGATTCGAGGCTGGCGGCGCCGGATTGGCTGCCCGTCCAGGAGCTCGTGAGGAGACGGGCCTCGTCGTTGGGATCGCCGTCGACCACTCCGTGATCGTTCTCGTGAAAGACGACCTCGACGGGCGCCGCGTCTTTGCGATGAATGACCTCCACGCGCGTTCGGAAAGGGATCCAAGTGCTGTCGCCGCGTCGGAACTTTCCGCCGCGGCACTCCTCGACCCAGAAGTCGACCGCGTCCATGAAGCTGTAGGTCGCGCCCCACGCCAAGTCGTTGGATCGGCCGATCAAGAATCCGGGGAGGCCTGGCATGGTGGCGGCGGTGACCCAGCGTCCTTCGAAGCGAGCCGCGACTTCGGCCCACACCGCCGGCAGCCGGTTGATCTCCAGGTGGGGATCGCTGGCGAGAATGGGCGATCCGGACGCGGTCTTCGCGCCCGACACGGCCCACGCGTTGGACGCTTTGGCGATCGGAGCGAGGTTCGAGAAGCGCACTCCGTTGGGCACCAATCGTTCGCCGAGCCGCACGGAGCGAATGAGCTTCTCGTCATACTCGCCTATCGCGTCGGACCCAAAGAGCTCCTCGAGCCGAGGTCGATCGACGCCGGCCTGAACGAGCTCCAAGAAGAGGTGCTCTACGTCGCCCTGCCCTTGCGCGAGGCCGATGAATCCGATCAGCCGAGACAACAGGACCGAGTCGGCCGGCGTCCACGGTGGAGGTTTGTGCCCCAATAGTCTGAGCTCCAACGGTCGGTGGCGCATTCGACGGGTGTTGACGCCCTCGACGTAGGCATCGACCAGCGCGCGGGCGTCAGCGCTCAGCTTGGTCACCTCGGCGTCGAGCCCGTTGCACCAGCCCATCTTGCGAAAGAACCGATCGACCTCAACGGTGGCGTCGGATCCGTCTAGAATCTCGGCCGCGCGACCCCGCCCGAGGATCCGCATGAGCTCCATCTGTACGGGCCGATCGAGCGCGTGCGCAAAGCCGAGGCCCCAGTAGGCTCCGCGCTCGTCGGATGCATCCACGTGGAGCACCCCGTGCTCGTCGCGGCGGAGGCTGGCGGGAGATCCTTTGGGGACTCGGATCGCGGACACTGCCCCGCGATATCACTCCTTCGACCGAGGGTCAGCCGTTGGCGAGCAGCCACTCACGCGCGAACGCGGTGCTGCGCTCGTACCCGGCCTCGAGCTCCTTGGCGACGAGCTTCTCGATTTGGCCACCAAGCAGCGGGATCGCGACGCGGACCTCCCCGACGACCCGGCGCACCGAGCTGTCGTTCGGGCCCGGACCGATCGAATAGGTCCCTTCGGCGGTGATCTTGTCGGCCATACGCGCCGGAATGACGCGCCATCGCATGAGCTGACGCGTGTCTTCGAATTCTTCTTCGATCTCGTAGGTGAGCGGCCCGGACCCCAAGATCTTGGAGAACGCCGAAGGAATCTCGCGCTTGGTCGTTACGCGCGTGCGCTTTCGGCGGATCGGTCCGTCGACTCGCTCTTCGAGCACCAGGTTGTGGATCTTCGACCGCTCTTCCAGGACCTGCGCGTAGGCTTCGCCGAAGAGCCCGTTCCAGGCGCGGACCGGCGAGACCGGGAGCGGATGCACCAACTCGAACTTCAAGGTGACGCGATTCTAATCGGAAATCGAACGCGGGAAGATCGTTCCATCACTTCAACGGCCGCACGGAGAATTCCAGAATGGACATCACGTTGGCCCGGTCTTCGTTCTTGCGCTTGGGAAAGGGGACGGTCTCGATCACGGATCGCAGGCAACCCTGAAAGGCCGGTCGATTGTGGGCGTAAACCGCGCCCCCCCTTTCGATCGTGGAGGCGTTGTCGCCGATGAAGTGGCGCGAGGTGGTGCCGTCGGCGCGTACGTCGAAGTTCGCGCCGATACCTCGCATCTCTTGGTCGACGCCCTCGACCGTGACGACGAAGCGAAACACACAGTCGAGCGCGTCGTTGAGTCGACGGCTGAGGAGCTTTTGGATTTCGCTCTTGTCGAGTAAGTCGTCGACGCGTCGGACGTCCCATTCTGGTGTGACCAGCGAAATACGGCCCTCGCCGAGCTTCCCGTCGCGGAGCTCGAACTGGACGGCGAGGAATCGAGAGCCGGAGAGCTTGGGAAAGCGCCAGTCCTCCACGGCGGGCTTCGCGCAATCGATGAACGCTTGCGGGCCTTTGAGGGAAGCTGCGGCGACGTGCCCAGATTTGTCGGCGACCAGGCGCACCGTCGTCGACCCCGCTGGGCTCGAGCAGAGTTGGCCGAGAGACTTGTTGCCCTCCGCCGCGATCTTCCACACGGAGGCCTCGGAGGGGAGCCCCAGCAACCGATCACCGAACAGGGCGTAAGAAGCCGCGAGGAACCCACCGACGATCCCCACAAAGGCCAACGTCTTCAGACCCCCATCTTCGGAAGGGCCTTTCATACGAACGACCACTCGAGCCGGCGCCGGGGGGCGCCTGGGGTCCATCTGAGACGGCGCTCCCGAGCCGCTGTTGGCACCTTCGTCCGGTCGGTCCATCGACTTTCATTATCTCAGGGTCGGCCGGGCACTCCAACTCGACAGACTACGGACCCGGCGTCTTCCGGAGGAGACTGGCGCGGGAGCCGCAAGCGTACTAAACGGGCCCGGGAATCACGCCGTGAGCAAGTTCATGAAAGCGCTCGCCAAGGTCGGCCTCGTCGAGCTCGACCCCACCGACCGAACCAACGCCGACGTCCTCGCGATCGACCACAAGGCCGACGACGCCGAAATCGACCTCCTGCTGCACGAAAAGCGGGCTCCCGAGCCGCGTGTCGCCCCGCGCCCAGCTCCAAAACCCGCCCCGGTGCGGACGAGCGCTCAGGCCGAACCGCCAGTGGTCGTAGGGGAGCCCGAGGTCGCGCCCGCCCTCGGCACCGAACGGGCCTTCACCGAAATCTATGCGGCCGTAGGCATCCCGACCTCTCCGTTCCCCGCCGAGAAGCTCCTCAAGGTCCTCGCGGGCCTCGCCGCCATGGACGTCAACACTCGAAAAGCAGCCATTCTGGCCATGGACGCGGCTGACGACGCCTGGAGCATCGAGGACCCCATCATCGACGCGCGCCGAAAGATCGGCGCCTTGAACGATGAGAAGCAGCGCGTCCTCACCGAGGCAGACAAAGCCAGGCAAGAAGCGGACGCCGAGATCCAAGCTCGCGACGTCTATCAAGGCGACGCGACCGCCGAGATCCGAAAGCAGATCGCCGAGCTCGAGCAGATGCTCGAGGCCGAGATCAAGAAGGTCGCTGAAGAGAAGGCCGCCATCTCGCACAAAGCCACCTCGGCCCAAGAAGCGGCCGCTCGTGAGTCGGTTCGAATCGACCGCGAAATCACCCGACTCAAGGCCATCGAGAACACCTTCGGCCCTTCGGAGTCCAAGGCCGCACAGAACTCAGGAGCTTGATCATGGCCAAACTCACTCCGCTCGCAAAAATCCTCCTCTCTGGGACGATCATCGCAGTCACTGGAGCAGTGGCCTGGAACCTCGGGCTCAAGGACGCGCTCAACAAAGGCAAGCAACCGAGCGGCACGACGGCTTCGTCCGGCGCTTCGTCTGGCGGATCGAGCGGTGCCGCTTCCGGAGCGACCCCGGCAGCTCCGCCCAAACCGGAGCCGCCAAAGCCGCGCTCCGGTGGGCCCCTCGGGAGCAAAGAGAACCCTCTGCGCGTGTCCATCGTCAGCTTTCACGGGTACGCGCCGGCGCTCGTGGCCAATGGAAAGTCGCTCACGACTCAGCCTGGCTCCATTTATGCCCAAAAGGGAGTCGAGGTCTCGTTCGTCATCCAAGACGACATTCCGACGCTGACGACGATCTTCACGGCGAAGACCGCGGAGTGCGCTTGGCGAACGAGTGACTTCTGGGCCCAGGAACAACCGAACCTCCGGAATTCCGGGCACGACGGTCGCGCCGTCGTGATCGTCGACAACACCCGGGGCGCCGACGCGGTGATCGCGAAAGACCCGTCGATTCAGCGCGTCGAGGACTTGGCGGGCAAGAGAGTCGCGCTGCTGCAATTCACACCTTCTCACGGCATGGTCACCGACGCGATCGAGAACTCCTCGCTGACCGCCCGAAAAAAGCAGACCGTTCAAATGGTCTATATCAACGCCGAGGAAGGGACCGCCGGGGTCCGAGCGGCCTTCGAGAGCGGGAGCGTCGACGCCGCAGCGTTGTGGGATCCAGATTTGTCGCTGGCCATCAAAAAAGTCCCCGGCGCGCACGTCGTCTACTCCACCAAGACCGCGACAGACCTGATTTACGACGTCATGGTGTGTGACCAGCGCGCGTTGGCGACGCCGGACGGCGAGGCGGCCATCGGCAAATTCGTGGACGGCTGGCTCGACGGCGTGAAGGCCGCCGAGGCCAACCCAGACGACGCGGTGGACGCGCTCGTGAAGACCGAGGAGTTCTTTCAACTGCTCGTGAAGGACCACGGCGAGGCGTTCGTGAAGGAGCTCTTTTCGAACCTCGACTGGACGGGCCTGGAGGACAACGTGCGCATCCTCGGGCTCGCCGGCGGCACCAATCACTACGAGCGGGTCTACAAGCGGTTCGACCAAGTCTATCGCGCAGCCGGCGCGCTCGCGAATCCGAACAGCCCGGTCATCAACCCACCTGATTCTTTCGAATATAAATTCGTGAAAAGCCTCCTCAGCAGCGCCCCGGCGGCTCGCACGGAGGCGGCCAAGCCTCAATTCACCTTCAGTGAGACCGAGCGCGAGAAGGTCGCGCAAAAAGCCGCTACACTCACCAAGCCGGTCGCGGTGACCTTCAAGTCGGGCTCCGCGGAGCTCACCAAACGCGCGCAAAAGACCATCGACGACGACATGGTCCCGCTCATCGAGAATAACGGCTCAGCCTACTTCGAGGTCTCCGGCAACACGGACTCCGTGGGAAGCAAGGAGACCAACCTCAAGCTCAGCCAGCAGCGCGCAGTCGCCGTGGTGAGTTATCTCACCGGTGAGTGGGAGTTTCCCAAACAGCGCTTCAAGATCGTCGGAAACGGCTCGTCGAAGCCGCTCTGTGATGAGTCGAATCCTGGCGCGGAGGAGCTCACCCTGGAGCAGTGCCGGGAGATGAACCGTTCTACGCGCCTGGCCATTCTCTCGCGATGAGTAAGCCGTGAGCCTGCTCGACCCCTACGACGAGACCTCCCCTTCCGCGCGACGCAACCTCGGCCTGGCTACGGTCGCGTTCGTCTTGGTGACTTGGTCGCTCCTCAGCGGGCTCGAGCTCGTCGAAAAGGCAAAGCTACCAAGCCCCTGGGCGGTAGCCGTGGCCTTCACTAGGTTGGCCTGGGACGCCGAGCGCGGCAGCTTACTCCTGACGGCGACCATCGCCTCCGTCACCCGAATCCTGGCCGCGAGCGTCCTCGTATTCATCGTCGGCATCCCCGTCGGAATCCTCATGGGCTCGTCTCCGCGTATCAACGCTGCGTTGTCTCCGCTGGTCGACCCGTTCCGCTCCGCACCCATCGTGGCGGTCTTCCCGATCTTCGTCATGTGGCTCGGAATCGACGAGGCGGTGAAGATCGCGTTCCTCTTCGCCGGCGCCGTCGTGTACCTCGTTCCGATGGTCCGAGATGCCATTCAGGCCGTACCCAGCACGTATTGGGTGAGTGCGCGAGACCTCGGAGCCACTCCCTTCGAGGCGATCCGACTCTCTGTCCTGCCGATGGCCATGCCCCGGATCGCCGACGGCGTGATCACCGCCGTGTCGGTCATGTGGACTTACATCACCGTCGCCGAGTACGTAAACGCGGACAAGGGACTGGGTCAGCTGATCCAGAATGCGCGCCGCGCCTCGGCCATGGACAAAGTCTTCGTCGGGATCTTCGTGATCGTCGCGCTGGCGCTCTTGAACTATCAATTCATGGTCTGGGCGAAGAGACGCCTGTTCCCGTGGGAGGTCGCATGAGCGGCGATACTCCGGAGACCGCGGAGACCGCCAGCCCTCCAGCCAAATCCGGCGGATCCGGCCCAGCTACGGCTCAGGTTCCGGGAATTCGCTTGGAGCTCCAAGGAATCGTGCAGGACTTCCCGGGTCCGGATGGGGGCCCGCCGACGCGCGTCGTCGATGGCATCGATCTGACCTTCGATCGTCCAGGCATCAACATGCTGCTCGGACCCTCCGGCTGCGGTAAATCGACCGTTCTCAGGATGATGGGAGGCGTGCGCACCATGGGTGTGAAGTCTCCAACCTCCGGCAAGATCTTGATCGACGGTGTCGAGTGTACCGGCGCGCACGACGACGCGATCATGGTCTTTCAGCGGTACGCCAACCGACCCGACTTGTCGGTGCGGGAGAATGTCGCGTTCCCCTTCCGCTTGTCGCTATGGAAAAAGAAGGTTCCGCACGACGAGTCGCAAAGACGCGTCGACGAGATCCTAGAGCGCGTTGGGCTCGCGGACAAGGCGAAGCTCCTGCCCGCACAATTGTCCGGAGGGCAGAACCAGAGGGTCGCGCTGGCCAGGGCCCTCGTCTTGCGGCCCCGAATCCTCCTCATGGACGAACCCTTCGGAGCCCTCGACGCGCAGACTCGCGAGGAGATGCAGCGTCTCCTCGTCGATCTCTACGATCTGCAACCTTGCCTCGTCGTGTTCGTGACTCACGACGTGAGCGAGTCGCTGCTCCTGGGTGATCGGGTGATCGTACTCTCGACTCAGCCGGCCCGGATCGCCGACGACTTCACGATCTTCGAGCGGCGTCCTCGGTCCCCGGAGTGGCAGCGCTCGACCGAGGGTGTGACCCTCGAGAACCGCATTCTCTCGAAGCTCCACGCCGCGGGCACGCGCGGCCAAATCAGGATCTCGGTCTGAGCGTGGCCAACGAGGAGGACGAGACCTCCTATGTGAAGGAGATGCTCACGTCGAACACGTCGACGTATGGGTTGCTCGGCGCGCTCATGACCGGAGCCATCCTGTCGATCCCTTTTGGCCTCGGCGTCGGCGCGATTCCGCTCCTCGGCTATGCCGCAGCTCAAGGGATCGCTTCCCTCTTCATTCCCTCGAGCCCCGAGTTTCGTCGCAAGGTCGATCGAAAGAAGAAGCTCGAACGACGCGAGGCCGCACGCCGGCATCTCATCTCCGAGATCGAGCTCCGAGCTGGTCGCGACGCCGGTCGCCTGTGGTCGACCTACCATCGGATGCTGGAGCGGCTCCGATCCCTCGAGAAGGCCAGCTCGGCTGGGCAGATCGAGATCTCGGCGGAGGAGCTCGATCGGTTGGACGACGGCACGGTCAAGTACCTGAGCTTGTGGCTCGGCGGCCTGGTGCTCGACGAGCGCCGAGCTTCCCTCGCCAGCTCGAACCTGACTTCGAAGCTCCTGGAAGTGGACGAGCAGCTCGAGAACGCCACTTCGGCCGACGAGCGCCGACGGCTCGAGAAGGCGAAGTCGGATTTGGAGCGGATCGCCAGGCGCTACGACGGACTGGACGCGCGAGCGACCGCCTTGGACGCCGCGATGCTGGTGATCTCCGACGCGTTCGAGGAGGTCCACAGCCAACTCATGACTCAGCCAGCCGGCGTAGACGTCACCGCGCAGCTCGCGGAGGCGGTGGAACGCATGCGGGTCGAGGAGGAGCTCGATCACGCGGTCGAGGAGGAGCTCGACGAGCTCTTCAGGGGCAAGGTGGCCAGTCGTTCGGCCCAGGGTGTGGGCCAGGGTATGGGTCAGAGGTGAGTCGCGCTCCGCTTGCCAAGATGAGCTCCGGAAAATTCGCGATCAGCTCCGGAAAATTCACCATCGCCTTTGCGATCGCCGCGCTCACGACGTCGAACGCCGCGGCCAAGGAGTTCTTCGTCGATCCAGCGCGGGGCTCGGACTCGTCGGAGGGTTCGGAGTCTCGACCCTTCAAGTCTCTCGAGCGGGCGACCACCGAGCTCGGCCCGGGCGTGACCCTCACCCTGCGCGGAGGCGTGCATCGCGGAGCTCTCCACGTCGCGGCTCGGGGGCGAGCCGACGCGCCGATCGTCGTTCGCGGCTTTCCGAACGAGAAGGCCATCATCGACTCCGGCTTGGCTGAGTTCTTCGATCAGCCAGCCCAGGCGTGGACGGCGCACGAGGGGGCCTTTCGGTCGACCCATCGGTATTTCGGGCTGCGGCAAGTCACGGGCTCGTTCGTCGACGGCGTGGGCCTCGTGCCGTACGAACACTTCGCCGATTTCTCGGCGAAGAACGAGCTCGTGGTGTGGCCGGCGTGCTCGGTGAGCGACCAAAAATGCCGTCAGAAGTCCGACCATTCGCCCGTATACCTCGGTCCCGGGCTCTTCTACGAGGTCGACACCGGGTACATTCGAGCGCGGTTGGACCCGACTCACCACGGGCTCGCCAACTCATCCGAACCCACCGACCCGCGCGCTACCCCGCTCGTCCTTGCGCCGCTCAGGGCCCGCGCGCTCCACGTCGACGGCGCGGCTTTCGTTCAGCTCCGTGACCTCGAGCTCCGCGGCGGAGGCCTCGAGACCGCACGCCTCGAGCAGTCGAGCGACATCACCTTCGACGGGGTGGTGGTCAAGGCAGGGACGTACGGAGTCCGCGTCGTCGGAGTTCAGCGACTCACCGTGACTCGCTCTTGGTTCGTCGGCAACTGTCCGCCTTGGTTGTACCGAAGCGACACTCGAAAACGGGACTATCCGGGCAAGAACCAGCGGAACCTCACGAAGCTGAATACGCATGCCCTGCTCGTGCTAGAAGGTGAGAGCGAGGCGTCCGTCTACGCGACGCCGACGAATGACGAGATCGAAATCTCCAAATCCTCGTTCACCGACAGCCACGACGGAGTCTACCTCGGAGGCGCGAGCGCCCGGTTTTTCGAGAACCGGATCGAAAACATGGTCGACGACGCGATCTATTTGAGCCCCATGTTCTTCAGAGATGGGTTCGTCGGAGCGCCCGGGGCGGTCATCGAAGTATTTTCGAACCTCATCGTTCGGTCCACGATCGCGTTCGCCTTTGGGGGGTCGATTCCCTCCTCGGACCGAATCTCGATTTATCGGAACGTCGTCGACCAGCGGAGTGAGTTGCCGTACGTTCGACCGGAGCAACCGCCGAGACCGCCTTCGCCGATGCGCGGACGAATTTTTGGCGATCATGGGTCACCGGACTGGCCGGAGCTCGCCATTTATCAGAACACCTTCGTGACTCGGGGGCCGTTGCGCCCTCCGCCGCTGGCCCAGGCGCAGCTCGGTCGGAAGTCACCCAAGCCGCGGCTGGTGCTCAACAACCTCTTCATCGACGTCGGAGGAGCAAAACGAGGGAGCTCAGGCGGAGATGCGGGCGCCACGGTGGCCGGCAACTTCGAGTGCCTAGGCTCTGACTGCGACCGGATCTTGGCGCGGAAGCTCGGATTGGACTCGGTGCTCGAGGTGTCCCCGCGACCCGATCTTCGGGCCGAATCACCCGTCCCGCTCAATCTCCCCGATACTTCGCGAAGCGGCGTACCCGGAGCCCTCGCCCCGGGCCAGAAGAGTCCGACCTACGGACCCTCATGAGTAGCCGTAGCGCCGCTGATCCTCGCGTCGCTCTGACTCAGCCCAGCTTCGTAGGCAGCGGCCCGATTTTGGGGACGAATCCCCGGAGAAGCTCGACGGGCCGCCCCTTGAGCTCTCCCGTCTGCGCGCGGTGATTGAGCGGGAGGTCGGAGCGCTTGAGGCAGATTCGGGCGATCGCGTTGTACGGAATGAACCCATCTTCGAACTTCGCCAGCCAATCCTGCGTCAGGGCATGGAGCTCATCGCGCTTCGCTCGCCATTCGGGGTCATAAAATCGATTGGTGAGTTGCCAACGATCGGATCTCTCGTAGAGTCGGTTGAAAGTCATCGCGCCGTCCTTGGGGTCGCGTTCGAAGGCGAAGGTCGCGTCGCGGGTGTACACTCCTCGCCAACCTCGGCCGTGGATCATGAGCAGGGGCTGGGACTGGACCTCGTCGTCCTTCGCTTCGAAGATGACTCTGGCCAAGTCCCTCCCTTGAACGGTGCTGGGGATATTCAGCCCGAGCATCCCCAACAGCGTGGGCATGAGGTCGATCGCGCCCACCATGAGCTCGCTCGTGCGAGCCGGGAGTCGATTGGGCCACGACATGATCAGCGGTACGCGCACACTTTCGTCTTCAGGGCGACCTTTGGGCCCCGGAAACTCATGAGACCTGAGCAAGTCCCCATGGTCGGAGGTGTAGACGACGAGCGTGTCGTGGGCGACACCCTTCGCCGTCAACGCGTCGTAAATGATCTGAAAGGACTCGTCGACCAGCGTGGTGAGCGCCATGTAACCCTGATAGAGTCCTCGGTGCTCCGGCGTATCGGCGCAGTTCGCTCTGAGTTGAAGTGTAGTCGGATCGTGGTTGCCCAGAAGCCTCGGCGGAGCTGGGTATCCTCGGCCGTGGTGGTTATGAGGCGCGTGAAACGAGACGAACAATGCGAACGGTCGATCGGCTGGACTCTCCTCGATGAACCTGCTGGCGAGCTTGGCCTGACCGATGGGCTCCCACTCATCGAAGCGGACTTCCTTGCCGTCGTCGTCGAAATAATACGCTTGGCCAGGTCGAAAATCGCTGTGCACGTTGTCCGAGTAAAAGGTGTCGTCGAACCCAAAGCGCAGCGGTCCTGGCGGAATGGGTTGGCGCCGGAAACCCCCGTGAAGGTGCCACTTTCCGACCCAGCCCGTTCTGTACCCGGAGTCCCGCAGGACCTCACCCAGGTACCGACCTTCTCCGTCGAGGGGACGAATGTCGTTCGTGAAGGCTCCGTTCATGAGCGGGTGCTGTCCGCTCATCAGCATGCCGCGGTAAGGAGTGCACACGGGCGCGTTGGAGATACACGTCGTGAATCGAACCCCGCCCTTTGCCAGGGCGTCGACGCTCGGCGTTCGAATCTCCTGATTTCCATAACATCCGAGCATGTCGAACGACTGCTGATCACTGAACACGAAGAGCAGGTTGGGCGCGCCCTTCGGCGCCGCTGGCGCTGGTCCTCCAGGGGGCGGAGCGACCAGGGGCGAGGTCGCGCAGCCCGCGGCGGCGGCCGCGCCGGCGAGGAGGGCCTCCCGCCTCGTGAGGGCCTCGAAGCTCATGTCCGTGCGCTCGCTCGCGACTCGCTCGCGCGTTTCAGAAGGTCGGGCGGACGACTCACCGGAGTCTCATAACACGAGAGAGTGGGCACTGCGACCTTACAAACGTCGACGGGGCCTGCTACCTTCATGATCTCGTGCCCGGACCGCTTGCGTTGTCGCCGGCCCAGATCCGATGGGTCAAGAGTGTGACGCTCGAGGAGGGCATGTTGGCGTATGGTCCGAGCGATCCGGAGAGCCGCGTGTTCGAGCCAGGGGATCGGTTTTTCCTGCACGCGAGTGAGGACGACGCTTACTCCCTCGACGATCCGGCGGTCGGGGACGTCATCCTGCTAACTCAGCACGCCCAGGCCACTCACTTGGTGCGAGTCGTCGGCGTGCGCTCGGAGCCCCGACCGAGAGCCGAGCTCCGACGCCCCCATGGCAAGCGATTCCCGTTCCGACGCGAGTGTGAGTTGCTCAGGATGAAGGACTTCGAGGAGGCACCGCTGATCGAGGAGGCTTTTGGCTTCGATCCGCGGGCCCAGGGCGGCGAGGTCTTCGAGATCGCGGAGCTCTCCGCGTTTTCGGCGGCGGACACGCCGCTCTGGTTGGTCCAGAGGCGAATCCTCGCGGCGTTCGATGGACCGAGCCTGCGTCGGGAGCGCCCGAGGATGACCAGCTCACACCGGCGGGAGCGCATCGTGCCGCTCCCTCGCGATCCGCGGCGCTGATTGACTGGACGCGACGGGTCTCGGAAGGTTCGGCGCCGTGAAGCGACTGCGAGCTCCGACTCTGAAGGTCACGATGTGGCTTGCGCTCGGTTGCTCCGAGAGCTCGACGCCCGGGGTCGGACCCGACGCGCGAGGGCCGGACTCAGACGTGGTGGACGCGGTTCCGAGGCCTGACACCACCTCGGACGCGACAACTCGTGATGCGCCAGACCTCGACTCGAGCGTGCCCGATTCTTCGGTGATGACTCCTGAGGTGGGCTTCTCGATGGACGGGCCTGGCGATGTTGAGACGACCGATGCAGTCGAGGCCCAAGACGCCGGATTCGAGGACGCTCGAGTCATTTGCCCGCCGCCGCAGATTCCTCCTCCGGACCCAGACCCTTGGGCTATGGGGCTGCCTGACATCGCCCCGCCCACTTTTCGCGAGGTCAGGACGGGGCACACGGATCAGTATCTCGTGGGTCCGGGTGGAGTCGCCGAGATCGGGATCCGATTGAATTGGGGAGGCACCGTCGTTTTCTTCGGGATGCAGGGCCAGCCGGGATCCAACACGATCGACGCCAACGACACCGGCCGAGAAGTCCAGGTGGCGCTCTACGATCCCGAGCGAATGTTTCAAGGCTGTGCCCACGACGCGAGCTGCCAAGGGACCAACCCATGCGGAGACTCGATCACGTTTCTCGGCTGGGATCCGGTCCAGGGTGGAGACGAGTGCGGGCGCGGCGCGACCGCGACGGTTCGGCTCGACGGAGCTCGCATGATCGCGACACTCACGCCGCTTCAGTGGAACCCGGACTGGGCCGCGCCAGACTGTCGGCGCTCGGGTTGCTCGGGGGCCGGCGATCCGGTCGGAGTCACCTATGAGCTGGGTTTTCGGTTCGTTCATTCGAACGTCGTGGAGCTGAGTATGCAACTCGACTCGTCGGAGGCGATCGACCACGCGGCGACTACCCAGGAATTTCCGACGCTATACGCGGCCAAGGGGTCGCCGGGCACCGATCTGCCGGTGCTCCTCGATCCGACCGGCGCCGAAATCATCATCGATCAACTCGCCAACGACGGCTTTCGGACTCGGACCTTTCAGAGTCCCTCACCGTGGGTGACTTGGCAGCACGCCGCTCGGGACTATGGAGTCGGGCTTCGGCACGACAACGCGGTCGCCCTGTTTCAGGCCTGGTCCGGCGATGGATCCAGCGCACCTTACTTTCACAACGTGCGGGCCGTTCAATCGTTTGGGATCAAAGCAGGTGGGACCGTGCGCGGCCGGGCCTACCTCGCGCTCGGATCGTTCGACACGATCGGCACCCTGCTCGAAGACCTCTTGATGCGCAGAGCGCCCTTCGGAACGCTCGACTCTCCCGCTTCGGGAGCGGCGCTGAGTGTGGGTCCGAACGGCTCCGTGCCTATTTCCGGATGGGTGCTCGATGACGGAGGTTCTGTGGTCATACGCGCGGTCGTCGACGGGAGTGAGCTCGCGACCTTCCCACGCGGGCAGGCGAGACCCGACGTTTGCGAGGTCTATCCGGGCTACGCGGAGTGTCCGAACGTCGGATTCGCCGGCACCGTGACTCTCCCAGGGCTCGCTCCTTGCGGGCACTCGCTCGAGCTGATCGCCGAGGACTCCAACGGAAACCTCTCGGTGATCGGCCGGCGGACGATCGAAGTGTTCTGAAATTGGAGTAGGGCTCAGCGATCGCCGGATGCTCTAACGCCAAAGCGATCGACGGACGCGATCGAATAGCCCGTCGCGAGGCCACTGGGGGTGGCCGACGAAGGTGTGGCGGCGACGGCCCACTTGCACCAAGGACAGCCCGCGGGCCTCGATGCTACGCGAGAACGCGATCTCCGCGGCGATCGCGCGCGGGTAGGTCGACTCCGCGCGGTATCCGCCGACGGCCTCGAGGACTTCCCTCGAGGTGTACTGGACGACCGTGGTGAGGTGCCGAGCAGTGAGACCCTCGGCCACGCCCCACTCGCGCAAGAGGGTGCGGTAGGTACGAGCGCGTTCGAAGTCGCGATTCGTCTCGGAGGTGAGCTCATCCCAGGGCTTGTTCCATGGTCTCCTGAGTTGCTCGCCGACCAAACCCACGCCTGGTTCGAAGGCCCGCTCGAAGGCGAGGAGCCATCCCTTTCGGCGGAGGGTGCATTCATCTTGAAGGAAGAGGTAGCGATCCGCGCTGGTTTGACGCCACGCGGCGTCCCACGCGCCGAGGTTGAATCCAACATTGTCGCGAGTGAGTGTGAGGTCGAAGCGAGCGCTCAGGCGCGCGTGACGACCATCCGATCCGTTGATGACGAGACAGGTCGAGTGTTCGCGGCCGGGCGCGACGGACCGCAGCGATTCGGCGAGCCGCTCGAGGTGGGCAGGATCGGACCCCTCCCAGGTCGCGATCACGACGCAAGTGTCGGCGGCCACGCGTCGATCCTACCGCGTTCGGGAGGTGCGGGCCGAGGATTACGACCTCACTTGGCATTCATCGGGACGCAGACGCACAACTGAGGGAAGCAGGTCGTCTCTGTGGCACAAGCGTTGGCGGGAGGGTCGCAACCTTCCAACGCGTCGAGGACGCCGTTGCCGCAGTCCGGAGGAGTAACGCATCTGCACTCGTTCGAGCAGGTGAGCGCGAACAGGCACCCGCTGGGAGTTGCGCTCGGATCGCAACTCTCCTGCTCCTCGAGGACCCCATTGCCGCAGAACGGGGCGCAGACGTCGCAGGTCGCCGAGCAGCTGGAGCCCTTGGGGCATCCGTCGGAAGGCGCCGAGGGGTCACAGAGCTCCGGCGGCGCTACGGAGCCATCCCCGCAGCCCGGCAGAGTTTGGCACGTGCAGGCGCTCGAGCACTCTCGGCCTTCAGGGCAGCTCCCGGCCGGATCGCCAAAGTCGCACTCCTCTCCCTCCTCGGTAAGTCCGTTCCCGCAGCTCGGATTCACCAACTCACCGCTCACCGGATCGACAAAGTGAAGGTCGCCGGTCGCTCGCGGTGGGAACTTTGCCGGTGCGAACGACGTGAGGCTCGATTCCGCCTCCCGCGGGGGCTCGCGACACGCCGGTTGCGCGGGCCAGCGCGCCCCGACGCGCTCGGTCGCGGGAAGACACTCCGGACGAGAGCGCTCGACCTCGGAGGCGACGGTGCTCGATGGGGGCTGCGCCCGGGAGCAACACACGAGTAACGGTGTGAGTAGCAGAATGAGCAACCGAGTGAGCCCCCAGCCGAACCGAGGGAGCCACGCCCGCCCTGCCCTACGAGGTCTCGAAGGTCTCCCAGCGTACATCCGGGCAGGCGTGCGGCCGGATGGGGTGCTCATGGAAAGGACAGACGCATCGCTCGTGCCAGCGTCGGACCCAATGGGTTGGGCGATTGAAGGGAAAAATCACGTGGGCTCGCCGAAATTCTCGCAGCTCGAATCACCGCCGACCGAGTCGGCCCAAGCCCGGCAAGAAGCGGCCTACGCTACGGCAGTACTCGTCGTACGAATCGCCGTGAATTCGCCGAAGGTACGGCTCTTCGGCGAAGCGCACCTGAAGCTCCACGGCGATCACCAAACACACGACCGAGCCGAGCGAGAGCACGTTTGGCAGAAACGTGGCGAACCCGGCGCTGCTGATGATCATGAAAGTGAAGATTGGATTTCGGATCCACCGAAACGGCCCTGTTCCGACGACGAGCTCCGTACGCTCGGACTCTCCCACGCCGATTCTCCACGAAGCTCCCATCGCCGACTGAGCCGCCCACGTTCCGCAGGTCCCGATCAGCAACGAGCCGAGCGAGATCGCGTCGACCCAGCTGTGGCGAGGGAGGCCCTCGACGAGTCCGCCGAGCTCGGCGACGGGCGCCGAGAGGCTCAGGCCGATCGCCGCGATGAACATGAGTCCTCCGATCCATTCGGGTGAGCCAGCGCGACCAGACAGGCCGCGAAAACCGCTCGAGCCCGTCGATTTGAAGTGACGCCACGTGCGGAGCCCAAAAGTGAGCGCGGCATAGGTGAGGAGGAGCAAGAGCGAAAAGGTTGGGCGGCTCATTTCAGCGCTCGGATCGCAAACGGTTTTCGCAGTGCGGACGGACTTTCTCAACCCCGAAGCGCTACGATGGGCGATGCTCTATCGAATCCGAAGCCCATTGGGACGGGTGCGGCTTGACCTTACGGGTCGGAGCAAGCGGCGTGATCAGCGCTTCGCAGCCAACTCCGCGTAGTAGGCGTTTCTCGAGGCTTCGCCCAGCAGGAGCAGGCGCCCTCCATTCAAAGGCAAGATGTCGTGGATTGCGAACGCGACGGGTCTCTGGGTCACGCAGAAGCCTTCCGCGGGCACGAACTGGCCCAGGTTTCCGAACTGAGTTCCAAAGACGAAGGCCTCCTCATAAGGAGCGATCGACAGCACCCAGTTCGGCGGCGACGCGCTCCCCAGCCTTTCGTATGAGTCCTTGGACTCCACGAAGAACGTGCTCTCCGAGTCTGCCACTACGACGCCAATCCCGGGAACTCTCGCAATCGACACCAGACCCACCTCGCTGCCCGATTCGACGAGCCGACCTTGACCTCCCGCCACTCGCAGGACCGCGGTCGAGGTCACGAGGACGGCCGAGAGCCCTCCTGGACCCGTCCACCGCAGGTCTCCGAGCGTCTCGTTTGCCGAGCCGAGCGCCGGAAGAGCTCCCACCTCCTGTGAGCCAGCACGGTCGTGGCGCATGACTCGACCGTCTCTGCCCATGGAGAAGATCTCGTCGCCGAGCTCGTCCCCGTCCGCCCGAAGGACAGGAGCAGACGTCGAAAGCGAAAGGCTCGACGTGAGCGTCAAGGCTTCGCCGTCGGCACCAACGCTCACTTCCCAGAACGTACCGGAGCAGTCCCCGACGATCGCACCCTGATTCGTGCGAAAGCCGTCGGCGACGCACGTGGAATGCCGCGCCGTACTCACGATCCCGCTCCCATACCGATACAGAGCGACTTGCTCTCCGGCGAGGATCAGCGCTCGATCGTCGCCAAGCGCGATTCCACGCACGCTCGCGCTCGTAATCTCGAGTGAGAAGGACTCGCCTTCGAAGCTCCGGCAGCCGGTCCTGTCTGCGGGAACGAAATCCGAACGAAACGCCGACAGCTCGGTGTTGGTGGGTTCGGCTCGGGACCAAATCGCCTCGTCCGTCTCGATCACCGCCGTGTATGCGTTGGCCGGGAGTGGGAGGAGCTCGCCCGTCGCCGAGGCTGGCAGCGCACCCCTGAGAAGCCCAAGCTGCTCCAACGTGCGCGCGTATTCGAATATCTCCGGTCGAACGGACTCATCGGCCGGCACGTCGAACCAAGAGGGTTCGGAGGTCGACAGGCTGAAGACTTGATTCTCCGAGACGAGGCCGATGACCATCGAGGGCCCGGCGAGCTCAGGGGTCTGGAGCCGCAGGGTAAGCTGTCCACATCCGGCAAGGAGCACCAGGCAAACAGCGCCGCAAACCCAGCGACCTCGTCGGGCGCCGAGGCGCGATTCCTCCGCGAAGGGGACCATTCGCACTCGCCATGGTCGACCCGATGGGCCTGACTGCGCAAGGTGATGCACGCTTCCACCGAGACCTCGCGGCGAGCTCGGCGACGGACGGCGCGAGGGCCGGAGCGGCGATGAACATGAGTCGACATCGATTTGAAGTGACGCCGCGTACGGCGCCGAAAGTGAAGGTGAGCGCGGCATGGCAGCTGATGGACAAGGACGAGTAAAGCGAAGGGGTTGGGCGCTCATTTCAGGATTCGGATCGCAAACGGTTTTCGCAGTCCCGAAGGTGTTTCTCGACCTCGAAAGGGCTACGATGAGGGATGCTCTTTCGCATCCGAAGCCGACACCAGGACCACGTGAGCGGCCTCGAGCAGCGTGTCGAGGAGCGTCTCGAGGTCACTACCTCGGACTCCGAGTTCACCTCTGAAATCGAGAGTCGGTCCGGTCGCGATGGCACCCACGAGCGCGAGCGAGTCCGACTCAGGAACGAGCATGGCGAGCGGGCTGAGTACGTCGGCGAGACCCACATCGACCGTCTGGGGCTCGGCGAGTCGCGATCGATGCTCCGGGTTGGGATGCGGCGGCCCGTATTCGCCTTCGCGGCGTTCGTGGTGGTTGTCGCAGTCATGCTCCCGGCCATGCTCCCCACGGGCTTGGAGCCGAGAGAGTTTGCCAAGGACGAAGTGCCGCCTGGCCTCTCGACCCTAGAAGCGGTGCCGACGGAGGCTACTCTCTCCGAGCTGAGTGTCGATAGCACGCCGGGGTCCGCGCGGGTTTGGATCGACGGGGTCGAAATGTCGAGTCTCACCCCAACGCCCGCCGCCACCGTCGCGAGCGGGCTACACGAGGTCCGAATCGAAAAGACCGGATATCGATCCGCGCGGCTGATGGTGGAGGTGGGCGCCGCACGACGCGAGCTGATGGTGACGCTCGAGGCTCGAGCAGAGGATCGTCGTCTTACTGCGACTCTCTCCGGCAAGCACCGACGCCCCAAACCGGACTTGGCCACGGGCCCAAGCAAGCTCGCGCACCTCAACCCAGCGCGGAGCGCCGTTTCTCCTTCGACTTCGCTCTTTCCGACGCACCAGGCGATCGCGCCGCCCGCCGAGACGGGCGGAACGGCGCTCCCTGCGCCCGCTGAAAGGCCTGAGGTGCTCGCCGACGACGACATACTGCGGGAGCTCAGAGCGCACAAAGCAGAGCTGCAAGAGTGTCTCGAAAACCACCGTCGATCCGGGTCGAGCGTTGGAGGGCGCATGGCGGTGAGTTTCATGATTCTCGAGACCGGAGCTACCTCAGAGTACCGCGTTCAGCCGGAGAAATTCGTGGGTACACAGCTCGAGGGGTGTGTTTTCGAATCCGTTCGGCGATGGCGATTTCCGAGCTTCGATGGCAAACCGATGCCGATCGATTTTCCGTTGGCAGTCGACGACTGCGCGTTGATTCCGAATGCTCCACCTGGCTTCGTCACGATCGACACGCAACCGCGCAGCGAGATTTGGTACGGGGATCGGTCGCTCGGAGAGACACCCATCGCCAGGACCGTGCTGCCGGCGGGCTGTCTGAAGATTCGTGCGGTCTCGGGCGGAGTGAGTATCGAGAGGTTGATTCGTGTCGAGCCCGCGAAGATTCTACGATACAGGTTCAGTTTCGTGCCTTGAACGAGCGGCATCGGCCCTGGCCGGGCTACCCATCGCCTGAAGCGAGGTCGCAGCTACGGGCTGCGCTCACGTGCGTTGGCCCGGCGACTTTCGACGGGATTTCAGAAGGGCGAGGACTGCGGCGGCGATGAGTGTTGGCGCGCCTCGTTCCGCGCTCGTCTCGCATCCGCAACCGCCTCCGAGCGGCTCGTTAGGACTCATCGCGGCGGGCTCCGTTCGAAGCTCGGAATCGGAGCTTCCAGCATCGCTCCGCCCTTTTCGGACGGTGCCCCCTTTTCGGACGGTGCTGCCCCCTTTTCGGACGGTGCCGGGCACCCCTTTTCGGACGGTGCCGGGCACCGCTCGGAATCGGGCGGGCACCGCTCGGAATCGGGCGGGCACCGCTCGGAATCGGGCGGGGTGCCTTTTCGGACGGTGCCCCGGTGCCTTTTCGGACGGTGCCCCTTTTCGGACGGTGCCGGGCCCGGTGCCCCTTTTCGGAGGCCCGGTGCCCCTTTTCGGACGGTGCCGCCCCTTTTCGGACGGTGCTGCCGCCCCTTTTCGGACGGTGCCGGGCACCGCTCGGAATCGAGGAGCCGGGCACCGCTCGGAATCGAGGAGACACGCCGCTGGAGGCGTCGCGTCGCGCTCGAGGGTCGGACGCCCTCGGCGGCCACAGCTTGGCGATGGTCTGCGAACGCGAGCTCGGCATCGTCCCCGACAAGTCCTCGCAGACCTCGAACTGGAGCCGGCGGCCGCTCGATGGCGACCAGAGAGTTGTTTCCGTGGACCGCAACCGAACGAGTTCGTCGAATCGGACGCTCGCAGTAGGCGAGCGCGTGCAGAGCCATCGTTCGGATCAGCGGTTCTGCCTCGGGACTCATCCTTGGTCCGCGCTCTGACGCCCGGCCAGCACCTGAATTCCGTCGAAGCCTTTGAAGTCAGCCGGGTTAAACGTCAAAATACTAGAAAGGCTGTGGGCTCGCATCCAGGCGACGATGCGGGCGTCGTGGGCACGCTTGCCACTGATGGCGCCTGTCTCGACGAGCTCGAACCATTCGGTAAACAGATTCGAAGGATCCGGCCACAGCGGAACTCGTCCCACAGCGAGCAACCGCGGCCTGCTCGGTGGTGAATCCGGCACCGTTGACGGAGGTGGGACGAGTCAACACGACCCAAGCCTCGACAAGAACCTGTGGACACAAAATGGGAATCAGCTCGGCTAAGAGAGCGTCGTCGACGGCGTGTTGGGCAAGCTCCGATCGGGTGGTCCCGTGAGTTGCTAGCCCAACCAGAACGTTGGTGTCGAGGAGGACCTCATTCATCGCCCGAGCCCCGCTCGTACAGCAAACCACGATCGAAGGCCCCGTCCGAGAGTTCAGGGGAGACGGGCAGGCGGGCTCGCAGCTCCTCCAAGGCTCGACGGAACCTGGCCGCCCGAGCTGCCCCCGAGGCGCTCGAGAGGGCGTCAGCGATGAGAATGAGCTCGGCGTCGCCTTCCGGAAAATCGTCTGGAACGCGCACGAGGAGCTCCCGGCTCTTCGAGATACTCACTCGAACCTTGTGTGCATGCATCGTCATGTTCCCGCGACATCAGCCGAAGAAATCCGTGGGATGTCCGCGGATCTCAGTTCGGGTCGAGTCACCCGGGCTAGGACTCCGATCGCTCGTCGCGACATGATCGACCCACACGGGTAGACTCAGATTCCCTTTGGCACTCAGGAGGAAGACCTCGAATTCGTCGAGACGGGTCAAGTCGTTCCATAGCCAGGCGTCGTTGATCAAGTTGGTCGATTCACCGAGACTCCAACCTCCAAATCGTCGAATTGCCGCTGGATTCTCGAGGGCAGCTCTCACGCGACTCTCCAGCCGGTCAGGACCGCGTTCCTCGCTCGAATCACACAGACCGAGTACCTGGGACTGAAGGACGAGCTGCTGAAGATCAGGTCTCGCATTCCCCTTCGTGCCCAGTGGGGTACTCAAGCTTTTGATCCGCCAAATAGTCCGGAACACGGTGGACACGCTGGCTGGAGGGGCGGCGGCCCTCCTGAGGACTCCGGCCGTCACTCTGGCTCCCTCGTGAATCCTCAGATCGCTCTCGCCGACGAGGGCGTTGAGAGATCCGATCCATAGCACGTCCATCGCGATCCGAGCAACCTTGCGTGTTCCGACCGCGCTCAGCAGCGGATCGGTAGTCGAGCTCGGCGCGCCTGCGCTCCGTGATCGCATGTTCGAGCGCCTTGACCACGTCGGCGTTCTCCGGTTCCCGGGAGCTCGTCAGCGGAATGGGCGACGCAAGGAGAACGCGAAGGTCTCGATAGACCGTCGCGCGGCTCGCGCCCGTCACGTCGACCAACTGCGCCGTCCTTCGGCATGCGCTCAAGACTCCAGTCCAACGTTCACAGTCTCCGCTTCGCTTGCTGCGATCTGGATCCGGCGTGCTTCCAACGCGCGTGCGGACGCGGGAGCTCTGTCGAATCCGACACCGGAACCACGTGAGCCTCGCCTCGAGCAGCGTCTCGAGGAGCATCTCGAGATCACTGCTGCGGACTCCGAGCTCGCGTCCGAAATCGAGTCATTCCGGTCGTGATGGTGGTGTGAGGCGGGGTCGCAGCTACGGGCTGCGCTCACGTGGGTTGGCCCGGCGACTTTCGACGGGATTTCAGAAGGGCGAGGACTGCGGCGGCGATGAGTGTTGGCGCGCCTCGTTCCGCGCTCGTCTCGCATCCGCAACCGCCTCCGAGCGGCTCGTTAGGACTCATCGCGGCGGGCTCCGTTCGAAGCTCGGAATCGGAGCCTCCAGCATCACCGGAGAGCGGCTCGGCAGCGTCCCGAGAAGGTGCGCCGTCACCGAGTCCCGCGTCGACCACGGGCTGAGTTGCGCCGGCCCCGCAAGTAGGTGTCGCACCTGGGCCCGCGCAACTCAGGCTCGCGCACTCTAGCCCCTGGCGGCACGGCGTCCCGTCTCCGAGAGTCCCGGGTCTCCTGCAGAACCCGGGAGGGTCCACACCGAGCCCGCCGTGGCAGACAGTCCCGGGCTCGTCGACACACCACCCGTCGTCCCTGCACAGCTTCGTACATCGAAATCGCCCATCGAGATCCCTCGCGCAAACTCGGTTTCGGTCGGCCGAATTGCAGTCCTCGTGAGTGAGACAATCGTCGCGCCCCTTCCAACACTGGCCCTCTCGACATAAATCACCAGAGGCACACGTCGCGCCGCAGGCCTCACTGCACCAACCGGGATCCGAGGCCGGAGGGCCTGCTGGATCGCGGGCGCAGGAGCCGCTGGCGCAGTGCTCGTCGCCGAGGCACTCCCGGCCAGACTCAGCCGCGCCTGAAACACAAGACCCAGCCTCGCAGCGAGCCCGCTCGTCCCCGCCTCCGTAGAACCCGTCGAGGAGCGGGCAGTCGGCGTCCGAGTCACACGCTCTGGGACCGGCCGGGTAGAGAAAGCAAACTCCGGCTACGTCGTCCTCATCGAGCGTCCGCGCGTACGTGATTCCGTTGGTGCTGCCAAAGTACATCGTACTCTCCGGGTCGGCCGAGTGTTGAAGACCGAGGACGTGGCCGAGCTCGTGTACGACGATGGATTGAAGGTCGCGCGCGTGGACGTCTCCGTTCGTCGACCACGTGAAGTCCTGGCCGTTGATCAGCACGTCTGCTTCCACCCAGCGGCCGCCGCTCCGCCTGCGAAGCGTGGTCGCGGTCGCTCCGTTGGCCGCGCCCGGCCAGTCGGACTCTACGAAGACCACACGGTTGACCCCGTCGTCGTTGCTGCGGCTCGCGCTCGCGTCGGTGCCTCCGTCGAGGAATCGGAAGGAAGTACAGGCCGGGGCGCTCCATGCCTCGAGCGCTGAACGCACCGCGACGACGTCGGACTCATCTGTGATTTCGGCGAGCCCGGCGGAGTGTATGGTCACTTCGACGTTGGACTCCCATACGATCGGCGCGGAGGCGGCTGGGTCTTTGACGACGCCAAAGCCGAGCAACGGCAGGCCGAGGAGCCACACTCGGCTCACTTCTGGGAGCTCCGCGCGAGCACTCGCAAAATCTCTTCCAGGGTCGTGTGTTGCGTTCTCGGGGGCAGCAGCGACCCATCCGATCTTTGGATCGAAGCCTCTATGAGTTGTGTGGCCGCGGCGCCGCTGAGCTCGAAAGCGCCAAGAGCCATGCCCACGAGGTAGCGTCGGCCGTCGGGGTGAACATAGGTGAAGAGCACCATGCGGCGCCCGGTTCGGAGTCGAGCGTCGCCGACGATCTCGGTGACGAACCCATCGGACTCACCGCCGAGCTGCGTGACGAGAAACGAGGCCCGCGTCGGCCCGAGGAGAGTCCGCTCCACCAGGACCTCGGTTTCGGTGAGGAGCTCGTCTCCGTGCCGGATCGTCGACTTGGACCCGATGACGCCGACCACGACGGAGTCGGCCCGGCGCGCGAGGTCGTCGAGGGTGAGCTCCTCGAGCACGGTCGCGCGGGAAGTCGAGGTCAGGAGTATCAAGCTCAGGATTGTCGCGCCTCGCCGCATGGGTTTCTCAGGGGCGGCGGCGATAGGCGTCGTCGAAGCGATCCTCGAGTCCCGCGTGAATGCCGCGGAGCTGATCGACGACTTCCTTGGCCCAGTCGAAGTACGCGCGACGACGTTCGAGAGACCAATTCACCGGTGGCGAGACTTCGACGTCGCGGAGGTTGCAGATCTTGTCGGCGAGCTTGACGAGCTTGGCGCGGTCGCTGATGAGGCTCGCGTGCTCGACCTGGTGTCGCTTGCGAATCTCTTTTGGTAGGAGTTTGTCGTCGGTGACTTCCTCGACGACACGGCGAACTTCCGAGCCAAAGCGCTCTTCGATCTCGGTGGGAGAGGTGTCGGTGTCTTCGACGGTGTCGTGCAGGAGCGCGGCGACGAGCACGATCTCGTCGGTGACTTGTCCTTCGTTGGCCAGGACGTTCGCGAGCGCGATCGGGTGGTTGACGTAGGGCGAGCCTTCGACGTCCTTTCGACGTTGATTTCGGTGTCGCTCGGCGGCAAAGGCGACCGCTCGCAGAACCCACCCCAAACTCACCTCGCCCTCCTTCGAAGTGTGATGGCGAAGAGTAGCAGCGCGACGAGCGGCGTCGGGTCCCGCGAACCGTGAGCGCGGCAATCGCACCCCCCTCTCGTCACTCCGCGCCGACGTTCGTTGGCGTCGTCTCCCAAATCCCGCTCGAAGTCCCCTTCTGCGCCCGGAGTGGTCGCTTCCGTACTGATGGAGAAGATTCGAGACTCCGACCACGGTCCGAACACGCGAGCGTCGGCGGCTCGGGCTCGGACGTAGTAGGTCGAACCGGCCGCGAGAGCCTGAGTCGGTTTCCATCGCACGGTGGAGGAGCCGGCCACCATGGTGCTCGTCTCCTCGATGTTGCGGTAAACGTCGTCGAGACCGAGCTGAAATTGGTAGGCCAACTCATCGCCGTCCGGATCGGACGCCGGCTCGCCCACGATGTCCGGCTGAGTCGAGCCCACGACGACGCCGTCGAGGGGAGAGAGAACTCTCGGGGCCAGAGGGGCACGATTGAAGGTGACTCGAGGCTCGAGAGGCGCGGTCCAGGGCGCGGTTGGCACCGGGGCCTCGCCGTCGACCGGCGAGAAGAACGACTCTGGCGCCGTCCACGGGCTCGTGAGCGTCGCGTCTTTGGCGCGAGCCCGCCAATACAGTCGAATACCGCGGGGGAGGTCGGAGAGCGGATGGCGCCACGTCGCGGAGCCCGCGGTGCCTGCGCTCACGGACCCTCGCGAGATGCGAGTGGCGAGCGTGGGATCGGCATAAATCTCGACGTCGACTTCGATCGGATCGTTCTCTGGATCGGTGAGTGCGCCGACGCGGAAGATCGGCATCGCGGAGCGAACGGGGGTCCCTGCGATGGGTTCGTCCAATCGAGGGAGGTCGGGCGGCCGATTGGGCATCGGAGCGCCGATCGGCACGATCCCCACCGAGCCCCAACTCACTCGTCCGCCGTTGACTACGCGGGAGACATTCGAGGGTTCGAAACCTTCCTTGCTCACGGAGACTCGATAAGTCCCCGCGTCGAGCTCCAGCTCGAACAGTCCGGTGGACTCCGTCGTTTGCGTCGACCCCGTCTCTTCGACCCGGACGAGCGCACCTTCGACCCGCGAGTCTTCGCCCAGGGTAGCGTCGAACACGACGCCGGCGAGCGTACCCTTTCCGGCCGGGAGTGGGCTCAGACTCACGGAACCCCAGACGGAGGCGCCGGCGGCCACCGTGCGGACGGTGGTCCCGGCTTCGAACCCGGCCGCCTCAGCGGTCACCGTGTAAGTTCCGGGGGCCACCTGGAAGGACCAGAACCCATCTGGGTCGGCGGTGGCGGTGGCGCCCGAAGGCTCCAACCGGACGGCCGCTCCGGGAACTCTCTCGTCGATGTTGCTTCCTTGGAAGACGACTCCTTGGAGCACGCCTCGATCGGTCGGCGGGGGTGGATTCACGGGCGTGCCGTCGGTGACGAGGGCCATGAAGCGATCCCACGGCCAGTGCGGACCTGGATCCGTGTGAGTAGCTCTCGGGACTTCGATGTGGCCGATGATATGGTCACGATCGAGCGGAATACCCAAGTCGGCGGCCAGCCAGCGTACGAGCGCTGCCGAAGACTCGAGCATGGGATCGGTATAGTTGTCGGCTCGATCGATGAACCCTTCGTGTTCGATCCCGATGGAGCGCCGGTTGTACTCAGAGTTCCCTGCGTGCCAGGCGCGGTCTTCGTGGTGGACCATCTGGGTGATTGCGCCATCCGAGCGACGAACGACGTAGTGAGCGCTCACGCTGGCGTCCGAATTCTGGAACCAGGAAATGCAGCCCGCGTAGCTGCCTTGCACGGTGTGAATCACGATGACGTCGATATCGGCGCCCGTGCGGCTCGAGTTGGTATAGTTCGCAGAAGAAGCCGAGACGAACGTGGAGCCTGGGTACTCACCGGCCAGGCCGAGCGAGCTCGTCCCAAACTCACCCTGGGCAGGTTCGAATGAAAGCCAACCCGACTCGTCACGGGCATGGAGGCCCTGCGCCAGCGTTCCGAGCACCGGCGCCGCAGCGATCGGCCCGGCGTCGAGGTAGGCCTCGATGATGGGTGCCCAATCGGAGAGAGCCCCGACGGAGAGATCGCGGATGGGGCGATCGTCGCGCAAGCCTTGCAGCAGCGCAGCCGCGCCGCGGATGTTCGTCTCCAAGTCGGACTTGACGAGCTCCACGTCGAGGTGAAGCAGCCGTGCGGCCCGGGCCACCGAGCGACCGCCGAATTCCGGAAGGCCCATGAGGCCGTAGGACGCGGGCACGTGGCGATCGGAGTCGTCGGCGAGCGTCGGAACCGGCTGCAAACCGGTCTCGTGATAGGCAAGCGCGACTAAGATCTGCGGTGGAACATCGAATTCGCGGCCCGCGGATTCGAAAATCGGGACCAGCGGTGAGGACCCCGTGAGGGGGGATCGGGCCGGGGGTTCGCATGCGAGCGCGAGGGTTGCGAGGGCTGCGAGAACGGCAAATAACCGCACGCGGTCATTTTCACGACTGGGACTTTCGAAGCAACTCGGGCGCTTGGCCGAGTCGACGGAGGCGTTTCCATCAGGAGTTCGGGGCCATCGCTTCATTGCCTGGATTTGCCCGAAAAATCTTGCGTCCAATCGCAGGATTCGGGTGACTCGCCTCTGACGCGCTCTGGGTCGTTCGGTTAGGATCACGAGGTGGCGCGTGTCGGAGTCTTTCACGCGGATATTGGAACCTTTGCCTTCGAGGTTGGTCCGCGCCCAGTGGTCGTAGGTCGCCCCGGAGGGGGCGCCCAGCTAGAAATGACGTGGGACGCGCTGGTGTCGCGCGCGCATGGGCAGTTTTGGCAGCAAGGTGCGGAGCTCTGGTACGCGGACCTCGGATCGAAGAACGGGAGCTGGATGGCGGGCCAGCGCATCACGGGCGGAGTTCGGCTCACGATGGGATCGAGCCTCACGCTCGGCACGACGATCTTCACTGTGATCGAAGATGCGTCGGCGTTTGCTCCCACCGCGTCGGCGTTTGCTCCTGCCCAGCCCTTCGGCGGGCCCACGAGCGGAGCGCCCGTGCTCGGGATGCCGTCTCCGCAATATGCGCCCCAGCCTCAAGCATACGGGCAGCAAGCGTTGGGCCCGGCGCAAGGTTACGCGCAGCCGCTCGGCGCACCCACGCAGCAATATCCGGGTCAGAGCCCTGGGGCTTCGGCGGTCTTTGGGCAGCCCACCGCGGTCGCTCCACGAAGCGCGCAGAGTCCCGGCGCGAGCCTGTTCGGACCCAACGCCGCCAACGTTTCGGCGCCGGCGGCTCCCGCGGCCCCGCCAACACCCGAGAAGAAAAAAGGTCAGTGGGCCGACTCGGGCGTCAACACCGAGCTCTTCTCCTCGCCGCTCGACCCCGCGGCGATCTCGCGCGTGGCCGCGGAGATGTTTCCAAATCGCTCGGAGCCCCCTCGGCCCCTAGAGCAGCTGCTCGGACCCGACACCCTCGCCGAGCTCGTCTCCACCAGCACCAACACAGAGCTTGCGAAGAGTGACTCGGGCCAACCCACGCAGAGAGCCGAGCCCCCCAAGGCCGCGCCGGCCGATCTTCGTCAGCCGTATTCCATCTCCCTCGTGTCTGCCGATCGCGTGGAAGTGCGTGCCGCGAGCCGCGACGCCATCGTGAAGCTCTGGGCTCAGCAGCTCTCCAAGGGCGGCCTGTTCGTCGCTTGCGCGAACCCTCCGCCGGCGGGCCGGCGACTCGAGGTCGTCTTTTCTACCCCAGACGGCGAGCTCGCCACGCGCGCCGAGGCGGTCCACGTACTCAGCGCGGAGATGGCTGCAAAAATGGGGCAGCAGCCCGGAGCTGGCCTGCAAATCAGCGAGTCGTGGGCCCGCGAAGCGATCCGCCGATACGCCGAAGGCATCGACATGACACTCGTGGGCGGCCGCGCTGATCGGGCCGGGGCCAAGTCGAGCGCCGCGATGGCCGAAGTCTTCGCCCTCGCTCGAGACGTGCTCGCAAAATGCGAGCAGAACAAGCTGTACGAAGCCATCGGCGTGCCCTACACGGCGCGGGCCGACGAAATCAAAACGCGCGTCCAGGCCCTCGCCATGAAGCTCGGCGTGTCGCTCCATGAAGCGTCTCCCGCCCAAGCCGCGCGAGTCGAGACGGCCAAGAAAGTGCTCGGTCGCCTCCTCACCATGCTCACCGATCCGATCCGGCGCGCAGAGCATGACTTCAAGATGGGCTTCTCGCGGATCCCAGAGCGCATCCGAATGGCTGCCAGCGGTGACGGGCCCTCCGAGCGCGAGCTCCGAGAAGCCTGGCATCGCATCTTTCCCGAGCACGCCGAGAAGTCTCGGCAAGCCACCAAGCGTGCGATTCAGTCCGCCCAACGCGCACGATTCGACGAAGCGGTGAAGGCCGCCAAAGAAGCCCTCGACGTCGATCCGTTTCATGAAGAGCTGCGCAAGTCCTTGTCCTCGTGGGAGACGATGGCGCAGAAGCCCATGCCGCGCTGACCCGGTCAGACCGACATCGACATCGAACACGCACCCAAAAAATCGTCACTGTTGGGTGCACGACCGACCTGCGGCGATTCAGTTCGACCTACGCATGAACCACGGAGAGCAAGGAACACGGAGGGCACGAAGGACCTTTCTCCAAAAATCCTCTGCGTTCTCTGCGTTCCTGCTCTGTGTCCTCTGTGGTTTGCCGAGCGCCGAGCGATGATCGTCGACCTATCGCGCAACTTGGTCGTGCACCCGTCACTGTTGTATTGACACTGTTGTATGACAGTGTCATGTTTCGCTCGTGCCGCGGTGGACGATCGAGGAGCTCGAGGTCGAGGTCGCCTCGCGGCTCGAGCACGAGGGTGTGCGCCCCGCTTCGGGGCGGATTCGGGCCGTACCTGACGCGCGGACAATTCGATACTACGGGACGCTCGGGCTGATCGATCGACCGGCGGAGCTACGTGGTCGCACGGCGTACTACAGCCGCAGGCATCTTCTCCAGATCCTCGCGATCAAACGCTTGCAGGCCAGTGGTTCCACGCTCGTTGAGGTTCAGGCCAAGCTGGCTGGCGCGGACGACGCGGGTCTTCGAAAGATCGCCGAGCTAAGCGAGGAACCCCGCGAGACCGGGGCGGTCGGGAGCGGAGACGATGCGCCTGCGCCTCCGCATCTGACAGTGTCACGTAGGGGCGACTTCTGGCGAGTGGCCCCCGCCGATCCTACCGAACGCTCCGAGACGTCGCGGGCCGAGCCCATGACCGCGGTGCGTTTTCAAGGGCTGACTCTCTTGTTCTCACCGCGAAGGGCGCTCGACGAATCCGATCTCGAGCGGCTTGCGGACATATCTCGACCGGTGATCGACGAGCTCGTCGCACTAGGTCTCATGCACGATCCCAAGGAGGGAACTCAATCATGAACGCACCCATGCCCACGATCAGCGACGCGGAGGTTTCGAGATGCTGCCCGCAGGGAGACGAGCCGGGGTTTGGGGCTCTAAGCACGGAGCTCGGTCTCTTGCCTCTGGAGTCGCTGTCGATCGACGCACGGATCTCGGGTCTCGTCGCGGAGACCAAGCTCGTCCAAGTCTTCGCAAATCCGCACACCAGGCCGCTCGAGGCGACGTACATCTTTCCGCTCCCGGATCGCGCCGCGGTCTGCGCGTTCTCCATGCGGATCGCCGATCGCGTCGTGGACGGAGTGTTGCGCGAGCGCGGGGAGGCTCGGCGCGAGTATGACGACGCGATTCGTTCGGGTCGTCGCGCGGCGATCGCGGAGGAGGAGCGCCCTGGCGTGTTCACGCTGCGCGTAGGCAACATCATGCCCAAGGAGCGCGCCACGGTGACGCTCACGCTGGCGGGCCCGATCCCGATCGTGGACGGCGAGGCGACCTATCGCTTTCCGCTCGTGGTGGCGCCTCGCTACATTCCGGGCACCGCGCTCGGGGACGACAACGTCGGTGACGGCGTGGCCGACGATACCGATGCGGTGCCGGACGCATCGCGGATTTCGCCGCCGGTGTTGCTCCCGGGATTTCCAAGTCGGGTGAGGCTTCAGATCGCAGTGGAGCTCGCCTCGGCCGGCCTCGTGATGGGACAAGTGCGCTCGAGCTTGTTCGCCGTGAGCATGAGCCACAGCGGCGGGCTCACGCGTGTGGAAGTGAAGCCTGGGGAGCGGCTCGATCGCGACTTCATCTTGCGATGGCCGGTGGGCTCGACCGCGTTGTCGAGCAGCCTGGTCACCTTTCAGAGAGACGGGACCCACGGCGTGTTCATGCTCACGATCGTGCCTCCTCGGCCCGATGTACGGCGCGATCGGCCGCGTGATCTCGTGTTCGTCATCGATCGCTCGGGCAGCATGGACGGGTGGAAGATCGTCGCCGCTCGGCGCGCCACCGCGCGGATGATCGACTCCCTGACGGACCGCGATCGCTTCTCGGTGCTCGCGTTCGACGATCAGATCGAGGTCCCGCCCTTGTCCGGACCGGGTCTCGTCGTCGCCACGGATCGCAATCGGTTCCGCGCCGTGGAATTCCTCGCGGGTCTGTCGAGCCGAGGCGGCACGGAGATGCTAGAGCCCCTTCGCCGCGCCGCTCGTTCGCTCGCCCGCGAGCCCGAGCGCGATCGTGTGATCGTGTTGATCACGGACGGTCAGGTCGGCAACGAAGACCAGATCTTGAAGGCGCTCGCTCCAGAGCTGAAGGACACTCGCGTCTTCACGTTGGGGGTCGATCAAGCGGTGAACGCGGCGTTCCTCGCCAGGCTCGCGCAGGCCGGAGGGGGAGCGACCGACTTGGTGGAGACGGAAGATCGCCTCGACCAGGTGATGGCCCGGATCCATCGTCGCATCGGCGCCGCGGCGTTGAGCGAGATCTCGTTGGCGGGGGCCTTCGGGCTCGAGATCGAACACGGATCCCTCGCGCCAGAACGGATCCCCGACGCATTCGTTGGAGCTCCCATCACTTTGTTCGGGCGCTTCCGCGGATCGGGTCACGGAGCGATCACCGTTTCGGGACGCGACCCGGCCGCGGGCCAAACGTCGTTCCAGGTGAGCGCTTTGGAGTCGGCGTCCGTTGCGTTGACGAGCTCGTATGGTCGCGCGCGGATCCGAGATCTCGAAGACCGCCTCGCCTCCGGGTGTGGCGGGCTCGAACAGGAGATCTTGAAGACTTCGCTCGAGCTGTCGGTCCTCTCGCGCTTCACGGCGTTCGTCGCCGTCGATCGAGAGGTGGTCGCGTCCGGCGGACGACACCGCGTCGTGCAGCCCGTGGAGTTGCCCGCGGGATGGGCCGAGCCCGAATCGAGCAGGGCCGCTCCCGCCCTCAAGCGGTCGGTGAGGCGCACGGTCGTCGAGCCGGTGTTCGAGGAGGACCTGTGCGTGCCGAGCTCCTTCGGTGCCGCCAAGTCGTTCTTCGATCCGGGCGCCGTGCCAATGAGCCCCGCGCCCGCGGCTCTGGACTCGCTCGCTCTCGGTCGGCCCGCGCGGAGCCCGGCGAAGCCCAAGGCCGGCTTCACGCAATCACTCGTCGGAGGGCTAGGGCGGGGTCAGCTCGAGGACATGCTCTCGAGGCTGAGGTCCGATCGCGCCCCGCAGAACGAGGCGCCGATCGACGTCTCCGCATACGCCAAGAGGGCGCTCGGCATCGTCGAAATTTCGGCGACCGATCTCGCGACGACGTCGGACGACGAGCTGCGACGACTGCTCGGACGGCTCGCGTCGGAGCTCGAGATGCTGCTCGAGGATCTAGCCACGACCGGAGGCGCGCGGCCGAGGAACCTCGACGAGCTCTTGACCGAGCTTCGTGCGCTGCTTTCGGGCGCGTTCGATCGAGCGCGCGCGGCGGCCTTGCACACCAAGGCGATCGCAGAGCTGCGCGCGTTCGCGGGCGCACCCGCGTCGAGCCGCGGTGGATCGGGGTCTCGTCGAGATTCCTTCTGGAAGCCGTAGAGCGCCTAGCTCCTAGGAGTCGACCGCGCTGAAGGGAAGCGGTAGATTGCTCCAATGGAGCCCTCGGACCTGACCATCGAGATCCTCAAGTCGATTCGAGACGAGATTCGAGAGACGAACCGTCGAGTCGACGTGATGAGCGCGGGCATGGGCAGTCTTGGCGGAGCCATCGAAGCGCTCCGCACAGAGACGATCGAGCGTATCGATGCGCTCGGGCGCCGAGTCGTGGAGGCCGAGATTCGGACCGCCACCGCGATCACCGACCTTGCTGGCACGGTCCAAGAGCTCTCGCGGCACATCCGAAGATCGAGCGTTCTCGACTCCCGCGTCGAGCGCTGCGAACGAGACATCGACGACATCAAGCGCCGCCTGGGTTGATCAACACGTAGCGCT
This sequence comes from uncultured Myxococcales bacterium, assembly GCA_964463485.1. Classification (GTDB taxonomy): domain Bacteria; phylum Myxococcota; class Kuafuiibacteriia; order Kuafuiibacteriales; family Kuafuiibacteriaceae; genus CAYXDO01. The sequence goes on along the minus strand of CAYXDO010000016.1, from coordinate 37,176 downwards.
TCCTTTGTCCGAGTCCGCCTAGCCCACAGATTCACCTTCCATCACGACAAATCTTGGAGACGAAGGTCGAGGCGACCTAGGCTCTCAACATGGGTCATTCGTCATGAGCCAGCCATTGCTGCGGCGCTTGTTCGGACCCAAGCGTCCGGAACCCTCTTACCCAGTGCTCCCGCGCGTCGACGAGCACGGTCGATCCAGCGTCCCCGGCGTGTACGTCGTAGGAGAGTTGGCCGGCACTCCGCTCATCAAGCTGGGGCTCAATCGCGGCGCGGCGTTGGCCGAGCGGCTCGCCGCGGAGCTCGTCTCCGAGCCCAAGCGCGAGGGCGTGCTCGACGTCGTCGTGATCGGCGCCGGGTCGTCTGGGCTCGGCTTTGCCATGCGCGCCAAGGAGTTGGGCTTGTCGCAGGTCGTGCTCGAGGCCGAGCAGCTCGCGATGACCGTACGCAACATGTACACCGGCAAGATCCTCTTCGCGGAGCCTACGCACGAGGCCAACCGGAGCGGCATGTGGTTCGAGGAGTGTACGAAGGAGCAGCTCCTCGAGCGCTGGGAGCAGCAGGCAGCGGAGCTCCCGATCCGTGAGCACACGAGAGCTCAGAAGATCGAGCGGAGAGGCGAGGAGCTCGTCGTGGTCACCGACACCGAGTCGGTGGTGGCGCGGCGCGTGGTGCTCGCGGTCGGGAAGGCAGGCAACCCAAGGAAGGCCGGAGCGCCAGGTGAATCGGAGTACGCGAGGCGAATCCTTCACGGTCTCAGCGACCCTTCAGCCTACTCCGACAAGGACATTTTCATCTACGGCGGTGGAGACGTCGCGGCAGAGGCCGCACTCGCTTTGTGCTCCAACAATCGAGTCACGATCGTCACGATCGACCCCGAGCTCGTCTATCCGAAGAAACGCAACGCCGACGCGCTGAGAGAGATGGCCCGCGAAGGAAAGCTGTCGATCTTCCTCGGCAGCAAGCTCGAGACGATCGGTGCAGAGGAGGTCATTTTTTCGACGAGCGCGGGAGAGAAGCGCTCGGTTCGGAACGACGTCGTGTTCGAGATGATCGGCGCGGAGCCGCCGGTCGCTTTTTTGAAACGCTCGAAGATCGGGCTCGAGGGTGAGTGGAATGCCAAGCGCTGGGTCGTTCTGGCCCTGGTGTCGCTCGCCGTCTACTCGCTCTACGCTCTGAAGAAGTATCCGGAGGCGCCCTACTCGTGGCCTTTCAACCTGATGATCGGACCCGAGGCCTTCAATCGGGGTCTTCTGGCCGTGTTCGAGCTCGCGTTCCTGCCGTTCGCTTGGATGTTCGACACCTCCGCGCTGGATTCGATTCGGGCCACGCCTTGGTTTCAGCAGGGCTACTTGTACAGCTTCGTCTACACGATCGTGATGATCGTCTTTGGCTGGGAGGCTTTGCTGCGCTGGACGCGGATCGCTCGGCGGCCGAGTTACCAGCGGTGGCGCTACGCATCGCTCGTGGCGTTCCAGGTCGTGTTCTTCTTGGTGGTCAACGTGGTCGCCGTACAAGCGTTGTCGATTCAGTTCTCTTGGCGAGCGTGGGGCCTGTATCAACCGTGGCCGCTGTTCTTCAACACGTTCCATTGGTGGAGCTCGAGCGATCCGCGCGCCCTGATTTACGGCTTCGTAGGCGCCGGGCTGTTCGGGACGTTGGTGGCCATTCCGTGGGCGTCCTATCGACACGGGAAGCGGTTCTGCACGTTCGTGTGCGGCTGCGGCGGGCTCGCAGAGACCCTTGGCGATCGGTGGAGAGACCTGGCGCCCAAGGGCGAGCGCAGCAGGGCGTGGGAGTTTCAAGGCGCGGTGGTGCTGGTCGCGGCGCTCATCGTCACCATGGTTACGGTCGGAGCGTACGGGACGCGCGCCTCGAACCCGTGGGCGCTCGCGTACAGCTACCTCGTGGACTTCTGGCTGGTGGCCGTCATACCGATCGCGCTGTACCCGTTTTTTGGGGGAAAGGTCTGGTGCCGATATTGGTGTCCGCTGGCCGCGTTCAACCAGATCCTCGCGAGTTGGTATGGACGCCTGGAAATCAAGAGCAACGACAAATGTATCTCGTGCGGAGAGTGCAGTCGTTACTGCCAAGTGGGAGTGGACGTCATGAGCTTCGCGAAGCAACAACAACCCTTCGACAACCGGAGCTCGGCCTGCATCCAATGTGGAATCTGCATCGACGTGTGCCCGATGGACGTACTGTCTTTCGACCAGCGCGTGGGTCCGCGGAAGAGTCTCCCGATCGTGAGCTAGCGCCGAAATAGGGTCGAAAGAGGGGCCGTGAAGTCGCCTAGCTGGCGAGCTCGTCGAAATCAGAGGTCGCGTTCGAACGTCGCGGTGAGCTCGCGGAGAGTATCCAAGTTCTCGACATACTTCTGGAGCACCGCGGCGGTCCCGGCGGTCTCGGGATCCAGCTGAGGACGCCCTTGGGGGTCGAGGATCAGCTTCAGAGTGCCGTCTGGGTTCGCGAGCGCGCGACCGTTCTCATCGAGCTCGACGAGGTAGGCGACGTACACGAGCCGGTTGGCCCACTCCAGCATGCGCGCGCCGATCCCTTTCTGGTGAGTTACGCCGAAGACGCCTTCGGTGCCCGTGGAGTGGGCGCGGTAGGTCATTCCGGAGAGCGGGTTGTAGAAGGCATACGTCTCCGCCACCGGCCAATCGACTCGGTCTTGGCCGAGCACGGTGATTCGGGCTTCGTTGACCCACTGATTCGACCAGTCGGTCGGGAAGAAGATGGCTCCGAACACCATGGCGTAGAGTTGCTCGTTCCAAGCCCAGTTGGGATCGACGAGCTTGGCGCCGCGCGGTCGAGATTGAGGGGCGTTCGAGTGCCAATCAGGAAACGTCGGAACCACGAGGGGCTGATCACTGCCGCTGGTGACGACCCACGGCGCGTAGCTCACCGCGTCGCCGGTGAATAGGCCCGAATAGAGTCTCCGCACCTGCTCGGGAAATACGCTCGCGAAGTTGAGGTTCTTGTATCGACCGTCGGTGAAGTCTTCCTTGGAGTTCGAGATGAAGTTGTCATAGGCCTCGGCCAAATAATACGTCGCCCAGATCTTGTCGTAATAAGCGCCGACCTGAGTTTGATAGTCGGACCACCAGTACCCTTGGGCATAGTCGAAGTCGTTGTGGATGTAGCGACCGCCGATTCCGATGGGGATCTCGAAGGCTCCGCCGGCACCCGCGGCCGGCGCGGTGTCGGTCGCATAAACGTCCTCGGTCACTCCGGTGGGGTTGTAGTTCGGACACTCGGCGAGGTTGGGGTCGCAGTACAACCCAGGCTCGGGGCGAGTCATCATGCGAGCGAAGAGGTCGAGGGCCACGGTCGAGGCGAGCTCGAGGGGGCCGAAGCGTCCGTCGTCGAGGAAAGACGCAGAGAGCGTGGAGCCGTCGCTGTAGAGGACTGCGGCGAAGGCGAAGGTCTTGGCGAGCTGCTGGATGTTGTCGAGGTAGTGACCCTGCACTCGCGCGGTGACGTCCCACGAGTTGAAGCGGACTCGGTTTCGGCGAAAATAGTCCATCAAATAGCGGTTCTCGTAGGCCTGCTCGAGGAATCGCACCTGTTCATAAGCGTCGGCGCCCGCGTCGTAGGAGAACGAGGGCACGTTGCCGCTGTCGGAGAACTCGTCGGAGGAGAAGAGGTAACCTCGCCGAACGCGGCCAAACGGATCGATCGCCTTGGGCGTGTTGGCCCATGAGTACTGGGCGTATGCCGGATCTGGAACGAAGTCGCTCAGGTCTCGGTAGTCGGCGACGTCCATCTGCTTCTCCTTGCATTTTTCGCCCAACACGGCGTCGGGCTCCGCGCTCGGAGCGCACTGGTCGATGAGGCGGAAGATCCTCTGATACTGAGAGTAATGAAAGCGCTCGTACGGCTGAGTCGGATCGATCGGCGGGAAGTCATAGGTTCCGAACAACCCAGGGCTCGCGGACATGCCAGAGAGTCGGTAGGCCTCCACTTTCCCGTCGCCCGAGCCGGTGACGCTGACCCCCGGCGTGGCCCAGACATCCGTCGTCTGTGCGTAGGCGAAGCGCAGGGCGGCGCGGTCGTATTTTCCTTCGAGGATCATGTCGTGATTTTGATCGCCGGGATAGTCCATCACCGAGCTGGAGGCGTACTGGCCGATGTTCTCCTCGAGCTCCTCGACGGAGTATGGATCTCGCCAGCGCGGGCCCACACAACTCGAGCCGTCGACCGTCCCTTCGGGACAGTCGGTCGTGACCTTGCCGTTGTTGGTGCGCAGCTGCCAGTAGCCTGCTCGATAGTTCAGCGAGTCGAAGGTGCCGGCGAAGTTGTGCCGCAGACCCATCGAGTGTCCGAGCTCGTGGGAGAGCACCGACATGCTGAATTGCTGTCGCGCCCAGTCGAAGAGCTGTCGGCGATGAGCGGCCACTTTGGCCGCGTCGTTCGGATCTGGGGCGGGGAATAACTTTCGTGCCTTCTTGGCAAGGCCTAGGAGGTTGTCGGGGGAGAGGTCCTGGATTCGACAGGCGTGACGCTTGGCGCGCTCGAGGGACTCCTGACGGGCCAGTTTTCGACGAAACGCGGGACTCATCCGACCGAAAGGGGAGGCCCTTTGAATCGCGTCCGCGGACACCGCTCCGGTCGGGTCCACGCCGGCTGCGGCGAGCATCTCCGGTGAGACGAGCTTGGCTTCGAGCTGAGTACCGCGGAGGGCCTGGAGTCGCTTCGAGATCTGGGTATTTCCAGACCCCGGCGTGCGGTCCGCAAGCGCCCGCGCGCGCTCGCGCGCGATGACTTTGGACGGCGCGTTCGGTCTAGGACGGGTGAGCCCGCGGGTGAAGGGTTCGAGCTTCTTGGGATCGAAAGCGGCCCTTCGGGAGTCGAGCTCGACCTTCGACAACAGGCTCCGTCGCGATTCGTCCGAGGAGCTGGCCGCGACCCACGCTGACACGTCTTCACCTGCGATGAACTCGTCGGGACGAATCTCTCCGTTGAACAGCTGCAGCTCGGTGACGAGATTAGAGGCTGCGAGGTCGAGGACGGCACCCCACTCGTTGGCGCTTCCAGCGATCTTCTCGCCGGTCAACGGATCTTCGGCGTCGACCATGATGCCCCAAGGGCTGTTGAGCTGCGGCTCCTGAATCAGGTTCAAGACGTTATAACGCAAGTCTCCGACCCGGGGCCGAAGACCGGCCGGCCCGCAGGCGGGATCGTCCCCTCTGCCGGGATCGACGGGGTTGTGGCAGAGCACGAAGATCCGCGGGACCTCGTTCATGCCGGAGTTGCCGTAGGCGGGCACGTAGTCGTCGCGCCACACCTCTGGCCACCCGATCCCCAACTCACAATCGGACTCTTTGGTGCGGCGGCACTCTGAGATCCTCGAGGCTTGGACGGCGACGCGAAGACCCTCGCTCCAACCCGTGAGCGCGGCCTTGGCGCCTTCGAAGAGATCCTCCGGGAAGCCTTGGTTGGTGTACCAAGGAATCGTCTTCACCCGCCGATCCCGGTAAGGAAGGGTGCACTCACCCCGGAAGGCGTCGCAACGGGAGCCTCGCCCGACGGCCGCGCAGGCGTCTTCGGTCCCGTCGGCGTTGGCGTCGAGGTGCGGGTCACCGAGTCCTTCCCCGCAACTCACCACGGGAGACACGTGGGAGCGATCCCAGATATTCCATCGCGCCGCGAACCGGTGCCAGCGATCGTCGACCACGCCGTAGCGGCGGTCGTAGCCGAAGCGATCGACGGTGAAGAGGCCGAACAAGTCCATCTTGGCTCCGTCGTAGTCGAGGGGCTCGTAGTCGGTGTCGACGACGCGGCGGAACGACTGGCGAAGCGTGACCTCGCTCGGATTGCAGCTCGAGGCAGGCCACTCTCCGATCAGCCAGCAAGCGGGGAAGTCGCCCCACTCCTCGTCGTGGATGATTTGAGGCGACGCGAGGACCTTCAGCGTCACATCGAAGTAGCCTGCTTCCAAATCGAACACCGGCGCGTTCGGATCGCTCGGATCGTTGACGTAGTAAGCGACAGGCTCGAATTTCACGCCGTAGTAGATTCCGATTTGAGACAGTGTATCGAGCTCGTACGCGTCGGTGACCTGATTTTTCGACCAGTCGACGCGGAAGTACTGACGTTCATTCCAGGGGCGATCGCTGTCGTTTTCGACGAGTACGTTGACCTCCTCTCCGGTCGTGGCGTTGTAGTCGTGACGGATGTCGAAGTGGCTCTGGATCGCGTAGGCGGCGACCGGCTGGCCATCTTTGGCTCGACGAGCGCCTCGGTGGTCGCTGTCTTCGATGAGCTCGTAGGTAAGCCTCGCGATGAGATAGTTTTCGCTGATCTCCCAGCGGACTCGCACGGTGGGTTGGGAATCCGAGGCAGTAAAGAGTCCGTCGGCGGCACCCATGGGAGAGTCTACGACCGTGGTGCGCATGTAGAACTCGGGGTCGTCGTCCGACGCAGAGAGGTCACCCACGAGGAGTGCCTTGTCGATGGCATTCGGCTGGACGCGGTTGATGGGAGCGCGTTCCTCGGCACAAGCAAAGGTGAGTAGCAGCAGCGCCTCGGTGCGCCAGAGCTTCGACATGACGGGATGGAGGTCGCACTCGGGCACGGTCGGGTCAATGCGATTGCGTGGGGTGCCGTATGTTCTCGACTTCGTCGCTCCGTCGTTGTTTTCATGACGCGGTGTCTCGCGCCGGCACGTTCGCGACTCTCGTCGGCGGCCTCTTCACGACGAGCGTGGGCCAAGCCTCGACGACCGCCGCCTCGCTCGAAAGCTCGCCCTGGCGCGGCAGCACCCTGACTTACGAACACGTGGCTTCCGCGATCTCGGCGAGTCGCTCCGCAGAGCCGACGTACAACCCGTACTACGCCCACCAGCTGTCGATTCGCGCGAGCTATCACTTCTCCGAGCTCTTTGGAGCGAGCGCGGAGCTCGGAGTAAGTCAGGAGCTCACGGACGCGGACGACACCACCTCGAAACACGAGGCGCTCTTGGACGACGTGGTGCTGCGCGGGACCTTGGGCGGGATATCTCTCGCGGGTCTCGAGCTCAGCGCGTCGCTCAGCTTGGCCCTCCCCTTCTCCAAGGCCTCCGCCGCTGAGTCACGCATCGTCGCGGTGAGCCCGGCGCTGCAGGTGACGAAGAGCTTCGACGTCGCCTCGGGCCTGGAGTTGAGTCTAAGGACGCGGGCGACGATCTTCACACATCGCTACACGACGCTGCAGCTCGACGTCCCGTGGGCTCGGTGTGACGACGACTCATTCGAGTGTGGCAGCTACAGGCACACCGGAGATCGAAATCCAGCGAGCCAACTCGATCTGGGAGGCGGCGTCGACCTCCAGGTGACCGAGGAGCTGGGGTTCAGCGCTTCCTACCAAGTCCGACGAACTCAGCTCTACGCGATCCACGAGGCACGCGTTCAGACACTCACCGGCCCAGCGCAGACGTCGGACGCCAGGGATGACGTGTCCGCGAGGTACTCACACACCTTCGCCCTCGACGGGACCTACTCGGTGTCCAAAGAGCTCGGGGTCACGTTGGGTCTCGTAACCGCCCACCCTCAACTGAAGCCGGACAGCACCTACCGCGTACCTCTGTTCAATCGCTTCACTCAGCTTTCCCTGGACTTGACGGTGTCGCTGGACGAGGTGGCGTCTCGCCTCGGCGGCTGAGTCCGCCTCAAACTCGGCTACCGGGTTCGCGGTTGGCCCGTGTCAGGAGTCGCGGAACCCCCGCGGAGCTTCGCAAACCCAAGAGCGAACAGCGCCATCCCGACCAACAGCAGAGCCAAGTACCAACGGCGCGCTCGAATCGACTTTCGCGCCCTCGGAGTCCTCGAGCCAGGGTTGATCGACACGCGCCCGGCCACGGGCTTCTGCGGCGCCCCGGAAGTCATGCGCGAGAACGCCTCGGCCATCTCCATCTCTCTACGCGCCAAGAGCGCGGCGGACGGCGGCGCGGTGTGCCCGTCGACCTCGGAGCCCACGCGAATCGTCGGGAGCGGTGCGCTCGAATAGGGAGACAGGTTCGAGCGAGGCGTGAACTCCTCCGACGTGATCGGCACGGGGTCCTGAGTCGGGGGTCCACCGTCCCGGACTTCGGTGTCAGCCTCGATCGGAGCCTCCGCGATGCTGAGATGGGCGTGCTCCAGCTTCAGGCCTCGAGACGACTCGGGTGGCCGCACCAGGACCGGGACTTTGTCGGTCGCATGAGGCGCCTCGACGGGCGCCACGAGCCGCGGATCCGTACTCTCAGGACGATCGAGCTCGAGTCGACCGGTCGGCTCGCTCGTGTCCTCCCACTCGTACCCAGGACCCGAAAGCTGCCCCGGATCCACACTCTCTGGCTCCGACGACGGGTCGAAACGCATTTCGAGGGGCGCCGTCGCGGTCTCCGATGAGTCTGCTTCGCGGCGACGCGACCGCCCACCGGAGGGTGACCGGGAGAGGTCGATCAACTCATTCGAGCTGATGGAAGGGATCGAGTCGTCGATCAGCTGCGACAATGAGATGGGAGTATCGGAAGTCAGCGCGTGCGAGCCGAAGCCTGCGGACGAATCTTCTAGGTAGAACTCTGAAACCACCGTACGACTGTCGAGCCAGCGCGCGCGGGCGATCCTCGCCGCGACGAGGACCCTATCGAGCTCGCGCCCGAAGTCAGACGCCGAAGGCCAACGCAGCTCGGGGCTGGAACGGAGCGCTCGATCGATGGTTGAGACCAAGTCATCTGGAAGGTCGGGTCGTGATTCGCCAAGAGACGGAGCGTTTCCGGCGGAGACTTTCATGATCAGCTTGAGGACGTTTCGGCTCCTGAATGGCGGGCGGCCTCCGAGGGCGTGAAAGAGCGTGGAGCCCAGTGAGAATACGTCGGACGGCGGCTGAATCTCGGCCTCCCCGCGGGCCTGCTCGGGGCTCATATACATCGGGGTCCCGATGATCCGTCCGGCTCCCGTGAGCGAGCCGGTGTCGTTCACCGGTCGCGCGAGGCCGAAGTCGAGCAGCTTCGGGCGAGTCCCGCCCACCAGGAAGACGTTCCCGGGCTTGACGTCGCGATGGACGAGCCCGCTTTCGTGCACGGCCGACAGCGCTTCGGCGACCTCGACGCCGATCCGCACGATCGCCTCGGCGTCCAGGCCGGTCTTCACGAGCGCGTCGAGCAACGTCACCCCGCTCAGGAGCTCCTGGACCAAGTAAAGCGATCCGTCCTCGGCCGTACCGGCGTCGATGACCTCCACCACGCCTGCGTGGCGAATCGTCGAGAACGCGCTGGCCTCGCGCAGGAACCGCTGAGCGATCTTCGGGGACGACTCGACCTCCTTGCGCGCGATGACTTTGATGGCGACTTGGCGCCGAGTGACCTCGTGGACAGCGGCGTAGACCGTGGCGTTGCCGCCACGCGCGAGGAAGCGCTCGATGCGATACTTCCCGCCGATGGTGGTTCCGATCCGGTCCACGCGGAAGGCACACTACAGGAACGGCCACGACGGGTCTCATGATTCTTCGCCACTCTTCCTCGGGAATTCGGTCAGTCATCTGCGGGGAGACTCATCGGCCTCCCGAGCAAGCTCGCAATTGTCCTTCGAAACAAAGTGTGTAGCGGCGGCTGGATCATCGTATGCTTTGGACCCGATGCCCAGGTCCCTGCCTGTCTTTCGTCTTGGGGGTTGCGGCCGAGCTGCGCTGGTCGCCTCATTTGGGCTGCTCTGTCATCTCTCGGCCTGCAGCAGCTCCGACTCTCTTCGACACGTGCCGCTGCCCGAAGAAGCTCGATTCTTCGCCGTCGCCTATCTCCGTGCCGGCGCTCTTGAGGGAAGCAGCGGCATTCATCCGGTGAGTGATCTCCGGATAGAGGTCCCGGACGAGTTCGCCGACGCCGAGTTGGTGACGATCGGCTTCGACGACCGGTTGCTCGATATTCCCGGCGCCGAGCCGAAGCTCGCCGCGACTCAGCTTCGGCCGGTGACGGGTTGCGGCGCCAAGTTTCCAGAGCCGATCTACACGAGCGCGGAGATTCCTCCGCTCGGCGCGAGCTGGCTCGATGAGACCTGTCCTCTGGCCTTCGGGACGACTCATGGGACCGAGGCGCGGTGCGCCGTACGGCTATGCGCTCCTCCGATCACCCAGATCGGTTGTCGGCTCGAGCTCGACACGGCCGCTTGTGCGATCAACTCGTCCGTCGTGGCCACGGTCGACTGGAGAGGAGGCGTCTGCGCCAGCCCAGAGGGCGACTGCCGAGAAGCGGACCGCGCTGGACGCGACGGCCTCGAATGCGATGGGTTCGAAGGCTGTCCGCTCGAGATCAACCCGCTCGGCGGGTCGCTGGCCGCCGAGGTGGAGCGCGTCCAGGTAACTAACGGACCTCCGTCGGAGCCCTGCCCGAGACCAGACGATTGGCTCGATCAATGGGCCGGGAGCACGACTTTCCTCTTCGACGCGTTGGAGCTCGACGGCGAGCTCCTCGTCACGAGCGCTCCGGCCAAGAGTCTGACCCTGACGGGCTGCAGGGACGGGAGCGACCCACGAACGCTGACGAGGCTCGACGCGAGCCTTCGGATCGTAGCGAGTGCGACGGTCCCTCCGTGCCTCGATCGCCTCGCGACCGACCCCAAGGGCGATGGGTTCCTCGCCGTCTATCAGGAGGCATCAGGACCCCGGCTCGGGCGGTTCGAGCGGGATGGCAGAGTCACCGCGAGCGAAGCGATCGATCCAACCATGGCGGGCCACGGGGCTCGCACTCTGCTCATCGACGCGAAGAGCGATCGCATCTCCGTGATCCTCGAGGATGTCGACGATCCCCACGTGCAGTCCTTCTTCATGGACTCGGCGACCCTGGGACTCATCGAGTCGGGGCCGCGCCTGGTGGCCGCGGAAGCGTGGGTAACCATCGTCGGATCCGATCGTTTGCTGCTCACCGACCCAGCGCACACTCGGCTGGTTTTTCTCGACCGAGAGTCAGGCGGGGAGTTGGAGTCGCGGCGAATCAACCAGGACAGACTCAGCTTCGGTGCGGGGATCGCGGTCGGTGAACGTATCGTCGTACCCATCCTGAGCGACGCGGCCGCGATCTACGTGATCGACGAGAGTATCGAGCGCACGAAGTTCTTCGAGCGCGAGGCGGTTCCGTACTCTCTCGCCGTTTCGGAGGGCACCATCTGGGTTGGGCTGCTGACTGGGCCGGGCCCTGGCGGGCGCGGCCTGTTGGCCCGCTACGAACGGCTCGCGGCTCGATTCGAGCCTGGCTACTACGAGCTCGGGGTTGGTCTCCCGCATCGAATCATCCCCACGCGAGACGGTCGGATGGTCGTGTTGCTTGGGAACACGGGGGAGCTGGTGCGGGTCCGGCAGGATTAGGATCGGGCTCGGGCACGGGCACGGACGGGCACGGACGAGCCCGTGCCCGTGCCCGTGCCCGATCCTGAGGCAGGATGAGGATTAGGCAGGGTGGACGCCGAGGGTTCAGACTCGCCCGTGAGCGATCGATTTTCCCACTCGAATCGGAGCGCCGTCTTCGAGCTCGTCGAGCTCGACGCCTCGCTCAGCGATCAAGACCACGGTGGAGCCGAACTCGAAGACGCCCAGCGGCTCGCCGCGTTTGAGGTCACGCGTAGGGTCGTAGGTACGTTTGGTGATTTCGGTGGCTCCGGCGTTGGTCACGAGCGAGTCGTCGTACGTGGTTCGAATGTGGCCTACGCAGGTCGCACCCACCATCACGAGCTCCATCGCTCCGAAGCGCTCGGTCTCGAGGTGAGTGATCAGCCGCTCGTTTTTGGCGAACAGCTGGTCGACTACTCTCACCGAGGGTCGATTCACCGGCCAGAGTTGGCCAGGGACGTAGGTCGCGCCGACGACCTTGGCGTCCGCCGGGCAGTGCACCCAGTGATAATCGCGCGGCGACAGGTAGACGGTGGCGTAGCGTCCGCCTTCGTAGCGCGCGGCCCGCTCGGGGTCGGCGAGCAGAGCTCCGAGTGTGTACTCTCGACCCTTTGCCTGGAAGAGTCGCCCTTCCTCGATCAGCCCGTGGGCGTCGAACGTACCGTCCGCCGGGGACAGGACGGAGCTCGGGTCTTCGTCGAGGGGACGGGCGCCTGGCTTCAGTCGCCGGGTGAAGAATTGGAGAATGGAGCTGTACTCCTCGATGCCTCGCTCGGCCTCGGCGACGTCGATGTCGAAGGTCGATGCGAACACGCGGACCGCAGACTTGGCCGGGATTCGAGCGAGACCGCGGACCGCGTGCGAGAGGGTCTTCTTCGGCACGAGACCGAGCGTGCCGATGAAGAGTTGGTCGCTGAAGGACATGAGAGGAGGACTCAGTACTTGTAGCCGGCGGACGCGTTCACGAACATGGGGCCGCCCGCTCCGCTGAGCAGGTAGGGGCCGCGCGCGAACCAGTTCGGGTCGAGCTGCATGTCGAGGAAGAAGCCTTGGTAGTGCGCGGCGAGGCCGACGAAGTAGTCGAAGAACGGCTTGTCGCGGGTGACGTCGTTGTCCACCGCCGGGAGGTTGTTCTGGTCGTCTTCGCCGAGAGTGGTGACTTTGTCCGCGCGCAAGTACTTGATGACTCCGCCGCGGGCATCGAGCCAGGTGAAGAGTTGGGCTTCGAGGCCGATCTTCAGGTACGGGAACGCGTCGGCGTTGTTCACGAGGCTTCCGACTTCATAACCGCCTGGCGTGCCGCCACCGGGCGTTGGGCGAGGAAGGTCGGTCGACTCTTGGTAGTTGTGGACGAAGCTCGTGCTCGCTCGGAGCAGCTCGAAGCCGGCGGCGCCCCAAAAGTCGACGATCTCAACTGGGTGGTAGTGGGCCGCCACGCCGATGTCGAACAGCACGGTGCTTTGGCTGACTTCGGTGCGATTGATGTCGGCGGTCGCTGCCGCTCCATTGTCCGTATAGAGCGAGATAGGCGCGCCGTAAGCGGCCAGATCTTCACCGGAGAACGCGAGGCTTCGGAACGCGATCGCGGGGATGAGCTCCCACTGCTCGGCCACGCCGATCATCGCACGAACGTCTCCTTGCAGCTCGAAGCCGTTGCCGCCGAAGAGGAGCTCCGCGTCGAGACCATTGGGGGAGTAACTCAAGCTGTGAATTCCGAACCCGATGCCGATGTCGATGTGGGCTTCTTCACCCATCGGCAGGCCGGCCGAGGCCAACAGCCGGAACTCCGAAGCTCCGAGATCGTCGCGGGCCCGAGCGACTTCGGTGCCGTTCGAGTACTGGACCGGCGCTTCATCGGGGTTGGGGAAGTAGCCGTATTTCGACGACCCATAGGTGAGGAGCAGGCCGACCGCGAGCGCATCCGGAATGTCGTACGCGGCGAAGAGGTCGAACTTGCGGTTGGCCGTCGAGATCGGGCGAACGGCGCCGCCCGCGAGATACGGAAACGCGTTCGGATCTCCGATGGAGTAGGCGGCCAGCGGTCCGGAGAGGAAGGCGACCACCGCGGGATTTTCGAAGTCCGAAAGGTGTGCGCCGATGGCGAGCTCGTCGGAGAGCTTCAAGATGAAGCCGCCGCCGGCAGTGCTCTGCACGGCCGTGAGCTCCGCGCCGGTGAGCATGGCGCCGGGCGCGTCGTTGCCCGCGCGATTCGACGTTGGAGCGGTGAACCCGTCCGAAGGTCCCGAGCCGAAGAGCTCGAGATAGAACAGGTTGCCGTAGTCCAGGATGGCGTGCGGCCAGAGCCAGCGGTTGGCGTCGTCCAAGACATAACGATTCACGGCGCCCAGCGTGTAGACACGCGTGGTCGTTGCCTCTGCAGGAAGCGCGACGAACGCGCTCGCCAGCAGGGCCATCTTCATAGCTCTCTTCATTCGGTCCCTCTCTCTGAAGGCGGTGCGAGCCGGCGCTAACACGGCCCTATGGGCACGTAAACTCCAAAGCCTGAGAATGCACGGATCGGGACCGGGACGCCGGAACCCGGCCGGGACCGGAGCGCCCTCCCCCCCCTAGAAGGACCCGAAGGACTGCGCGAAGTCGATGTACACGGCCGGTAGCCACGGTCCGCGCGGCGGTCGCTCTATCGGCCAGGCGACGTCGACCGACATGACCGACGGACGCACACCCGCGTAGTCGAAATAGAACCTGAGGCCGTAACCCACGTCCGAAAAAAGCGGACCGTCGCTTAGTGCCCCAAGCTCGTCGGCCGCAACCGCGACGTCGCCGAAGGCCACTCCATCGATGCCGTTGACGAAGAAGAGCTGGAACGCGTCGAGCTCGGTGTCCGGCAGCAGCGGGTGAAGCCACTCCCCGGAGAGCAGCGCGCGGTGGCGCGCGAGCACCGCCGACACGGCGTAGCCGCGGACGTTGCCTCGTCCGCCCAACGCGAAGGCGAGCTGCTCGCGCGGCGTCCCCGCGAGGTACGTCCCGACCGCGCCTCTTACGGCGAGTTGATGCCGAGCGCCTAACTGCCACTGGCGTACGCCTCGGACCGCGAACGAGAGCGCGTCCGCGGAAGGGCCTTCGCTTCCGTCGACGCCCAGCACGTGGCTGTACGTAAACGTGGCACGAAGACCCGAACCGCCCTCCGGAGCCCAAATCGAAACCCTGTCGTCGTAGCTGTAGGACAGGGACGCCGTCCCCGCCGCACCGGCCTCAGCTCCCTCTACGAACCCTGCCCGCAGATATTCGCCGCCGAGCGTGAGTGTGAAGGACTGAGTCAATCGTGCAGGCGTCGCCGGATCCCCGAAGCTCCGTCGCCATCGACCGGACAGCCCGATCGCTTGCGGTGAGTAGTCCGCGCGGGCCGCGAACGACTCCGTCACGTCATATCGACGCGAAAAACCCAGATCGAGCGCCGTGTCGATCTGACCCTCGGTCGCGGAGATCAGCAGGTTGAAGTTGTTGAGCAGCACCTTCCATGAGGGCTCCGATCGATTGTCGACGCGGGGCGATGGCAGCTCGACCGTGGGCGCCTCCGCGACGCGCTGCCGCGGATCGAGCTCCACGAGCGCGAGCTTGGCGCCCAAGGTCGCCGTCACCGTGCGGAGCGCGTCCGTGCCCGTGGATGATCGCACGAGCGTCTCAGCTCCATCGACGTCGATGAGCGACACGGTGATCGGCTCGCCGACGACGTCACCGCTTCGTTCGATCGCGACGGCCACGCGACCGCCGTCCTCGATCACGCCTGCGAGCCGGTAGCGGACGTTCGGATAGGGACCCAGCCACGTCGCGACGAAGGCGTCGGCGTCGTCACCCAGCACGTCGAAGGCCCTCCGCGATCGACCAGCCAAGAGCGCGTCGGATGCGGCCTTCGCGCCGATCAGATCGGACAGCTTCTCGTAGAGCAGCTTCCCTCTCGGCAAGGTGGCCGGAGCATCTACGAAGTCCACGTGCAGCGGGTCGTCCTCTCTGACGAGCCGAAAATAGGCTGCAACGAACGGGAGGTCAGGCGCGTAGAGCATCGAGTCGATCGAAGGGATGAACGAGAACGTGCCAAGCACGTCGAACGCGTCCTCGCTCGAGCCAAATCGCGAGGCGACGTATTGATCCAGGATCGCGGAAGCGAGCGCGTCGGCGAGCACGGAGCGCGTGAGCGCGTCATCCTCGGCGACCGAGCGCTCGACGAGCGCGCCGAAGACCGAGCGCAAGATCGGCAGGCGATGGAACTTCTGAAAGCGCGAGAGCGGCGTGAGCCGAAACGCGTGGTCGCTCACGAAGACCACACCCTCGCCGAGCTCGACCAGCTCGTGCCGAAGCGGCGCCTCCACCACGATACAACGCGAAAGGGGTCCGAGCCCGGTCTCGCGCAAGAACGAGACGCCGTCGTCGAGGGCGCGAAAAGCTGCCGAGAGTCGCTCGGGTCGGCGCGGCGGTTCGAGCTCCGAGGCGGGACCCACCACGAAGCGGACGAGGCCCTCTCCGAACGAGACGACGCGCGCCGTGGCCGGTCGAAGCACGAGCGGCACGTTTCGCGCCGCTTCGAGCCTCGTCTCGACGAGCCTGCGTTCCTTGCGCGGGAAGAACGGCGAAGTTCCTATGAGCGCAAACGAATCGGCAGGGACGGAGACGGAGACCAAGAGGGGTCGCCGGGGCGGCGGACGCCCACGACGCGCCAGCACGGGGTACCAACCGCCTGCGAGCGTCAGCGACCGATCGATCACGCCGAACGCTCCGAATCGCCGCGGAACGATCACCCTGCCTCGAACCTCGACGCGCTCACCCGGGCAGGGGATGAGCTCGACCGCCCCGTCGCTCGCGCGAGCGCTCGTCGCTTCACACGGACGTCCGTCGACCAGGATCGACTCGAGCTCGAAGCCGCCGATCGAGATCTCCCCGGGAAACAGCTCCCGAACGGTCTCTGGTCGGATCTTGGGAACAGAGCGAAAGCGTTCTGCGAGTAAGTGAATTCGTTCACCAGGCCCGATCGAAGCGCGCATGGCGACTTGGACCGTCTGCAGGTCGTCGGCGATCTCGGCGTGGACCTCCACCGGCCCGAGAGCCGCCATCATCGATGAGAGAAGAGCGATCACTCGATGCGAACGACTCGTCCGAAGCGACGCAGCGCGAGCTCCGCGAGCTTCTCCATGTCGCGCTCGTTGAGGCGCGCTGCGATGGGCGACGCGAGGATCGGGACCAAGCGGCCGAGACTCTTCATGCCGTGACGCAGGGCGATCGCCTTCGCGATCGAGCCGAGCACGCGGGGGCTCGCACGAAGCACGTCGCCGCCGCCGTGCGCGCGTCCGAGCACCTCCAACAGCGCTTCTTCTCCGGCGTCGCCTTCGAGCGCCACGCCGTAACACTCGGCGATCGAGACGATCAACGCTATCTGGCAGTAGGTAAGGAGCAGGATGTTCAACGGGACACCGACGAACCCGACGGCACCCGTGATCCCTCCTTCGACGCCGGAGACGGTGATCCAACGACGCGCGATCACCTCGGCGATCCGATCGGCGGAGGCCGTGGGCTCGCCTTTTCGTACGAACGCGATGTGGGCGCGCGCCCGAGCCCGCTCGGCGTCGATGAGCTCGCGAAGCTTGGTTCGAGCGGCCTCGCCCACGGAGCGGTACGGCCAGCGCTTGCCATCCGCGCGCTTCACGTCACGGCTCTACCACGCTCGAAGACATCGGTCAGCACACGGTGGCAAAGTTCCGGCAGGGTCAAGTCGCGCGCTTCCATTCGATCCCGAAGGCCTTCAGCTTGGAGTCGAGCGTCACTCGAGAGATCCCCAGAACCTCGGCGGCTGCGGATTTGACACCGCCTGTCCTCGCGAGGGCTCGCACGATCATCTCGCGCTCCACCCGACCGGTGACTTCGGCGAGCGTCTCACCGTTCTTGGTCGCGCGCCGAACGATGTCGCCGAGCACGAAATCCGGCGGCAGATCGTGTCGGCCGAGCTCCGTAGCTTCGGAGAGCAGCACGATCCGCTCGATCGCGTTCTTGAGCTCGCGGACGTTTCCGGGCCAGCGGAGCGACGCGAGCGCTTCCACGGCGTCAGGGAGCAACCGCTTCGGCGGCACGCCGGCATCTCGGCAGAGTTTTTCTACATAGGCACGCGCCAGCGCGGGTACGTCTTCGGGGCGTTCGCGCAGCGGGGGTACGCGCACGCGAACCACGGCCAGACGGTAGAAGAGATCCTCGCGGATCCGCCCCGTCGCGACGAGCTCATCGAGAGGCCGCGAGGAGGCCGCGACGATGCGTACGTCGACTTCGATCGCGCGCGTTCCACCGACCCGAAAGATCGCTCGTTCTTGAAGCGCCCGGAGCAGCTTCACCTGCGTCGACTTCGCGGTCTCGCCGACCTCGTCCAAGAACAGGGTCCCTCCTGCGGCCGCTTCGAAGAGACCCTCGCGTTTCTGATGAGCGCCGGTGAACGCTCCTTCTTCGTGGCCGAACAGCTCGGACTCTTCGAGCGCCTCGACGAGCGCACCGCAGTTCAAGGCCACGAACGGCCCTGCGCGTCGCTCGCTCTTCAGGTGCAACAGACGCGCTAGGACCTCCTTACCCGTGCCCGTCTCACCTTCGAGCAGAACGGTCGCTCCCGATCGGGCGGCCCGATCGATCTCTTCGATGGCCTTCTTCATCGGCGGGCTGGCCGCGACGATGAAAGGCTCGTCGATCGACGCCCTGCCCTTCGAAGCTTCCTTCTTCAGTCGATCGAGGCTGTCGGCTGCGAGGACCACGAGCGCCAACAAGTTCGCCGCCGGGACGAAGACCTCGAGCTCGCTCTTTGGATAGGCGTCCTTGGTGCGGCGATCGAGGTGGATCATGCCGAACACGCGGCCGTCGACGATCAACGGCGCGGCGAGCAGCGATCGAATCTCGGCGTGAACGATGCTCACGCCTCCGCCAAACGCGATATCTCCTGCCGCGTCGCCCGAGATCACCGCCTTCTTCCCCTCGAGGACGGCCTGCACGATCGTTCGGCTCACGGTGATCAGCCCGTTGCCGCTCGACGCTCGGATCTTGTGTCGACCTCCTGCGGCGGTCACCAAGACGAAGGCTCGCTCGGCCTGAAACCGTTCTCGCAGAAGCTCGAGCGCCTCCAACACGGGATCCTTGCGCTTCCGTTTTTCGTCGCTGTCGCCGACCGATCGACTCAGGAGCGCCAGCAAGGTCTCGGCGTCGGGTCCGCCTCGCTCGCGTCCGGTGACGAGCTGTTCATGAAGCTTGCCTGCGCGGGTCGCGGGGAGCTCTTCGGCGACCACGACGGACGCGCCTACGTTCGAGGTGAGGAAGTCGATCGGCGGATCGAACAGGAACGTCGTGGAACCAATCGCGATCGCGTCTCCGGGTCGGAGGATCGTCGGCCCTTCGATGCGCAGGCTGTTGACGATCGTGCCGTTCTTTCCGCCGAGGTCCTCTATCGCGTAGCCTTGCGGTGTCTCTAGGATCCGCGCGTGACTGCGGCTGACCGCCTCGTCGACGAGCTGCACGTCCGAAGCGCTCGCTCGGCCGATCACCGTCTCCGCTCGATCGAGCGGATATCGGATGCCGGTGGCCCGACCCGTGACGACGAGCAATGCAGCCGGAGAGCTCATCCGTTGACGACACCATAACGAATCGACAGGCCCGCGCTGAAGATCGTGCCGCCCGCTTCGAAGCTCCCGACGGGGTCGTCGGCGGCGATCTTGTCGTGTCGACGGCTCGGGAGCACAGAGATCCCGAGGCCTGCGTCGAGGGTAAGGGGAGCTTCGAACCCGGAGATCACGCGAGAGAGCTCGAGGGAAGCGCCCGCGGCGACGGTGTGCGCGGTGCCATCGACGTAGTTCGTGCCGGTGGCCTGCACCGGCGATGGGCTCGGCCTTATCGAATAGCCGGCCCGCAGAGAGACGCCCGAGGTTCCGAAGCGCTTCTCGACGCCGAGCTTGGGAACGACGACGTTGCGATAGCCGAGGCTGACGATGCGTTCTTGGCCGGGTGCAGGAGCGTCGAGCGCGTCAGCCAAGCCCGTCCCCTCGAGCAGCTCCCCGGACGCGTCGAGGACGGAATCCACGGACGGATCGGGCGCGGCGCTCCAGAGCTCGAGGCCTGCTTCGACGTCTGCGACGAGGTCGAGCTGTTCGAAGCGATAGGAGACTCCGAGGAGCACGCGATGAGGCTGGTATTGCACGATGAACGACGTCGCGATCGAGAGCGTGGCGAGCGAGGTGACGTCGAGATACACCGGGAGGCTCACGTCTGTAGCAAGCGAGCCGCGCCACACGAGCCCCAGTTTCGCGCCGGGGAGCGGCTCCACGAGAAGACCGACTACGGGCGCGGCCCGCGGCGTGATGTCGAAGCGCACAGTCTTCTCGCTGAAGCGTCCGGCGACCACGTCGAGCTCGAAGTCCAGTGAGCCCTCGAGCGCCGCGAGGACCTGCACGCTCGCTCCCACGGACAACCAAGGGATCGGCCGAATCCCGAAGCCCAACAGCGCCACGATGCGGTTCGGGAGCGCCTCATACATGACCCACTGTGGGATCTCGGAGTCGAGCGCACGCCCCGCGAGCAGCGACGTCGTCGGCAACCCGAAGCCCACGCCAAAGGCCGCGGGCACGGCGCTCGTGCCCACCGGAATCGAGGCGCCGAACGTCAGGTTGGTCGCGCTGGGCGGTTCGAGCGCGGCCCACTTCGTGTCGGAGCGTTCGAAAGACACCTCGAGGCTCGGCGCTGCCACGAGCACGCCGAACCCTTCGACGGAAGTGGTCGTGGCGAGACCGGCGGGATTGTAGAACACCGCGGTGTAGTCGTTCGCGAGCGCCAACTGCGCAGACGCCATGCCCAAGCCGCGCGGATTGAAGCCGTACAGCTCGAAGAAGCTCGCCTCGGCCATCGACGGGATCATCAACAGCGACAAGCAGACCAGCGACGAGCAGACCAGGGCTCTCAAGGGGAGCACCCTTCGAGCAAGACAGGGAGCGACGCGATGAGCTCGTCCGCGACCCTGCTCTCGAGCACGTCGATGCCCACCGGCGTCACGTCTTCCACGGCGGGTCGAGACAACATCACGAAGAGCATCCCGCGGAGCTGATCACGCGATTTCGGATCGGTCCTCACCGATTCGATCACGCGGGCGATCGTGTCGAAGAGCGCGCGCGCTTCATCGTCGCTCACGAGCGCGGTCGTCGCCGCCAAGAGCCCGTCGAGATCGAGCGTCTCGGACAACACGAGCTCGACCAAGAATTCTACGATCGCGTCGCGATCCTCGGGGTGTTGGTTGCCACAGCGAAATGCGCCTTTGAGCGAGAGGAACACACCCGACTCGGGATCCGTCGCCTCCTCGAGGAGATCGATGAGCCCACCGATGCGCGAGGCAAGAAGAGGGTCGACGGCGGGAACGACGGCGTCCTGATAGAGAACACGTACGCGCTCGATATCGAAGTCGTCGTCGTCGAGGAACGTCATGGTCTGACCCACGAGCGATACGATGGCGGGACGACCGCTCGATCCTTCGTTCTGAAACGCCTCGATCGCGCTTCGCAACATGGGCTCTTCGAGGAGCTCCGTGCCCGCGTCGATCACGACGTCTAGCCATAGTCTTCCGGGGTGGGATCGGCTCTCGAGCCTCGAGACGGCGACGACGGCGCTCAGGAGGTGGTCCGGATCGCAGCGATCGACGAAGCGGGCGGTCGCCTCGGCCGCTTCGTAGTGCGTCGCTCCGTCGATCGCGCCCGAGACGAAGCGCAACATCGGCACGGCGAGGGGCTGGAGCTTGTCGATCAAGGCGGTGCGCCGAGCGACCTCCGCGGAATCCAGCACCTGCTCGAGACCGAGAGCTCGGACGAGGGTGACACCCGCGCCGAGCAAGCTGCGCAGGGACGGATCGGGCCGAGGGTTGGACTCGGTCGGCATCAGGCGAGACTCGATCACCTCACGCAACGGAGCGAGCCGGCCCGACCGCACGAGGGAGAGGAGCCGCGGAAAGACCGAGGCGGTGGAACACGAGGCCTCCGGGTCGGCGGCTTCGACGATCGGGCCAGGCGCGTCCGAGTCCACGCAGCCGCAAACCAACGTAAGGACGATCAAGGCGCAGCGCGCCATCGCTCGCTTGTGATTGGCCCTTGGCACTAGGTCAAGCCTCCGATCGATTGTATTGGCAGCGACGCGCGCCCATGAGCGACACGAACCCGAGAAGACGCTGTTGTACGAACGAGCTCGAGCGCGACGACGAGTCGGGTACGGGCCTGCCGGTGTTCAGTCTGGCCCGGCCGGCCTTGGCGGTCCAGCTCGAGGTTTGGGCCTGGCGATCGATTCGGACCGAGAGGCCGGTCCTTAGGGGATCGAAGTCTCTCCCTCGGAGACCAGCACCCTTCCTTTCGTGCTCCAACCGTCCTCCGCGCCCGTGAGCGTCACGATCACCGTGAGCGTCACGATCACTGGAAGAGCGAGCCTCGAGGAATCCGACGAGCTCTCTGCGATCTCGGCAGAGCTCCCTCCGACACCAACCCTGCCGCCAAATCCACAGCAGCCACGAACGCGGGCGGTGAGTACTCGTTCGAGCTCCCGGTTGGGATCTTCCATACGACCTTTCGAAAGGCATGAGCGACATCCGGGCGGCTCAGCTCCTTTCGGGTTGGATCGTCGTGCGAACCCATCGGCGTTCGAGGCTCCCCCAAACCGACTGGCGTTTGATCCTCTTCCAAAGGTGGATTGATCCGGAGCGCTTGGTTACTCTGGGGCGAGAATGAGTTCAACCGTCGTGATGGACCGGGAAGGCCAAGTGCGTTTGCCGGCGGACATTCGGCAAGCGCTCCACTTGTCCGGCGGCGAACGCTTCGACGTCACCGCGCGTAGCGATGGCTCGATTGAGCTCCGGCCTCGCCGAGTGACCGTCGAAGGGTTGCTGGCGTTGCGGCGTCGAGTCGCTGGAACCACCTCCGTTCAAGAAATGGATGAGGCCATTGCGGCTGCTGTGGCGCCAGAGATCCAAGCCCCTTCGAAGAAATGATCGCGCTCGACACGAACGTGCTCGTTCGCTTGCTCGTGATGGACGACGACGAGGACCAAAGGCTCAGGGCTCGTGATCGAGGCGAGGAACTTCTCGTGACTCCCACGACGCTCGTCGAGGGCGTGTGGGTGTGGCTTCGCCGGTTCAAGATCCCCAAAGAGGCCGTCGTCACGTTCATAGAAACAATGAGTGAGGCTGAGGTCGTCGTCTTTTCTGAGCCGGTCATCGTGCGCGAGGCGCTTGGAGCATGGAAGTCCGGACGCGGTGACTTTGCAGACTATCTCATTCGAGCCCAAGCCCAAGCCGCAGGGGCTCGCGTCGTCGCGACTTTTGACGTGCAGTTGCACGCTGAGGTCGGATTCACTTCTCTCGACAGGGAGCTTCGCTGAGAGCGACGTCGATGACGCGCAAAGCGACGCTGGGCTTCGAGGCCGTTGCGCCACCGCGGAATCCAGCACCTGCTCGAGACCGAGAGCTCGGACGAGGGTGACACCCGCGCCGAGCAAGCTGCGCAGGGACGGATCGGGCCGGGGGTTGGAGTCGATCGGGAGCAGGCGGGTTTCGATCACTTGCCGATCACTTGCCGCAACGGAGCGAGCCGGCCCGACCGCACGAGGGGGAGGAGCCGCGGAAAGACCGAGGCAGTGGAACACGAGGCCTCCGGGTCGACGGCTTCCACGATCGGTCCAGGCGCGTCCGAGTCCACGCGGCAGCCGCAAACCAACGTAAGGGCAATCAAGGCGCAGCGCGCCATCGCTCCCTTGTGATTGGCCCTTGGCACTAGGTCAAGCCTCCGATCGATTGTGTCGTCGAGAGTCTCGTCGCCGTTCCGGTCGTCTGGTACCTTGCGCGCCCCATGAGTCGAACCCGAGCTTTGTGCCGCGGTGCAGGTCGCGGCGGCGGTGGCACCGGCGGTATGTGACACGGAGATTCGGATGCGGTGGAGTTGCTCGAAGCGTGAGCGCCATCCCGGGCGGCTCAGCTCGCAATGAGATTCCTCGACGGAAAGAGACTCGAGGTCCGCGACGACCGCCTCCTCGTCTTCGAGCCTACCCGCGTGCTCGCGCTGCGTGCTTGGCCCGACCCCGGCATCTGGACCGGCCCCGACCTCGACCGCTGCTCGCTGCCTTGCCACTTGAGGCTTGGTCTCTCTGAAATCGAAGAGCTTGCGCACGGCGGCGACGAGGAGGTCGCCGGACCCTGCGCTCGCCTGCTGGCCCCTATCCCGGAGACCGTGCGTGCCACGTTGGAGCGACTCCCGGAGCACACGTGGCGCTTGCTCCGATTGGTTTGGGAGGAGCCCTCGGCGGTCGACCTCGTGTCGACCAACCTCGCTCTGGCCTTCGCGATCGCCTGCCGCGCCGACCTCAAGACGCGCCTCGAAGGAGCGTCCTGGCTCTCCGCCTCGGAGCTCTTGTCCATGAAGCGCAAGAAGGCGGCTGCCTGGCTGGAGTTCCCGCCCAACGAGGGATCCGTGCGCGCCCTGGCGCGACTCACTCCCGAAGCAACTCACTTGCGCGGAATCCTGCGGCTCCGAACGCTCCTGGCTTCGCCAGAACCTCGCGTTCAGAAGAAGCTGACCCACACCTACCGAATCAACGCGGAGGTTTTAGAAATAATCTCCGACGCCGAGCTCGAGCCTCTCGTCACTCCGCGACTGCTCGACCAACTCTCGGAGATTCGGTCCTCGGGCACTCATGTCGCGGATCGGATTCGCCGTGTTCGACATGAGTACCAGGAGCTGGTCGCTTCGAGGCGCGGCGGGACCTTTCCGGTGCTCACTTCGCTCGACGACTTGGTTGGACTTGCCTCCGAGGCCGGCCTCGTCGCCAAAAAGGAGGAGGCCCTGCGGTCGAGGAATGACCCGCGGTTGGCCTTTCCACCACCCCCGGTGCCTGGCGCCGACCACATCGAACCGCTCGACGATCTCGAGGATCTCATCGACGAAGGCATCGCCCAGGAGAATTGCGCCGGTGACTATGCCGTGTTTGTTCGCACCGGCCGACTGTATGTCTATCGAGTACTCGAACCCGAACGCTGCACGCTCTCGATCGCCGGGCTTGGTGGCGTTTGGCGGGTCGATCAACTCAGACGTCGCCGTAATCTCTTGCCCGAGTCTCCCGCAACTCGGCGAGTCATCGAGCGGTGGCTCAAAGACCACGCACAGCGTCGAGTGCCGGTCCCTTCGCCCAACGAGGGCTCGATAGCCACCGAGACGCGGCTGCCGTCGCCGGTCGCACACTCGAAGGCCCGACGGTCAGCGCCGAGGCCCGAACGACTGAGCTCGGACGAGATGCTCTTGCGGAAGGACTTACGGTTCGAAGCGGGGCGACTCTGGATCTTCGATCGGACCCGAAATCTCTCGCTCCGCGCGTGGCCCGATCCCGAGATCTCCGTTCACGTGGACGGACGAGCGCACGCGACGAGCCTGCGCTTGGGACTCACTTCGATCAAAGAGGTCGCCGACGGCGCCGACCCGCGTCGAGCCGAAGCATGTCTCCAGTTGCTCGAGTCGATCCCAGAACGTATTCGGCGACCGGTCGTTCCGTTCCGCGAACTCGCCTGGCCCGTGCTGCGGCTCGTCCACGAAGCGCCCAACGCGCTTTCTCTCCTCGCTGCGAATCCCGCCCTTGGTTTCGCTCTCGCCTGTCGAGCCCACCTTCCCGCTTCCACCGCGCCATCCGGCGACGTCCGAGCGCTGCTCGAGCTCCCTCCGCACGAGCTCGCGGCGCTGCTCGGATTCTCTCCCAAGGCCTCTCGCCTGTTCCAACGGCTCGTCCCCCCGTCGGTCAGCCTCGCCAACTTACGCCGACTGGACGAGCTCGCCAAAACCGAAGGTCGCCTGCAGCTCCTCCTCGATCGAGTCCCACGTATCAACGACGACGTGCTCGAGATCCTCTCGAACGAGACCATTTCCCGCCTGGTCGATCCGGCTTTTCTCGACGATGTCGCACTCATCGAAGACTCGGGGCCGCCGGTGGCAGGCCGAATCCTCGAAGCCATCCGCGACGCCACGATCGCCGAGCCCAATGCGTCGCTCCCAGTCCTTCGCACTCTGCGCGACCTCGAGCGTTGGATCGATCGTCTGGAGGTAGATCTGGCGCGCGCGAGTCCCCGCCTTTTGGACGCTTCGTCGCTCGACTTTCCGCCGCCTCCCTTCCCCGGTGACGGCAACATCGAGCCTCTCTCGAGCTTCTCCGCCCTCGTTTCGGCCGCGGAGGCCGGCCAAATCAGGTGGGCGCAGGTGCAAGGAGGCAGCGTGGTTGCTGGACTCAGTTACGTGTACCGAATGACTTACCCCGGATACAGACTGCTCATCTTGTATCAGCACGAAGGGAGGTGGCGCTTGACTCAGCTACTCGGCCAAGGCCACGACCGCGGGAGCCCCCCGACGCGCAAAGAAGCAAAGGCCATCAAGCCGTGGCTTCGACAGCATCGCATCGGCGACGCCGTCTTTGACGGACCCATGACTCGTTGGTGACGGAGCGATGGGCGTTCATCCTGGTGTGCGGCTCCGAGTTGATGTCGACGATGACCAGCTCGCCGAGGATCTCCTTCATCCGGCTGATCTTGTCGGGACCCCACCCGAACTTCCGCTCCAGCGACATGATCTCGCCGATGCTCACGCACGAGATGAACGGGACATCGGCGCGCGCTCGAAGGTGATGGAAGTCGATCAGGTGACGACCAAGCGGGGACTCGCGGCCGAGGTGGACCAGGATGCCGGTGTCGAGCAGCCAACCCCGCGGCGCGTTGCTCACGAGAGAGCCTCGAGCGCCACCTTTACCTGTTCGTCGGTCTCGTCGCCCGGCCACTTGCCGAGGAGTGCGCCGAAGCCCTTCTTCCCGCGCTGCTCCTCGCGCTGTGGTGACGCCGACGGAGACTCGATCCCGAACGAGGTGGATGACGACGACTCACTGCCTGACTGGGCGGAGACGTCTCGCGGGCGTTAGGGTTCGTGACGGACTCGGCGCTGGACTGAGGACTCGGACGGGGACTCCTTTCGCGACGACAGGGATTTTTGCCCGCTGCTCGGCCGTTGCGGGGGCGTTTCGTCTGCGACCTGTTCGGATTCATCTCAGTCCCCGTAGAGCTCTCGCATTCGAATCGCCTCGTAGTCGTCCTCCGGAAAGCCAAACTCTCGCACGAGCACGCCCATCGGAACGCGACGATCCGTGGGGTCGATGCAGAGTCCGAGTATTCGATCGAGGAATGCAGTCGGGTCCTTAACCCTTTCCGCGACGCGGTCCGCAAACTGGGTACCTAGCAAAGCAAAGCCCGAGCCTGACTCGAGCACGCCTGAATTGGCTTGCAGGGATATTTCGAGGGCCTGACGAGTGTTGATGAGCTTCTGCCAAAGCCAATGTCGCAGAACCCGCGCACTGCAGAACAACCCGGCGCGATACTCGATCGAAGTTTCGGCGAGCTCGGTGAGCCGACGGAATAGCTGCTCGATCTGCCCCGGCTGGCGAGCCTCGAGAAAATCACCCGAGAAAAAGCGATTCAAGGCTTCAGCCTCACTTCGCTCCGCCTTCGCGTCCGCGCTTGACTCGATCAAACCAAAGGCCAAGAGGAGCGCGGTCAGCCGCGCAGCCTCGATGGCCGAGACTCGAGAGGCATGAGGTGGCTCGAAGGGGCTTCGGCCGGGATAGTGAAGATTCCAATCCAAGGCAGCCCGCAGGACGTCAACCGCCGACCGTGACGTTTTCTCGACGGCAACGGTGCCGAGCACGAAGGAGAGTTGCCCAGTGCCATCCCATTCTGCGGTCAGGCTCCGCTGAGGCCACTGCCACGAGCGGACGCCGTGACTCAGGTCGAAGTAGTCTGTCGGACCGAGTCGCTCCAGGAGAGCATCGGCGTGGTGGACGTGCAGCTCTTCGAACAAAGTCCCGCGTACGCGAATCCGTTGAACACGACCATCCTCGATCGTGAGAACCACGGCAACCTGTCGCCCTTCGCGCGTGAGCGCAAGGGTCAGCGTCGAGCGAACGAGCTCCGTCAAACGGTCGGGCTTGTGACCGACAAGGAGCTCTTCCGGCACCTCACCGCTTGCACTCCCGAGTCTGATACCCAGGACACAAAGGTCGGCGGCTGTCCGGTCGGGTTCCAGAATGGCGAGCGGGTTTTCAAAAAGGTCGATCACGCGCCACCATGACCGGCGAATGCCCGCGCCAAGAGGTTCGTTCCGAGCTCGAACCGCGCGTGCTCTCGATCGGGGCCGCGCGTGGGTCAGAGTTACCTATGCCGCGCCGGAGCGAGCCGGGCCGACCGAACGAGGGAGAGAAGCCGCGGAAGACCGAGGCGGTCGAACACGAGGGCTCGGGGTCAGCGGCTTCTGCGA
Source organism: uncultured Myxococcales bacterium (assembly GCA_964463485.1). Taxonomy (GTDB): domain Bacteria; phylum Myxococcota; class Kuafuiibacteriia; order Kuafuiibacteriales; family Kuafuiibacteriaceae; genus CAYXDO01. The sequence goes on along the minus strand of CAYXDO010000016.1, from coordinate 9,509 downwards.
TCGGTCCCGGCGCGTCCGAGTCCACGCGGCAGCCGCAAACCAACGTAAGGGCAATCAAGGCGCAGCGCGCCATCGCTCCCTTGTGATTGGCCCTTGGCACTAGGTCAAGCCTCCGATCGATTGTGTCGTCGAGAGTCTCGTCGCCGTTCCGGTCGTCTGGTACCTTGCGCGCCCCATGAGTCGAACCCGAGCTTTGTGCGCCGCGGTAGGCGCCTGCTTCTTGGCGTCGACCGCGATCGCGGAGTCGGCGCCCACCATCCCGTTCCAGAGCTACAGGCTCGACAACGGCCTCACCGTGCTCCTGCACCACGACCCGAGCCTCCCGCTCGTCGCCGTGAGTGTCTGGTACGACGTCGGCGCGATCTCCGAAAAGCCAGGACGCGGCGGCTTCGCCCACCTCTTCGAGCACATGATGTTCCAGAGCACGCTCAACGTGCCCGAAGACCAGTTCTTCGCGATGCTCGAACAGGCCGGCGGTACCAACCTGAACGGCACCACGAGCTGGGATCGCACGAACTACTTCGAGACCGTCCCGAGCCATCAGCTCGAGCTCGCGCTGTGGCTCGAGAGCGAGCGCATGGGCTACCTGCTACCTGCCATCACCACGAAGAGCCTCGGCAACCAGATCGAGGTCGTGACCAACGAACGCCGGCAGTCGGTCGAGAACGCGCCCTACGGGCTCGTCGAGGAGGCTATGACCCAGGCTCTCTTTCCGAAGCCGCACCCCTACGCGGGCAACGTGATCGGCTCCGCGGAAGAGATCGCCGCGGCCACGTTGCCCGACGTGCAGGACTTCTTCCTCTCGTATTACTCGCCTGCCAACGCGACCCTCGCCATCGGCGGTGCCTACGACCCCAACACGATCAAGGAGATCGTGGCGAAATATTTCGGACCGCTGAAGGGGCGACCAAAGCCGGCACGGCCTGCGCTCGACGTTCCCAAGCTGACGACCGAGAAGGCGCTCGTGATGGAGGAGCCCGTCGGAACGCTCGCGAGGGTCTCCATGGCTTGGATCGGACCACCCGCGTTCGCTCCGGGCACCGCCGAGCTGGAGCTTCTGGCCCACGTGATCTCGGGTACCAAGTCTTCGCGGCTCGACGCCAAGGTCACCTACCAGGACCCCATGGCTCAGAGCGTGTCCGCCTATGTCGACGAGCGCATCGGGGGCTCCGTCTTCCAGATCGACCTCACGTTGAAGCCTGGACGCACCCCTGAAGAGGCCCACAAGGCGATCGACGGTGTTCTTGCCGCGTTGAAAGATCAGCCGCCGACCGACGCCGAGCTGAAGCGAGCGCTGAATACGAAGCTCACGCAGATGATCTCGGGCCTCGAGCGGCTCGGATCTTACAACGGCAAGCTCGAGCAGCTTCAGACCTACAATCACTACCTCGGCGACGCCGGCAAGCTCACGTGGGATCTCGAACGCTTCAAGAAGGTCACCGTCGCCGACCTGACGAGCGCGATCGCGACCTACCTCGGACCGGGCCGGCTCGTCGTGTACGCCACGCCGAAGGTCAAGGGAGCCAAGCCATGAAACGTCCCATCGCCTACTCCTCCTTGGCTCTGCTCTCCGTGCAGATCGCGGCGTGTGCGACCCCTCCTCCGCCCCCTCCGCCCCCTGCGCCGACGCCCGTCAACATCACGCCCTCGCCTATCGAGGCTTGGCGCGCCAACCCTCCGGCGCCCGGCCAGATGCCCGCGCTGGTCCTGCCCGCGCTCGCGAAGGACGCGACGGACACCGGTCTCACGATCTTGCTGGCGGAGCGTCACACGCTGCCGCTCGTGACGTTCTCGATCGTGACCAAGGCCGGATCTGCCATGGACCCGCCGAAAAAAGGCGGCCTCACCGCGCTCGCGTGGACGATGCTCGGAGAAGGCGCAGGCAAGCGCGGATCCCTCGAGTTCTCCGACGCGGTCGCCGATCTGGGTGCGACTTTCGGAACGAGCGCAGATCAGGATCGAGGGAACATCACCATTCGCGGGCTCGTCGAGCACCGGGAAGCGATGATGGCGCTGCTCGCGGACGTACTCACGGCTCCGAAGCTCGACACGAAGGACTTCGATCGCAAAAAGAGTGAGCACCTCGCGAGCCTCATAGCTTCCAAGGGCTCCCCGATGGGTCTCGCGTTCGTACACGTGCCCGCATTGTTGTACGGCGAGGCCCACCCCTACGGACATCCCGCCAGCGGAACCGAGGAGTCCGTCGCCACACTCACCGCGGCCGACGTCAAAGCCCAGATCCGCGCGATGTTGAACCCCAATCAATCGGCGCTGATCGTCTCGGGTGACATCGACATGGCCGAGGCCAAGCGGCTCGCCAAGAAGTTCCTCGGCAAGTGGCGAGGCGCGAAGCAAAAGGACAAGGCGTTCGACGCGGTGGAGGCAAAGCCGCGCTCCAAAGTCATCGTCGTCGAGAAGGCGAGCTCACCCCAGACGCTCGTGCTCCTAGGACGCCCGATCTTCGGCGCGGGCCACCCGGATCAGGCCGCGCTCGAGGTCACCGACGCGATGTACGGCGGCGTATTCAGCTCCCGCTTGAATCTCAACTTGCGCGAAGCCAAGGGCTACACTTACGGCGCGAGATCCGGCTTTTCGGCTCGCCGCGGCGTCGGTGCGTACAACGCCTATGCGATGGTGAAGGCGGCGGTCACCGGAGAGAGTGTCAAAGAGTTCTTCGCCGAGCTCGACGGGATGAAGACGAGGGCGCCCGATCAGGCCGAGATCGACCGCACGAAGGAGATGCTGATCCGATCGCTTCCGGGTGACTTCGAAACCACCTCGACGATCGCTGGGGCAGCCGGACAAATCTTCACCTACGGACTGCCGCTCGATTGGTACACGACGCTGCCGGCGAGAATCGGCGTCGTCGACGCAGGAGCGGTGAAATCGATGGTCGAAAAGTATCTCACCCCCGAGCGCATGCAAGTGCTGCTCGTCGGAGAAGCGGACAAAGTATCGGCGGCGGTCGCTCCGCTGAACCTCGGCCCCATCGAAGTCCGCAAATAAACCGTCAAACTACCATTCCGAGCGAGGCATTCGCTTGGGTGGGTCCCAGCCGTCTCGGCGCGCGGCCTTGGGTTCCCGGTGCTTTCGGTGCGGCGTCGCGTGGCTCCGGAGCGCCGCGAAGCGCAGCCATCGCTCCTTGGGGTCCGGCCGAGCGATCGCCGATTTGAATCTCTGCACGGCTTGGTCGTGGATTTCGAAGGTCGAGTCATTCTCGCCGATGCGAATGGCTCCGACTTGGTGGCCCTCGATCCCTCCGCGCCGGCACAACATCGCGAGCACGCGGCGCGCGTCGGCGCCGTCGCGCCCGCCCCAGTTGACGGCGAACCGGACGTAGTCGCCCTCGCGCTTTCGCTCGTTTCGGACCTCGACGCTTCGGACCTCTCTCGGCGCGCACGGTCCGGCGTGACCTAGTCTAGCAAGGAGTTGGGCCACCACCGCCTGATGGTCGTGCTGTGCGAGCAGCCTCCCGGCGAGCTCCGAGAACCGGGGTTCCGCTTCCTGGGCCCAAGCCTCATCGCTCAAGAGCCGCTCGTCGGCGGCGCTCCAAACGTCCTCGGGAGCCGGGAGGTCTCGCAGCTCCGGATCCACGCGGGCCTGCCGAACGATGGTCCTGAGTCTCTCGCGCGCAGACGGCGCGGCCAGCAGAATGCTGGTGCCCTTGAGTCCCGCTCGACCGGTGCGACCGCTCCGGTGGATCAACGCGTCTCCGTCGTCGGGCAGGTCGACGTGGATGACTTGGCCGACTTCAGGAATGTCGAGCCCGCGGGCCGCGACGTCGGTGGCCACGAGAATCCGGATCGCGCCGCTTCGGAACGACTCGAGGGTGCGGTTTCGCTCGCGTTGCTCCAAGTCACCGCTGAGTGCGGCAGTGCGGAATCCGAGTGATTCGAGCTGGCTCGCGAGCTCGGAGGCGCCGACGCGCGTTCGAACGAACAGCAGACTCCGATCGTCTGGCGCCATCAGCAGGAGGTTGATGATCGCGTCGACCTTGTGCTCGGCGCGGACGAAGTGGACGATGTGAGTGATGTCCGAGTTGGCTTCGCCGAGCTGAGTACCTTCGACGAGCTTGGCATTCTTCTGGAATTTGTGCGCGAGGGTGAGGACGGCTTTGGGAAAGGTGGCCGAGGCCATGTGAGTTCGACGGGACTCGGGCGTCGCACCCAGAATTTCCTCGAGCTCCTCGCGAAAACCGAGGTCCAACATTTGATCGGCCTCGTCGAGCACGACCGCTCCGACCTTGCTCGAGTCGATCGAGCCGCGCCCAAGGTGATCTCGCAGGCGGCCTGGAGTCCCCACGATGATTTGGGGTGAGTGGCGAAGCGCGCGGAGCTCGTCGCGGTAGCTCGCTCCGCCAGCGACGACGGCGACGTCGACGTGTTGCGGCAGAAAGAGCCACTCGAGCTCTCGATGGAGCTGCGCGGCGAGCTCTCGGGTCGGGGCGATCACGAGCGCGAACGGGCACGCCGCGTTTCCGTTCTCGGGTTTCTCGGGCGACGCCTCGGCCAGCTCTCGAGCCAAAACCAAGCCAATGGCGACGGTCTTCCCGGAGCCGGTCTTCGAGGCGATGCGCAAGTCATGGCCGACCAAGGCGGGGTCCGACACGCGGAGTTGAACGGGGGTGAGCGCGGTGAAGCCTCGCTGGGAGAGGGCTTCGGAGATGGGGGGCGGGAGGTTTGGAAAGACGGGGCCGGACAAGCTGCCCCGGGTAGCAGTCGGTTCAGGCCTTGGCATGCGACAAGTGGCGGCCGCTCGACACAGCGGTGGGTCGCCCCCAGAATCGGCGAGTGGATCTCTCCGCGCGTTATGACTGGAGCGTCCGCTCTCGCCAGCTCGAGGAGCTTCGCCGCCGCGTCGCGCGCTGGTTACGGCCGCCTCGCAGGCTACGCCCTACGCGCGCCGGCGCGTTTACGCTGGTGACTCCGTTCTTCCTCGGGATCGCCGCGATCAGCGCGACCAACAACCTCTTGTTCGTGCTCCTCGGAGTCTCGCTCGGGTTGATCGTGCTCTCGGGGATCTTCTCGGAGCGCAACATCCTTGGCGTGAAGGCTCGCATCGAGCCCACCGGCGAGCTTCGCGTGGGCGAGCCCGCGCGATTGTTGGTCACGTTCGAGCGGGAGGGTCGGGCCCGCGCGACCTCGTTCGGCCTTCGGCTTCGTGCTCAAAAAGTGAAAGGCGACGCCGATCGCATCGACGTGACGCTGCCCTTGCTCGACGGCCCGGAAGCGTCGTGCGTAGCCAAAAAGACCTTTCTCGCGCGAGGTACCCAGACGGTCACCGGCTTCGAGTTGATGACGGACTTTCCGTTCGGGCTCTTCAACAAGATAAGAGACGTCGACGTGAGCTCGGTGGTGTTGGTTTGGCCGCGCCGGGTCGACGTTCCGCCCGCGCTCGCTGATCCGCGCGGCATTGCGGCAGAAGGTCGCGCGACGGGTAGTCGAGGGATCGGGCATGACGTGTATGGCCTGCGCGAGCGCATGGAGTGGGACCCGATCCACCGAATCCACGCGCTGCGCTCGATGTCGGTGGGCCGAGACGTCGTGATCGAGACGGAGACCACGACCCGACCGCTCGCGTGGCTCGGGCTCGCGAACGACCGGCGCGCGGATCCCGAGGCGCTCGAGCGTGCGATCGAGCTCGCCGCCGCGACGCTCGAGGCTTGGGAGCGGCTCGGCTATGCGATCGGCCTCGTCACTTACGACCGCGTGGAGAAGCCCGGATTCGCGACGCTCAACGACGTGCTCGACGCGCTGGCTTCGGTCGACCCGAGCGAGCCGGAGCTGCGGCGAGTGGAGGCCGCGCCGGTGTGGCTCGTGCCCTCGGGAGCCTCGGTCGGCGACCTCGAAGGTGTGAGTGTCTTCGAGGTGACGCGCGACGGCGCCCTCTTGGGTCGCGCGGAGGCCAAGGCGTGACGACTGGAACGCTCCACACTCGATCACTCACCGCCACCTCCGTTCTCGCCATCTTGGGCGTGGTTGGCGGCTCGCTGACGCTCGCTGTGGCCGGTGGCGCGGTCCTGCTCGCCATTCTGTTTTCGGCGCATCGCATCGATCGCATCGATCGCGCCACGTTCGAGCTTTGGGTCGTTCATGGCACGACGGTGGTGGGCGTCGCGTTCGCGGCCTTGGTCTTCGACACGGCGCGCGTCGACTCCGTGTTCCTCATCTTGATGCTCGGGCTCTTCAATCGATTCCTTTTGAGAACCGGGCATCGTGACGACTTCTTGGTCGTCGGAGTCTCAGCCGTGTTGATGGCCGGAGCCACTACGGTCACTCCCGGGGTCGAGTTCGCGCTGGTCGTGTTGCTCTTCGTGCCCGCGTTGATTTGGTCGCTCCTCACTTCCATGCTGCTCGGATCGGCCGAGCGAGTGGGTCGCGCAACGCTGGAGGCGACTCGCACCCGATCGATGCCGGACGGTCTTTCGATGCGTATCGCGGTGCTCGGTTTGACACTCGGACTGCTGGGTTCGCTGGCAGTGGCCGCGCTGCCTCGCTACAAGTTCTCCTCGATGTTCGCGCCTGGTGCGTACGCGGCGCTCTCGGGCGCAGCGAGCACCATGCAGCCCGATGTGGATGGCGTGTCCGACGAGCGAAACGACGACACGGTGATCGCTCGGGTCGCGCCCGCCGATCAGCGGCCGCTCGGGCCTGAGGCGCTCTACTTGAGGCTCTATTCTCTCGACAAGTTCGACGGGCGAGGTTGGTCGGCGACGCCCGGCGGGCACTTTCGGTTCGAGCAAGCCGCACGTCCGAATCCTTTACGGACCGATGTCCGCCTCGTGATGGTCACGCTCGATCGCTTGGTTCGAGACCAGGAGCACCATCCGGTGGCGGCGATAGGTCTGGCCGGACCCTCGGCGCTCGTGTTGCCGGAGCCCAATGCGGGGCTCGACATGCGCTCGGCGTTTGGCATTCACGAGAGTCAGGCTGGGGGATGGGTCATGGACCGCACGCTCGGGGCTCGGATGATGTATGAGTTGGCGCTCGGCCAGCGATCGCCGGCGGCTCGACGGACCGAGCAGTTCGCGAGCAAGTCGAGGGTCAATGAGAGCGAGGTACCTGCGTCGCTCGACCCGCGGATCATCGAGCTCGGTAGGTCGTTGGTGTCCGGCGCCAAGACCGACCAGGAAAAAATTCAGGCCGTCATGACTCACCTGGGGCGAGGATTTTCGTATAGCCTGGAGCCGCTCGAAGGTGAATCGAAGGACCCGTTGGTTCGATTTCTTTTCGAATCGAAGCGCGGCCACTGCGAGCTCTATGCGAGCGCGTTGGCGGTGTTGCTACGGGTAGCGGGGCTGCGCACGCGGGTGGCGACGGGCGTTTATCAGGGTTCGTGGAACTCACTCGGAGGGCACCAGAGCTACTCACCGCGGGACGCCCATGCGTGGGTCGAAGTATGGGTGAACGACCAGTGGACGTGGATCGACGCGACGCCGCCGGACCTGAGGCATGACTCGCGGCAGGGGTTCCTTGCGCAGCTTCGCGAGCTCTACGATGCGGTGAGTGCTTCCTGGTTCGACAACGTCGTGGATTTCGATGCAAATCGCCAGAGGAAGCTTTACGAGACCCTGAGTGATCGTTTTGCGCCGTCTCTGTTGGCCTTCGTACCCGAGATCCCGAGCGGTGTGGGGACCGAAGGTGAGCCCGCCCTGCGATCGACGGGGGCGGCGTTTCTTCTCGTTCCCCTGTTCGGTGCTCTACTCTGGTGGACACACCTCCAACGAAGCAGCGTGAAGCATCTCGGGCGGCGCCTGAGGCGTGTGCTCGGAGGGACCGACGCCCCGAGTGAAACGCTAGGAAGGCTCGTCGCGAGGCTTCCGGCGTCCGAGCAGCCTGCCGCAACGCAAGCCGTGGAGGCCTACGAGCGGCTGCGCTTCGGCGGGACGGGAAATCGAGACGAAGTGGCGAGCGCGATTCGACGGCTCGATCGCCAATCCTCAGTAGATGTGTCCAGCGGAAAAGCGAGGGAGGCCGCGGCCGGAAAAGACGTCTGAGCTTTTCCGGAAATCCACCGAAACCTGTCAAGGCCTACGGCCTGAAGGCTGCGGGCTGCGCTGCCAGAAGTGAGTTGCCACGACCTGGTCACGGCCGGCCGGTTCAGAACCGCGTGACCTTCGCCTCGGAGTCGTCCATAGAGGTCCCGAGCCATCGGCTCGAGGGAGATCAAATGAAGCGAATCATGATGAGTGCAGCTGCGGCCGGGATCGCCGTCGCGATGGCCACCAACGCGCGGGCCGAAGACCCGATGACGGTCTACGTTCCTCAAGGTGAAGTCGGTAAGGGAGCGCGCGACGGTGTCGATGGAACGCTGGGCGTCGCGGCCAACGTGAGCTTGACCGGGAACGATTCGGTCGTCGGTCAGACCGACGGTTTTTCGTTTCTCTTCGGCTTCGCGCTGACCGGCGGGCTCGACTACGTCGCCGGAAGTCACGAAATCCGCAACACACTCTCGATCACGGAGGCTTGGGCTCAAACGCCTGCGCTCGACGAGATGGTGAAGACGAACGACGTGGTCGGCCTGGAGTCACTCTACAATTTCTTTTTTGCAGACTCAGCCGGCGCCTTCGGTCGCCTGAGCTTGCAGACGAACATCCTCGAGACGGAAGACATCCGGGCCGAGAAGAAGAACTTTCTCATCACGAAGGGAGTCGAGAGCCGTGAGCTCAACGGTGTCGACCGAGTTCCGCTCACGTCGAGCTTCGAGCCCTTGACCCTGGCCGAGTCCGCGGGTCTGTTCTGGCAGCCCATCCGGGACGAGGCCATCAACGCGGCGGTTCGGTTGGGCATCGGGGGTCGCGAGACCCTCGCCGATGGCGCGCTCGTCGTGACGGACATCGGAGGGACCGAGCAGATCGAGCTCACCGAGTTGGCGAACGTCTTTCAAGGCGGCGCCGAGGCGTTCGTGGGTGTCGACGGAAAATTGTCGGAAGGCCGAGTGGGTTATCGTCTCGGCTTCGACGCGCTCCTGCCCGTGATCAACAACGACCCACAGGAGCGATCGTCGGTCGACCTGCTCAGACTCGGATTGGTGGGCGCGGTATCGTTCAGCGTCTTCGAGTGGATGTCGCTCAACTACCAACTCAAGGTACTCAGCGACCCACAGTTGCTGGACCAAGCGCAGATTCAGAACAACCTGATGCTCACGCTCAACTACACACTCATCAAGCGCAACGAGCCGCCGCCACCACCGCCGCCGGTCAACCCGGAGGTCGAAGCCGCGCTGAAGAAAGCGGAGGAGGCCGCGCAGCAGGCGAAGGCGGCGGAGGAGAGCGCCAAAGCCGCCGAAGAGCGAGCGAAAGCCGCCGAGGAGCGAGCCAAAGCCGCCGAGGAGCGAGCCAAGACCGTCGAGCAGCCGCAGTAAACCAAGGTGCGGCCTTTGCCAACGATGGGCTCGATTCTGTCAATTCGTCCGCGGCTGACCGTCTGCGGCTGACCGTGTGCGTCTGACCGTAGGCGTCTGCGTCAGATCGTCTGCGTCTGCGTCAGATCGTCTGCGTCTGCGTCAGA
>CAYXDO010000015.1:0-105825 GCA_964463485.1 uncultured Myxococcales bacterium | reverse complement strand
CAGACGCAGACGCTCAGACGCAGACGCTCAGACGCAGACGCTCAGACGCAGACGCTCAGACGCAGATCCGACGCGATCAGACGCAGACTACCATCGCCGAACCCGGAGTGTTCAGGTCGGACCTTGACGAAACTTTCGAGTCGCGACGCCGTGGCGCGTGAACTCATCTACTTTCGCTCGATTCGGACGATCGAACCCTCCCATGGCAACATTCCGAAAGCACCGGCGACCCCGTCGTTCACGAGGCGAGTCACCGGGCCCGTGCCAACCTCCGTTGCTCCCAGAATGAACCGCCCTGACGGAACCTCGATCTCGCTCACGAATCCGCGACGATCCGTGCCGTACCTGCTCTGTCCGCCGATGAGCGCCGTTCCCTCGAGCGCCAGCACGCTCGCGGGGTCTCCTTGGATTTCGTAGAACGCGCTCCTTCGAATGTCCTCTCGACCAGAGAAGATGTGAACGGCGGGAGAGTCCGCTTCGGTGAGCACGACGAAGTACGGCCCCACTTCGACCACCGTCGCCGAATCACGTCCTCCTTGGGCCGGGAGAGTTTGCGCCTCGTCCTCGAGCTCGAGCTGCGCATCGAAGTACAGCAGCGTGTCTCCGAAATCATCAACCACCACCGTGGTCCCTCCCACGACCCGCACGCCTCGGAGCGCCCTTCCGTCGACCGAAGCCGATCTCTCGCTGTCGGGCTGGCTGAGGTCCATCCTCAGGAGGCTCGCCCGCAACGCGTTCGGAGGAAGACTCCTCTGGATCGTGAGGGCCAACTGCCTACCGTCGACGTCGACATCCCCTGGTCGCAACTCAGACTCTCCGGGAACTCGGAACACCGTGGGGGTGGACGTGATGCTCCCGCTCCAGTCTCGGAGGTTCACGACGACCGCGCTCCGTACCCAGTGAACGGTCAAGAACCCTCCCTCGTACGGCAGCACACGATCCGCGCACGGGCCCGCAGCTTGGGCGAGAGTCTCCAGAGTGTCCCGATCGAGCGCAAGGAGCTTGCCCGAGAGTCCGCTGCAGTCACCTCCAGGGCTCAGTTGGTCGGAGACGGAGACCATGACGCGATCTCCGTTGACGGCCAGATCCCGCAGCCGGCCCCAGCCAAGTACGCTCCTCGAAAGAAACTCAGGAACTCGGAGCGCATCGTGAGGGGGGCTGGCGGACTCGTCGAGAACCCTTCGGTTCGTGACTTTGAAAGCAGCAGGGGGGCGGGTCCGAATCTCGACCCGGCAGTCGGCGCCCTCGAGAAACGCACAGTCGAGCTCCAGGGCTCCGAGGCCAGAGCCATCGAGCAGCCGGCACCGGCCCGTGTCCTCCAGGCAAAGTCCGTCGGCAGGGTCCGCAATTACCGATAGCACCTCCGAGTCACAACGCGAGAGGTTGATCTCGTGTCGACACGAGGCCGACTCGAAGTCGATCGGGCAGAGAAGCGGCTCCGACCCGCATGTGATATCGACCGCTAGCTCGCGCTCGGGACATTCGCCCCCCAGATCGTCTCGGCCGAAGGTCGGCGTCTCCTCCTCCCGAGGCGATCCGTCCAGGCCCGAGGCGTAGTGAGTTGTCGGGGGCGGCAGCCTAGGTGCGCACCCCAGCACCTGGCCGAACGCGGTTCCGCTGTCGATGAAGCGAGCGGCCGACCCGAGGTCCTCCCGCGACCAAGATGAGACCGAGATCCAGCCTCGGCTCGCGACCTCCAACTCGACCGGTGAGTCGAGCGAGCTCAGAGCCGTCATCCCGATTGCGACGTCTCCACTCATGGACGCCACAATTCCCACGTCCAACTCAGCGGGGAGCTCGATGGGTCGGATCTCCGTGCTACAACCCCCGAGCGCAGCGAAGAGGGTGAGCGCCGACGAGACACGCAAGCTCACGACGCCTCGATCATGCGCGAAGACGCGTCGCGAAACAAAACCGCGTCTCCAAAATCGTGAGCCTTCCGCAGGAACTTCGCCCGTGACTACGAATCCGCGGCGCCCTTCGGACCCGTCAGCGAATGCAGCTCAGAATCAAGTTGCCTTGCTTCGTCTCCACCCGCGCCCTCTCGAACAGACCCTCGGCCAGCGCGGCCAACTCTTGGCCATTCCTCGAGTGCGTGGCCCACTTGAGGAGGTGCTCGGCGAAGGCTCGATCCGCCTCATTCCAGTCGATCGTGGCCAACACGAGCTCGCCACCGACTTTCATACGATCGCGAGCCCATCCGAGGAATGACTTCGCGGTCTGATCGCTGATGAAATCGGCCGTCGTGTATATCAAATCCTGAGGGTCGAGAGCGAACCGCGGCGAGCCTGGCACGAGGTCCGAGATGGCCGCCTCGAAGGTGCGTACTCCTGCTATCCCTGGGCCGAGCTTGGCGGCCCAGCTCGAGTCCAGTCCCAAGACGGTCAACTCGACGTCTGCGGGCCTCTGTGCTCCGAGCTCACGACCGGCTCCGCCGATCACCGTGACACGCCGGGTCGACCCTACTCTCGAGCCCACAATCCGCGAGCGCGACTGGATCGCGTGGCACATGGGTCGAGACAAAAACCACGCATCGACAAAACGCCCAAGCGGCGGGGCCCCGTCCGGATCCTCAGCTTCCATCAGCTCGATGGTCGGAGATTCTAGAGACTCGGCCCCTACACAATTGGCGAACGTTCGACTCGACTGCAGGTAGCCATAACACGCCCGATCGATGGCTCCGACCGCCGCCGGGTTGTCTGCGTGAGCGCTGAGAAGCTCTTGCATGTCGTCGAGCGCTTCGAGCACACGCTTGGTCGCGTCCGGAAACTCACCCGTCAAGACCGTTAGCTCGACACTCGTGAGTTGGCCCTTGAGCTTCTCGATCCCTAACGTGACCGGTCGCGGGACCTCGCCAGGAATCGTTCGCACGCGGCGACTCCCTCGCGCCGCGGCCAGCGCCGCGCCGGTCTCTCGTAGGCGAGCCGATACACTCACCGCCAACGACCGATAGAATCTCGCCGCCAACGCCGGATCCGCCAACAGGAGCCGCTCCACGTCGGGCTCGGGAATGACTGTCACCTCGACGTCCGTGTCGGCGACCGCCGATGCCGTCGTAGTCTTCGACTCGAGGAACGACATCTCGCCCAGGACTTCGTCCCTACCCACCCGCGCGTAGGAGACTTGGCCGTTCGGCGTTTGTCGTTCGATGCGAACAAAGCCTTGGTTGACGATCAGCAGGCGAGGATCCTTGGCCCCTTCTTCCACGATTCGCTGTCCCGCTCGATACGACACACGTTGCGAGCAGCCAAGGAGTCGCTCCCAGTCAGCTGGCTCCAGGAATCGAAAGGTCTCGGTCTTCATGATCGCGGATCGTTGACCTCGCCTGGCGAAAAAATCAAGCTGACCGCAGGATCATCGTATCGATCAGGAGCGATTCGGGACCACCCGAGCCCTGAGTAGCGCCCGGGTGAGTGAGGAGCTTCGCGTTGGGTTGCTCGAGCGCTCGCCTTGGTCGGTCGTCTGAGTTGGCGCCGAAATTTTTGCCGCGCCGGTGATCTCGATGGTCTCGACCGCGTCGCCTTCGTGTAATGATCAATGCCGATCAGCGAGATCCTCGGTTCGAACCGGTGCGGGCCCGGTCCCGAACCGACCGGGCTTTTGCTCACTCGCTTGGGTCTCGCGAGGTCCAAGGTCCCGTCGAGCTTCTGATCTGACAGCCATTGGGTGTAAGCTTGGCTCGTGAATCGTGAAGCCTTCGAGCAGCGAGTCCTCGAGGTGTGGATGACGACTCGGATTCCCATGTCGACTCCGAACCTGGCATTCCTCACCGGAGCCTCGCTGAAAAAGACGAGAGCGTGGCTCGACGAGCTCGTCGTTTCGGGTGTGCTGGACATGGACGTCGACGATCAGGGCGAGACGATCTATCGCGTCATCGGGTCAGAACGATCGGCGAGTGGACCACGAACGCCGGATGACCTATCGCGCGTCAAGGGCCTGGAGCAACAAGCCAGGGGCGCGATCGCCGGGTTCGACCCTTCGGTGGACCTGCGGCGTTTTTCGAGCGCGGGCAAGAAGTCCGTGCTCGCATCCGGCGGACTCTCCCTCATCTTCGGTCCGATGGGTTGGCTGTACGCCGGGCACTTCAAGGAAGCCATTCCCGGTGCGTTGGTCTACGTCGCTTTGTGTTCCATCTTCCCCGTAGTGTTGCTCACCCCCATCCTGTCCGTGATGAATCCTCTGGCTGCGATCGCAGGCGCTTTGTACGCGATGAAGTTCAACCGATCGGGCAAGCGTCAGCGCATCCTGGACGACGACACGAAGAAGCTCGGGCCCGGCGCTCGATGATCAGTTGAGCGGCGTCGCCGGTCAACCTTGCAACCGAATCACTCAGTCGAAGAGGCCATGGACGAAGACGTCCCCGTTCTGATCGAAGAAGAGCCAGAACCGACGACCGTCTTCCACCGTGACGGTCACGTATTCTCGCTGGAAAGGTTCGTTGGTCCACCACTCTCCTTCGAGCGACTCACGGGATTCGACGTCTTTTACCAACAGCCGCTCGTTGCGCCACAGCAGGATTCTTCGAGCACCTGGCGGAGGTGAGTTGTCGCGTCCCCCTAAGAACTCTACCGGCTCGGGCTCGTTCAGGAGCAGGAGGGGGCGAGAGGGCAGGGGCTGGCGAGGCTCGGTGGCCAGCTCTTTCTTGACGGGCTTGGGCCACTTTGGAGGCTCGGAGGCCGTCGATGGCTGACCGGAAGGTCTTTCGCCATCGAGACGAGTCTTCTCGACGAGCGAGGATGGGGATTCGGACTGACTCTCGGACTCCGAGCTTCGTCGACGGTCGATGATCCACTCTCTTCCATCCGAGTTGCTTTCCGATCGTTGGCGTCGGTCGACGATCCACTCTCTTCCGTCCGAGTCGCTCTCCGAGCCCTGTCTCTCCGAATATGCGCTCACGCCGCTCACCGTGTCCTGTCGTCCATCGACGATCCACTGCCGCTGCTCCGATGCCAAACTCTGTCGCCGGTCGATGGGTCGATTCTCCGTGGCAAGCGCGAGCACCGACACCCGAGCCACCTCGGGGAGTGTCGTGCTCCTCCCTTTTCTCTGCGTCTCGAGCACGGTCTCTCGGCTCGAGCGAACCGGCTCGAGCACGGCGGGCTCGGAAAAAGCGAGGTCGACGAGGAAAGGGCGCGCTCGCCAGGCTGACTCGGGACGATGAGTATCCACCAGCTCTGCCGCAAATACGGACTGCTCCCCCAACATCATGGAGAGACGTGCCACGAGCTCCTCGACGCGCTCCACGTCTTTGGCCCGCCGCGTGAACAAATCGAGCTGTGCGCCCGCGTAGAGCACCGGGCTTCGGGCTTCGACCTCTACTCGGGACACCGCCCCCGGCAACGAGGCGCTCACGATCTCTCGACAAATTCGAAGTAAGATGGAGGCTGACCGGGTCGGCCGTGCCAGCGGGAGCTCGAGTCTCACCGGACTCACCGGCATACCCACCGGGCGATCGGGGTCCGGCGCGATGGAAAATCGAAGCTCCACCCGATTCGCCGCCGACCCGCGCGCCGAAAGCCGAGCCTCCAGGCGATCGAAGAGCCTCTTCAACACGAACACCATCGGCGATAGCTCCTCGACCGCAGGGTCGAGCTCGATGGCTTCGAGCAAAGTCTCCTTGGGCAAGAACGATAAGAGCGGCCGCCGCCGCCGTCCCAACGCCCGATCGAGCAACAACACGCCCGCATCCCCAAAGCGACTCTTCACCTGATCCGGAGGAAGCGAAACCAAGTGCCGAACCGTCTCCGCGCCGAGCACTCGCAACGAGCTCTGCACGGATCGTAACCGCTCGAGCACCCGACCCTCGGGATCGTCCACCGCGTCCGTCCACACCAACGAGGAGAGCGGCAACGACGCGAGCGAAGTCGCAGACTCACCCGGCCCGATGATTTTCAGCTCCACCGGCGTGCACACCGCCCACGTCCGAGCCGTGTCTACGTCGTCCGCCACCGCGGCCCGCACTCGATGCCCGAGCTCGGTGACTCTCGAACCGATCGCCTCCACGATCTCTGCCTCCGTCGACAACCCACGCCGCTCCAGGACCTCCCGACTCCGATCGATCTCGAGTGTGATGCGGTCCGGAAATCCGACCTCGACCATGGAGCTGAACGAGAGGAGCACCTCGGCGGTCGCCTCCAACATACGTGCCTCCGCGGCCTGATCACGCGGCAGAATCTCCAGCCCCGGAATCCGAGCCTTGGCCTCCACGCGACTCATCCCGGAAACGACGCCCTTTTTCTTCGCCGCCGAGCTCACCGCCGCCAGACGAGCCCCTCGCCGGTCCGGGACCTCGACCCCCACCGCCTTCTTCCGCCAGCTCGGCGGGCCCTTCCGCGGGCTCAAGACCCCAAACGCCGCCTCGAGCGGGAGCTCGAAGAGGTGGACGACCACATACCGAGGTGTGACCGTATCCATACATAAGTTCAGTATCACGGCCAAATGTGATGGATCGAGCGATCGGATCACCGTATGGGACTGAATATGTCCACCTCGACCCGAGGACGAGGATCCGGGCATTCATCGCTCCCGATCGCTTTCCCACTTGATCCTAGCGCGCGCTCGTACCACGGGACGGAACCCATGAGCGCCACGACCGCGCCGCGAGAATTCGCCGGCCACCCCACGGGACTGTTCGCCCTGTTCTTCGCGGAGATGTGGGAACGCTTCTCCTACTACGGCATGCGGGCGTTGCTCGTCTTCTACATGACCAAAGGCTTCCTCGGCTTCGACGACAAACACGCCTACACGATTTACGGCGCCTACGCGTCGCTCGTGTACATGACGCCGTTCATCGGCGGGATGATCGCCGACCGAATCCTCGGCCAGCGCCGCGCGGTGATCATCGGCGGGTCTCTCATGGCGGCCGGTCACTTGATGATGACGATCGAGAACACCTACGCGTTCTTCTTGGCGCTGGCGCTCTTGATCACCGGCAACGGGTTCTTCAAGCCGAACATCTCGACGATCGTCGGGACGCTCTACGGCGCGCACAACAAATCGAAGCGCGATGGCGGGTTCACGATCTTCTACATGGGCATCAACCTGGGCGCGGCCATGGCCCCACTCCTGTGCGGGTATATCGGCGAGAAGTACGGGTGGCACTATGGGTTCGGGCTCGCCACCATCGGCATGTTGATCGGTCTGGCGATCTTCGTGGCGCCGACGAGAGTAACACAGGGGTTGATTCTGCTCGGCGCCTTGGCGGGGTCGGTGACGATGATCAGCAGCGTTCGGAACGATCCCATCATGCTGCTCGTGAACACACCCATCGCGATCGCGCTCATCATCTCGGCGTTCGCGGCGACGACGGCGCTCGGACGCGGTGGCTTGCCACACGACGCAGGTGCGCCTCCCAAAATGGACGGCCTCGGGCGTCGCCAGGGGATCGTGCTCGGGCTGACGTTGGTGGCGATTCCGGTGATTTCGTTTCTGGTGAGCAACTCGAGCTTGGCCGGTGGCTTGCTCGTCGTGTTCGGGCTCGCTGCCTTCCTCTACATCGTCGTGGAAGCCTTCCGGGTGCAACTCTTCGAGCGCCACCGCCTCTTCGTGTCGCTCGTGATGTTTTTCTTTTCGATGCTGTTCTGGGCGTTCTTCGAGCAGGCCGGGAGCTCGATGAACAACTTCGCGGACCGCAACGTGGATCGCGTGCGTGAGTCCAAAGTGGTGACTCAGGCGGACGTCGGCCAGTCCCTCACGATCGAGGTGAACCAAGAGCAGCTTGGTTATGTCTTGAATGGGAAAGTCTTCACCATCGATCGCCTCGACGCGCTCAAGCAGGAGGCCCAGAGAGCCTCGCGCACCGCGACGGTGAGTTGGCCGGTCGAGACCTCTCACGTGGGGATGGGGATCGGAGGCAACGAAGTCCCCGCCAGTGTGTTTCAGGCCGCGAACCCAGCCTTCGTGCTCCTCTTCGGCCTCGTCTTCACGATGCTCTGGGGCTTATTGGGCCGGCTGGGCATGGAGCCTTCCACACCCATCAAGTTCGCGCTGGGGCTCGTGCAACTCTCGCTTGGGTTCGCGGTGCTCTGGTGGAGTGCCCAGGGCGCCACGCCTCGCGGCATGATCGGAGCTTCGTGGCTCGTGCTCGCGTATCTGCTGCACACCACCGGAGAGCTTTGCTTGAGCCCGGTGGGTCTCTCGATGGTCACCAAGCTGTCGCCGGCCCACATGGTGTCGACGATGATGGGCGGCTGGTTTCTGGCCACTGCATTCTCCGAGTACCTCGCGGGGCTGATTGCGACCTTGACCGGCGTGAGCCACACCGCAGGCGAGGAAAAGATCATTCCCCCGCCGATCGAGACCCTGCACGTCTATGCCGACGTGTTCGGCCGCATCGCCATCGCCTCCGGGATCGCGGCCGTATTGCTCTTCGCGCTGACCCCGCTGCTCAAAAAGTGGATTCATCCCGAGCTTCCCATGACCGGAGAAGAACACGAGTAATGACCGAAGCAACTCAGCCGACCCGGACCGAGTACGCGGCCTACGGCGTGTCGGTCATCGGCGCCCTCGGTGTGCTGGGTTTGCATCTCCTGCCCGCCCTCGTGGCGGGCCTTCTCGTGCACGAGCTCGTCACCTCGATCGCTCCCGTCTTCGCGCGACGCCTGTCCACCAAAGGGTCGAAGGGGTTGGCGGTCGGGGTTTTGGTGGGCGTCGTGGTCGCCATGGTGACCGTCGCGGTCGTCTGGACTCTCGGGCTCGTCAAGAGCGAGGACGCCAGCATCCCCGCGCTCCTGGCCAAGATGGCCGAGATCATCGAAGGCTCACGCTCCTCCTTGCCCGAGTGGGCGGCCAACTGGATCCCGAGCAGCGCCGCCGCGGTCCAAGAAGATGCGACGCGGTGGCTACGCGAGCACGCCTCCGAAATCCAGCTCGTCGGAAAGAAGACCGGCCACACCCTCGCTCACATACTCATCGGTATGGTGATCGGAGGCATGGTCTCGCTCCGTGAGGTGACCGAGCACCACGCGGCCGCCCCGCTGGCGCGAGCCCTCGCCGACCGCGTACACAAGCTGAGCGAAGCGTTTCGGAGGATCGTGTTCGCTCAGGTTCGAATCTCCGCGATCAACACGCTGTTCACGGGGCTGTATCTGCTCGTCTTGCTTCCCATCCTGAACGCGCACCTACCCGTCTCGAAGACGCTCGTGCTGGTCACGTTCATCGCTGGGCTCATGCCGGTGATCGGAAATCTCGTCTCGAACACCGCGATCGTCGTCGTGAGTCTGGCCGTGTCGCCGGTCGTTGCCGTGGGTTCGCTCGTGTTTCTCGTCGTCATTCACAAGCTCGAGTACTTCCTGAACGCACGAATCGTAGGGTCCACGATCCGCGCGTCGGCCTGGGAGCTCCTCACGGCGATGCTGATCATGGAGAGCGCGTTCGGCGTGGCCGGGCTCGTCGCAGCCCCGATCTATTACGCGTGGCTCAAGGACGAGCTCTCCACGCGCGGGCTGGTTTGAGACTTCGATGGGCGGCGAGCCGAGCCTACCGGAGTCCCTTTCTGCGTACCGAGTTCGTCCGATCGACGTCGTGCTCACGCCGAGCCTGTCTTTTCGCTTGTTCGAAGTGAAGAACCAGCCCGATCGCTACTGGTCGAAGATCTGGCCGGCGGCGGTCGCCACGAGCCAGTGGCTCTTGCAGGGGCCTCGAATTTCAGCGAGTACACCAATCAAGGAGCTCGGTTGCGGCCCCGCGCTGGTGAGCCTCACACTGGCCCATCTGGGTTACGAAGTGGAGGCGTCCGACCGCGAGCCGGGCGCGCTGGCGCTCGCAGCGCTCAACATCGAACAGAGCGGGCTGCGCGGCATTTCGGTGAGATTTCTCGACTGGGCGATCACAGAGGCTAGTCCGAGCGATTTTTTGGTGGGCTCGGATATTCTGTACGAGCCCGACTCACCGCCGGTGTTGTTCGAGCTGATCGAGTCTCGTGGCCTGCTGCTGCCCGGAGGGAAGCTCGTCTTGTCGGCATCCGAGGCACGCCGTCACGTCGTGTACGAGCTCGTCCATCGGTTGAAAGCCTCAGGATATACTCACGAGGAGACGTTCCGGGAGGTGTCGTTTCGGGGTCGTACCGAACAGATCTCGATTTCGGCGCTCGGTCGGCCTGCCTAAGAACGTTGCGGTCCGGACCAGCGATGGCGGTACACCGTTGGCGAAGACGCCACCGCGCACGTCGAACGGCGGGACTTGCGCTCGTTCGGGTTCGGAGCCCGCCTTCAATAGATTCAAGCTCGAGGGAGTCTCCGCACCTTCGGTCCGAGGCGGCGAAGACTCGCCGCCTTGCTTTTTTCGCATCGAGCCCCTCACCCTGGGGCATGTTCAAGGAGTCCCCTTTCGTCCTCACCGCCCTCTCTTCTGGATTGCTGACTGCCTGCATTGCCTACGACTTCGAGCGCCCGCCGGTGCGCTCGGCGACGGAACGCGAAGTCTTCGTCTCGGCACCGAAGCCAACGCCTGCCGACATTCTCTTCGTCGTCGACAACTCCGGGTCCATGGCCGATGAACAGGAGAACCTCGCGCGGAACTTCGAAGCCTTCATCAGCCAGCTTCCCCGGTCTGGCAGCTACCAGATCGGCATCGTCACCACCGACGTCTCGGACGCCCACCTTCCGCTTTGCGCTCCGGGACAGACGACGCGATGCGACCGAGGAGAGTTGGGCGGACTCGCTGTGAGCACGTACTCCCCGAACGGCCGTCTCGAAGGGAGCCCAGACGTCTCGCAGTGTGAGCCCCTCCAGCTGCGACACGGCTGTTTCCGAGGCCGCGAAGGAAGCAAGATCATCACGTCCGACATGGCCCCCGCCGACCAACTGCGATTCTTCAAAGGGAACGTCCGGGTCGGCTCCTGCGGATCGGGACAGGAAGAAGGGTTGAGCGCGATGTTGCTCGCGCTGAGTAAAGATCGCCTCGAGAGCTGCAACGCCGGATTTCTTCGCGAGGATGCGAATTTGATCGTCGTCTTCGTCACCGATGAAAACGACGACGATCCTCAGGTCACTCCGGTCGCGGTCGTGGTCGACGAGCTGCTCAACGTCAAGGAGGCGTCGAAGGTGCGCGTGGCGGTGATCGGCGGGATCGGGAACGACGGCTCCGCAAGCCAGTGCCGTATCGGCATCGACGGCGGACCAACCTCCTGCGGGGACACGTGTAATCAGACGCCTTCCCCTGGAAGTCATGCGGCGGGCTGCATCAGCAATCCAGGCCTCTGTCCAGCTGGAGAGTTCTGCGACCGTTCGCTCGATCGGTGCGAGAACCAGAACCTGATGTTTTGGGAAAATTGCCACTGGTGCTCGTATTACGATACGCCGTCGTGTTGCTCGGCCCTGGCCGGCAGTCGGTACGTCGAGTTCGCCGTCGCCATGGAGCAGAAGATCGCCGACGCAGCCCCGGGTCTTGGTCGGGCTCTCTGCCACGCCCCGCAAGGCCAACAGGCCGCGTGCCTGGTCGATTCAATCTGCCAGACCGAGTTCGCCAACACCCTGGAGCGTATTGCCAATGAGCTCATCGTGCCGAACAGAATTTTGCTCGATCCGCCCGCCGCCTTTCCCAAGGGGGTCAGCGTGAGCTTGGGAGATCGGCAACTCAGCTACGGGTCCGACTTCACGGTCTCGAGTGATGGCCAAGACCTGGTGCTGACGCCCGCGCCCTCCGAGGGTCAGGACGTAGTCGTCCATTACCAAGTAGCAGAGTGCGGCAACGGTGAGTGTGAGAATCCCGGCGGCGAATCGAGTCTGACCTGCCCGGCTGACTGCCGCTGATCTCATCGTTCTACCGACCCCACCGTCCGCCCTTCAGGGCTCGATCAGGGCTCGATAGTCGACCGTCCAGCCAGGCCGCTCACCCATCGCGAGTCCCTGCGCCCGCCCGGGCTGGCCTCGGTAGCGAAGGTGTGGTCCGTGCCGTCGGCTTCCCGAGTGTGTAAGAAGCTCCCCAGCCTCTCGAATGGCCCGCAGGTTTCGTGCTTGGTACGACGTTTGGAGACCCATCGGCTATGGCACTTCGTCGAGGCACTTGGGGTATCGCGTCTCATCCGATCGAGGCCCGCCTCGAGACCGTGTTGGCGCTCGGATTTCTTCTGACGGCTCCAGAGCTCTGCTTTGGCCCATGGCCATGGGACCGCGTCATGCAGCGCTCGGACCTCGTCGAATTCATGATGGGCGGCACGTTGGTGGTCGGTCTCACGTTCTTGTTCGTCGTCTCCATACTCATTTTCGTCGCCGCGCTTCGGTTTCCTCGCTCGGCGAGCGTGGCCCTGAGCAGGATCCGGCGGACGCTGGTCGGCTTCGAGCTCCGGCCCGTGCGAGAGATTCTTCGAGCTCTCGACGCTTTGGAGTGGAGAATCGATCGCGAGGCGCGCTTGGGAAATGGGGGGACTCGGGCGATGGCGGAGAGTCGACGGGCTCTCAAGCGACTCACCCGTCGGGCGCTCTCGCTGGCCATTCGAAGCCACGACCCGGCCACCGACGCCTTCGGAAGGAAAGTGACCGACTTTGCGAGGACGCAGTTCCTCGTCGCGGTGGGAGTGTTCTTCATACTCGCGGTTCGAGCGGCTCCCTTCGGAGACTTCTATACCCCGACCCTCAGACTCAGCGCCTCCGAGCTCTTGGCCTTGGCGGTGTCGGTGGGCGCCGCGACGCCGATCTTACTGCTGTTCGGTGCCGGCGCGCTGGTCGTGTATCGGAGACTCGTGCGTTGGCCCAACGGCGGGACTGAGTGTTCCTCGGAGCCCCAAGCGACCGCGATCGAAGCCGTCTTCGCAGGCGTGCTCATGTTCGTGGCGGCGACTCTGTGCTACTCGCGGCTGAGTAGCCCGAGAGTGATCCTCGACGCGCAAGTGCCGTTCGACGTGGCGCGTCTCTTCGTCACGAGGGTCGCTTGTGTGGCCGCGTTCTCCGTCTTTTGGACCCTGCGGCATCGCGGGTCGATCCACGCCGCGCTGGCTCGGAAGCTCCAGGGGTTCGCGGTCGTGGTGGCAACGCTTTCGGCCGGTTCGGCAGCAATCCTCGCCGTGGCGATGTTCACGGATCGTGGTCCCTGGTTCATGGTTCCGCTCGGCGTCCCCTTTCTCGTCGGATTCTGGATGTTGCCCACTCTGTTCGTGTTCGGAGGCATCAGCAGCTTCCGACGTGCGCTGACCTGGCTCGTCCCTCGCCCGCG
This sequence comes from uncultured Myxococcales bacterium, assembly GCA_964463485.1. Classification (GTDB taxonomy): domain Bacteria; phylum Myxococcota; class Kuafuiibacteriia; order Kuafuiibacteriales; family Kuafuiibacteriaceae; genus CAYXDO01. The sequence goes on along the minus strand of CAYXDO010000015.1, from coordinate 92,676 downwards.
TCGGAACGTCCCATGTCGGAGTCCGCGGCCAGACGCCGAGGGGATCGAGGAGCTAGCGCGCGAAATCGAAAAGGCGATCGACTCAGCGGTCGTGCCAGCGCGAATGGAAGGAGCGCTCTCGGTGTGCGAGCACCGTGGCTCGCCCGGCGCGCTGAGTATTCAGTCGGGCGGAAGGCTGAGTATCAGTGGCGCTGATCGCGGATCTGCCTGAAGGCGGGAGCGTCAAAAGACGGAGCGAGCCACCCGGTCGGCCTCTTGCTCCAAAGGATCGTCCGACGCACCGATTCTGAGTTGTCCCCCGGAGACCTTGTCCGCTGCTTCGGAAGAGATTTCGTCGGTGGGTCGAAGGCCACTCATACTCACGCGCCCATGCTCGTCATGCTCGCGCCCGAACCCGGATATTCGAGCCCGACGACGGTCGTCGGACCCTCTCCGCGTGTGACGGCCGACGGCCGACAGACTCAGTTGGTGGCGTCGGCGATCTTCTCACCGAAGATCGATCCGGCGACGCCAAAGGCGACGCCGCCGATGGCCGCGCCGACCGCGGTCCCAACGCCGGGGAAGAAGATCGTGCCGACGGCCGCTCCGACCTTCGCGCCGGCCAACGCGCCAGCCACGCCGCCCGCCGCTCGTCCGCTCGCCTTGGTCGTCTCGGTGTACGAGCCGTCGTTGCGAACCTTGTCGGCGTGGAATCCGGAGGCGATGTCCGCGACGGCGAAGGCTGCGGTGACCGCGCCGCCGAGGCGAGGGGCGATCTTCGAGGCGATTCCGGCCTTGGCTGCGACCGCCGCGGCCTGGCTCGTGGCCTTCTTGGCGGCCTGACCGGCGGTGAACGACTTCAGGATTTGGGCCTGTGAGTCACCCGGCCGCGCGAGCAGCTTGACGCCGTTGAACTCATGACCGATGAGCTTGCCGCTGTTCGCGGCGGCATCGGACATGCGCTTGGCGACCGACTCGAGCGTGTCCCCGCCCATGACTCCGCGGAGCATGCTGGTGTTGGTGGGGAACTGAGTCAGGGTTCGGGGGGCCGCTGCCCAACGTTCGACGGCGACCTTCGCCGACTCACCTGGGTTCACGCGGAGCTCGGCGCCGTTGAAGCTCGCGGTGTAGGGCCGGCTCGTGAGCGTGGCCTTCTTGGCCATCGAGCCCGCGACGTCGTCGACCAGGGCGCCGCCTTGGATCGAAGTGAGTTTGACCGGAGACTTTGCCCGCGCGGCGACGGCTGCGCCTGCGGCGAGGCCCGACAGGCTGCCAGCCACGGACGCCACGGAAGCGCCTTCAGCGTCCGACTGTGGGTCCGTCTGTCGGTTGGTCGCTCTCAGAAGGCTCTCCCGAGCCGCGGCGTCGCCGAACGTATTGAGCCAGCGCGCGTCGACGCGCGGCGCATCCGCGCTCATTTCCGGTGAAGCAGAGCGATAGGCGGCCTGTGGGTTGAACGATGCGGAGGGCGCGGTCCAGTCGGCGCCGCCGTTCGACACCTGACGAAGGGCTCCGAGCGTCTCGGGACCGACGATCCCATCGACCTTGATCGGCGTGCTCGGGTTGAGCGCGTTGAATCGGGCCTGGAACTGCCGGATGGCGGACTTCGAGGCCCCACCTTGAAGTCCGAGCTCCTCGAAGGCGCCAGCAAGCTCGGCCGCATCGAGATGAGTCGGTTCGCCAACCACGGAAAGCTGAGCGGCGGGGAGCGAGAAGGGATTCTGAATCGCGACGGCAACCATGCAAGCCGAAAATGCAGCCCCCGTGCCACCCGTTCGTACGCGTTCGAAAGGGGCCGGCTGCGCTGGTCGTTCTGCGGTGGCTACGTCTTTCGTGCCTTGGAAGCTACAGATCGTTCGGTGCGCGCTACGCTCGCCGATGAACCTCGCCACTTTGCCGGCGGGTTTGTTCGGGTACGTCGCGGTCCCATCCCCCAACTGGCGACTGGCCTCCCGCGTGGTCGAGCCCCTAGAGTGGGAGCAATGACCGAGCTTGCGCGATCGTTTTCGTCCGACTCCGAGCGCAGCGCGAAGTGGGAAGTTCGCGGCTCGGAGCTCGTGCGGTTGCAGGAGCGGTTGCTCGCCGATCGCGGGAGCGCCGTCGTGCTGCACGGACCGAGCGGGGCAGGGAAGAGTCGCTTGCTCTTCGGTCTCGTCAAGGGCGCAAAAGCCGGGCACGTCCTGGTGCTCGAGGGGCGTACGCCCCACGCAGCGGGCCCGAGCTTCGCGCCCTTCGCGGAAATTGCGAGAGCCGCGATCGTTTGGGCGGAGAGCATGGGAGAGCGGGCGCTCATCGACCCGCTGCTCTCTGGGCTCGAACCGGTGCTTGGGGCCGAGGAGAGTGCCGCGGGGACTCCGTCGCTCGAACGAAAACTCCTGTTTTTCGACTCGGTGCGACGCCTGTTGCTTGGAGTCGCGGAGCGAACGCGGCTGCTCGTCATCGTACACGAGCTCGAGCGAGCGGGCGCTGATACGCTCGAGCTCGCTGCGGACTTGGCGGAGGGATTTCGGGGCGAGCCGCTCGAGGCAGCCCGTCCTGGGTTGCTCGTACTGAGTTTCTCAGATGAGTCGGAGTCGAGTGCGCCGGTACGAGACTTTCTCGAGGAGCAAAGGGAGCGTCGCGCGGACGACGTGATGTTCCTCGGTCGTCTCGACTTGGATGGGTTGCGACGTTACCTCGACTCACCTCGCGTGCTCGAGCGGTTGCTCGCCGCGTCCAATGGGTTGCCCCGCGAGATCGACGAGCTCCTCGAGACTCTGCCGTCGAACGTCGAGGAGCTCTATGCGCGCCGGCTCGCCGGGCTCGACCCGCTCTCGCGGGAGCTCCTTTACGCGCTCGCGCTCGCCTCCGCGCCCGCCTCCGCCAAAGTCGTCGCCGAAGTCACCGGACGCCCGCAAAAGGACGTCGTGAAATCTCTCTCTGGATTGCGAGACTCTCGAATCCTCGATCGTTCGATCGAGAACGGCGAGCTTCGGTTCTCGTTCGCTCGACGCGTGAACCTCGATTCGACGATCGCCGCGATGCCCACAGCTCTCGCGCAGAGCCTTCATCGGCGGTGGGCTGAAGTGTTGGCCTCGGAGCCCGGTCGTCCGGCCGGAGCCGCGATCATCGCGCATCACTACTTGCGCTCCGATCAGCCCGAGCGTGGGATGAGCTTGGCGATCAAGGCCGCGGAGGCCCACGCCGTGGCGGGGGCTCATGCCGCGGCGGCGCGCACGTATGAAGAGGTCTTGCCACTGGCCTCGGGCGAGTCTCGTGTCCTGGTGCTCGAGCAACTGGCGCGCCTGGCGGCGATCCGCGGGGAGCGTCGAGATGCGCTCCGGCGGGCCGAAGAGTGGAAGGCTGCGCTGCCTGAGTCCAGCGTGGGACCGGCCGTACTCTTCGAAGCGGAGCTTGCCAATCAGTCGGGCGAGTACGACCGGGCGCTGGCGGTGATCGAGGAAGCTCGTCGGGCATTGGCGGATGATGCTGCCGAGCGCCCCGAGCTCGAAGTGGCCTGCGCCGAAGCCTTGTACCATAAGGGAAAATTGGACGAAGCGCGGGAGCGCGGCCGAGCAGGTCTCGAGAGCATAGACTCATGCGGGTCCGTGCGTGTGCGAATCGAGCTGGTGAATTTGCTGGGCAAGATCGCGCTGGCGGCTGACGACGTGGACACCGCGCTCTTGTCGTTCGACGAGACGTTGAGGTTGTCCGAGTCGAGCGGGCTGTTGCGCGCGGAGGCGCGTTCGCTGGTCAACATCGGCCTGGCGCACATGCGCGCGGGGCGCGAGTCCCTCGCCGAAGCGAGCCTCGAGGCCGGTATTCAGCGGGCCAAGTCGGCCGGAGAAATGTCGCACTTGGCGTTCGGCCACTTGAACCTCGGTGTATTGGCTCACCAGCAGTCCCGGCTGGGCGTCGCGCTCGGACACTATCGCTCCGCGCTCGGCCTGTTCCGCAGGCTCGGCAACAAGACTCAGCTCGCCCGCGTGCTTTACAACCTCGCGAATCTCTCCTTCGCTGTCGGATCGCTGGATCGCGCGGAGGCCTACAACGCCGAGGCGCTCAGGATCGCCGAGGCCGGCGGGGTGGAGCGCCTCCGCGCGATCTCCTTGGCGCTCGATGGGAGCATCGCTGCGGAGCGAGGTCAGTACGAGCTCGCCGCCAAGCGGCTCCGCGAAGCCATGATTCATCAGCGAAGGCTCGGGCCCGAGCGTCCGGTCGAAACTCTGGCAGACCTGGCCGAAGTCGAGCTGCGGGCCGGAGAGCCGCAAGTGGCGGCCCAGATTCTGGCGGAGCTCGAGGCATCCAAGGCCAAGATCAAGACCGCTCGCATCGCGACCAAGGTGAGCCTGCTCGCCGCCAAGATCCGTATCGCGGAGAAGGATCCGAGGGCGGTCGAAGCGGCGCAAACGGCGGCCTCGGAGCACAAGACCGAGGACAGGCTGCTCCGCGCAGAGGTCGAGGCGACGCTCGGGCGAGCGCTCCTACTTCGCGGAGACACTCAAACGGCCAGGGCCCACTTGCTTCAGGCCGAGAAGCTGCGAGGGGAGCTCTCCGCGGAGCTCCCGGCGGACCTTCGCGCTGCGTTTGCAGGTTCCCGCACGCAGGTGGAGCTCGAGCAGGCGATGCGCGCGCTCGACGAGCCCGGTTCGAAACGGATCAAGGGAGAGTCGCGCCGACAGAGCGGCGAGCCGATCCTCGTCGCTCCGCAGCCGCGCGGTGCACGGACGAGGAGCTCCGAATGGGACGAGCGATATGTCGCACTCATCGGCCGTTCCCCGAAGCTGCTCAAGGTCTTTCACATTCTCGACCGAGTGGCGCACAGCGACAACACGGTCTTGATCCTCGGAGAGTCGGGTACCGGCAAGGAGCTCGCGGCTGAGGCGTTGCATCGATCGTCTCCGCGCGCGTCGGGACCCTTCGTGAAGTTGAACTGCGCGGCCTTGGTTGAGACCCTGTTGTTGTCCGAGCTGTTCGGGCACGAACGCGGGTCGTTCACCGGCGCCCACCAGAAGAAGGCCGGTCGATTCGAGATGGCGGCCGGAGGCACCATCTTCCTCGACGAGATCGGCGATATTTCTCCCAAGACTCAAGTCTCGCTGCTGAGAGTATTGCAGGAGCGTGAGTTCGAACGGGTTGGCGGAGGCCGACCCATCAAGCTGGAGGCCCGGGTACTCTGTGCGACCAACAAGAACCTGGTGGAGCTCGTGCGCCAAGGCACTTTTCGCGAGGACCTCTACTATCGGCTCCGAGGAATCACCGTGGAGCTCCCGCCGCTCCGCGAGCGAGTCGAGGACATCATCGAGCTGGCACAGCACTTCCTCGGCCGCCATGCGCTCGAGACCGGCACGCCGCAGAAGTCCATGTCCAAAGGCGCAGAGGCCATGCTGACCAGGTATTCCTGGCCCGGAAACGTCCGCGAGCTCGAGAACGTCATTCGCTCGGTGGCTCTGCTCGCCGATGGCTCGGTGATCGGTCCGGACGACTTCGCAGAGTACGAGGAGCTGTTCGCTGATTCGCCACCCCTCACTCGCTCGGCGGCCCCTCCTCCCGATCCGACCGAGCCCCTCGTGACCGCCGAGCGGCCCGAGGTGATTCGCGCGAGGCCCGAGGAGCGACCGGCCAAGAATCCCGAGGACGCGCTGCTCTCGCGAATTCTCGCGGGTGACGTCTCGCTGTCCGAGCTGAAGAAGAGGATTCAGGTAGAAGCGATCGCGCGGGCGCTCGCGGAGAGCCAAGGGAACATCACGCGAGCCGCCGAAAAGCTGGGCATGAAGCGGCCGAGGTTGTCCCAAATCATCAATGCAAACGAGGCACTCAAGAAGTTGTGCCAGGAGGCGGCGCGATGAAAGGCCGAAGAACTCCAAAATGGGTAACACTCACCGCGAGCTCCATGCTCGCCCTCTCCGCGTGTGGCCAGCGCACCGACGCTTCGCTCTCGCTGCCCGAGCCGCGTGAAGCGCGGGTTGGGCTGGTCGCCGCGCTCGACCTCGGTGGACTCTCGAGCGAGCTCTCTGGCCGGGTCACCGTCGAAGAGATCTCCGTGAACGTCGACGTCTTGCGCTTGCTCGGCGATAACCCAGCCATTCCCACGGGCGGGCACCCCCTCGTCGAAGGACCGCACCTCCTGAGCTCTCGAGAAGGCGAGGCCCTCTTTCCGTTCCCCGAGGCCTACGTTCAAGGTGGGTTGGCCGTGTTCGGCAGAGTCGGCCCAACCGAGGCTTTGGACGGAGCCTCCGTCGTGATCCGCGGCCGAGTCAGCGGCCCCACGGTCACCGACGAAAAAGGGGTCACTCATCGGGAGTCACCCCTCGAGCCAGGCCCAGACGGAGAGCCCGCGAAGGATCCGTGCGAACCGGGCCCGGATGGTGAGCCGGCCAAGGACGTTCGTGAACCGGGCCCGGATGGCGAGCCCGCGCGACCGGATTGGTGGTATCGAATCGCGTGCGATCGTGATGCGCTCCGAGCTCAGGCTTCGGTCCCCTTCGAGCTCCGAGGCTCCGACTCGGTCGACTTGGTCGTCGAGCTTTCGGAGACTTCGCGGCTCCACGTCGTACTCGGCATCCCGGCTGATCGCTGGCTCACCGCGCAGCTCGTCAAGTCGTGGGACGCCCCTGAGAGCACGCCGAGCGCCGATCCCTCCGCAACTCAAGCGCGCGTGGTCGTCGACGTCAGCGAGCCCGCGGGGCTCGGATCGGGTGAGTCGATCCCGGCGGAAATCCAAGATCCCGAAGGCTATCGCCTCCTCGACGAGCGAGAGTTCGATCCCAACCAGTTCCGCTGGTGATTTCCTGTCGTCGAACCTCGCGTCGCTTGGCTTCACTCACAAGACTCGCTCCGGCCTCTCGACTTCCTCGGATTCGTTCGGCAGCCCTCGTTTGGGCTCCTCAGTCATGGGGAGGATCGCACGAGGTGTCAAACCGGTGCTTCACTCGAGCTCCATTGCGGGCATCTCGACCAGCTCCCGGCCTACTCGGCTGACGAAGAAAGGCTTGTGGCCGAGCCCCGCAGAGACTCGTTCGATGCCCGTGGTCAGCGGACATGGGGTCGTGTCACCTGTCCCCGGACGACATTCCGCCGGAATTTCGATGTGCAAGGCTTCCTCGTCTCCACGGTCGAGTGCATGCTGAGAAGGTGAGTCCCTCTTCAGGGAGCGCGACGCTGCGCCTCGCCCTGATCGCTTGCTGCCTGATCGCTTGCGGCCTGATCGCTTGCGCTCCCGACGCGCTCACGTTTCCCGTCGACGCGCTGCCCGGCGATCTGGTCGTTTTCGTTTCCATGGACGCCAGCGGGCAGGTGGACAAAGTCGTACCCATTCGCGACGGACTGGGTCGCGTCGAGGTCGACGAAACCTACGGGAAGCTCCTCGTGGTCGTCGCTGCCGCGGACCTCGTGGGCCCCACCAGCGCGCCGCTGAGTGTCACCGAAGTCGGAGCGCTCGATGTGCGAAAGTCCACCGATGCCCCTCTGATTGGGAGCTGTCCGTTCTGCGCCGTGCCCGCGACGCAACCTCCTCAGCTCTTGCTCGAAGGCGACGCGTGCCCGATCCCCCCGTTCGCCGCCGTGTTCGACCCGACTCATAGGCTCGATTCCTCAGATCCCTCCGCGCTCGCGCTCGAACGGTCGGTCGTCGTGACGCGCCCGGGCACCTGCTCGGCCTGGCCGGAAGTCGCCGCGACGAGCCCTCCGCTGGATATCGAGTTCATCCATCCCCCTTTGGACGCAGAGCCCGTCGAGATCGCCGCGATGACGCCGAGCGGCGCATCCGCGTTCGTCAGCGAGCGAGTCGCGCTGTGGATCGGTTCAGCCGGGGAGCGAACGACGCACCCGGTGACTTTCCCCGGGCCGATCATCGATGCGGAGGCCCTCGGTGACGCTTCCGTCCTCGTGCTCAGCCTCGACACCGACCAAGCGGACCTCGCGCGCGTCTTCTCGATGTCGAGTCGAGGTGTCGAGCTGAAACACTCGATTCCACGGTTTTCGGGGATCGAGAAATACACTTTGTGTCGAGCTCCCTCTGGGTCCGTACTCATCATACACCAAGACATCAACTCGCCCCACCGATTGATCGTCTATGAGTGCGACAATCTGTCGACTTGCACCGTCCGCGGCAGCCTGTCGAGAGCCCCAGACAAGGCGGAATCTGTGGTCGCCCTCGACGAGTCCACGCTGCTCCTCGGCGGGCAGGGCGCCGTCTTCGCGCTCGACTTGTCTCCTCAGCTGGCGACTCGGGATGTCAGTCGCCTCGGGTCGCGGGTCCACCTGGGTCGCGTCGGTAGCAAAGGCCTAGTCTACACCGTCGAAGAGGGGCGTTACCGACTTCATCGATCCCAGGTCCGAGGGACGAGTCCTTGGGAGACAATCCTGACCTCCTCGGTCGCCATCTCCGGAATCGTTCATCGAACGGAGACCGAGACCTGGGTGAGTATGGCCGACGGTCGAGCGCTCGTGCTGGATGCCGACGACCACGCTCGCGCCGGTTTACTTGCCGAGTTGGGCCTGCCAGCTGATCTCTTTCGGCCAGACTCGATTCCCGTCGGGACTTTGCTCGCGAGAGCCCGCGATGGCGAGTGGCTGCGGTCTCATTCGGGCAGCCCTCCCGAACCTACCTACGGCCGCGAGCACACCCTCCCTGCCGCCGCGATCGTACCCGACGGCGACGCGGCTTGGGTGTTCTGGCCAAGCCCCCCGGAGGTCACGAAGCTCGAAGGCCGCGCTCTGGGCTCGCCGATCTCGCTGCCGGTCGATCCTCGCGCTTTTGTCGTCGGCGCCGCTCGATCGCGCGCGGATGGGACGTTCTGGATCGCAGCGACGACACCCGAGGGCGGCTTCGCTGGACGGCTCGACGTTTCAATCAACCCGCCTCATTGGACCAAATATGACCTACCCGAAATCACCTACGACGACGTCGCAGAGGTCGCCCACGGAGTGGGGCTCCTCGTGGGTGCGGGCTGGAAAGTCTACGAGCTCCGAGGAGACGTCGCCGCCGAGGTCGAGGTCGCGTGGGACGATCCGAGCACTCCCGAACTCGAAACCTCGCCGGGCACGAACGATTGCGCGCGAACCGCCGAGTTTCCGGATCCGTTCGCACCCATCCCGGGGTCGTGGCGTCACGTCGCATCCGCGGGAGGGGGTGTCGCCTGGCTCGGGGGCTGCTCCGGAGTGCTGGCCCGATACGCGGCTGGCAGAGTCCAGCGTGTTGCCCTCCCCGCCGAGGTCGTCGCAGACTCCACTCTCGGGCAGAGTCGACCCATCGAATCGATTCAAGACCTCGAGCAGGGCGGTGTCCTCTTCGCGGTTCGCTCCAGCATCCTCGATCGAGTCAACCTGGTCGAGGCTCGACCGCGCCGACTCGCAGACCGCGCCGACGGGCTTCGAATCCGAGCGTTGCCCGGGTACGATGTGCCGGCGCGAGACTCTCCCAGGCTACTCATGACGGGAACTCCGTCGGTGCTGATTGACCCGCTGGGGCACTTGACCGTCTTTGCGCAGACCTTGTCGCTCGGTCGCCGCACTTTCATCGAAAGGCCTTTCGCCCTCGACCGATGGACGCGGCTCGATGCTGAATTCGCTGGCGCTGTGGCCCTGATCGGTGACCAAGAGCTCGCTTTCGGAATGTCTGGCCGCCGCGTGGCCGTCGCCAGGGCCCGCCCGTGAGTTGTCACGCCCGTGAGTTGTCACGCCGCGCTTGGGGCTGCTCTATGATTTACGTTCGCCGTACCTGGGGCCAGGGCCTGTCAAAAATACCGATTAGGGCGTGACTCCCGAGGCTCCGGGTCGCCCCGAGTTTCCATTTCGAATGGCGAGCCCGCCGTTGCCTCCCGCCACGTCGATGACTCCGGTGAGATTGCGAGTCCCCGCGCTGATCACGATCTGGCCGCCGCCGCCGCCGCCGCCGGCATCCCCGTCGAAGGAGTTGCCGCCGCCGCCGCCGACCGCCTCGACCGTACCCGACACACTCACGACTCCGCCTGGGGCTGCGAGCTGAACTCGGCCGCCCGCGCCTCCGCCTGCGCCTCCGGTGTTGCCAAACCCATCGCCCCCTTTGCCGCCGTTAGCCCTCACGATGCCGACCACCGAGATTTGGCCGCCTGCAGTCTCGAGGACGAGCACGCCTCCGCCTCCGCCCCCGCCTCCGCCGGAGCTATTGCTGCATGTGCTTCCGCCGCCTCCGCCGGTGCCACCCGCGAACGTGCTCCCGCCGGAGGCCGTGCCTCCGGGGGCTCCGCGCCCGTCTCCAGCGTCGCCGCCGCCCGCGCCACCGTTGCCGCCAAAGGCGCCACCGCCACCGCCTTGTCCACAGCCTCCGGCTGCACCTTCGCCCGCACCCAAGCCGCCGCCGTCTCCGGCCGCCGTGCCAGCTCCCGCGCCGATCGCCGCAGAGCCTCCGTTCGGCGCGCCTTGCCCGCCTGCCGCAGGAGAGTTGGTGTTGCCGTCCGCACCGCCGCCACCGCCACCGCCGCCGGGTCCTGCGTCACCGCCGCCCGCCGGTCCGCGAAAGCCGTCCTGCCCGTCCGACCCGCTTACGTCGATCATCCCTCGAATCGTGATCGTGCCCTCCGCAAACAGGTGCAGGGGCGTGAACCCATCCCCGATGATCGTCCCGCCAGCCTCGACACGAACGTCGTGATAGGTATTCGCACCGGACAGATGGACCGTTTGACCCGCACTGACCACGAGATCCGCTGGGCCAGCCAGGACGGTGAGCGTGACCGTCGTCGAGCCAAAGTCGTTCGTGAAGGTGAGCGTATACGAACCCGCCGAGCTCGCCGGCGCGGTCACCCTGAATTGGACCGAAGTCCCTGACTCGGCCGCACAGCAAATCGAAATCACCGGGCTGTTGGAGGTGATCGTCAGCCCCGTGAGTCCGCTGCCGACGGCCTCCAAATCCTCCGTCGTACCCTCTCGCATCGCCGCCGGGTTGAGCTCGCTGATGTTGGGAGGCTCTCCGACCCGCAGAGTTCGAACGACCGATCTCTGCGCGGTCGTGGGACGCTCGACCTGGACGCGGTGATTGGCGACGGTCCGGAGCTGAGTAGCGGTGAGTCTGAAGGTGAGCTCGTTGGCGCTGACGAAGGTCGCCGTGAGCACGCCGCCATCGAAGATGATACGATCGCCCGCTCGGAAATCACTCCCGAGCGCACGAACGGTCGTCGCTGGCGAACCCACCGCGATCGCATCCGGGTCGAGGCGCGTGAGCACCGGCGGCGGGACCGCGTGGACGGTGACGCCGATGCGCGCGCTCAATCCCATCGCGCTGACCGTCACGAACGTCTGTCCCGCGGTCACCCCGCGAACGCCGCCGAGTGGACCGACTGAGGCCACCGACGGGTCGTCGGAGCTGAAGGTCGCACCCGTAGCGGGCTGAGTCGTTCCGTCACTGAGTTGGACGGACACACTCAGCGCCACGACGGAACCGACGTCGACGTCGACCGGGTCTGGCGTGACGATCAGTCGTAAGGGCGTCGCGCCGACATTGACCGTCACCGTCGCGTTGAAGCCCGAATAACTGATTTGAATCGTCGTGGTGCCCGGGCTGAATCCGATCACCGTGCCGCTGGGATCCACGTTTGCGACCATCCCGTTCGCGCTCACGAAGGTTGCGCCGGTGACAGGGCCCTCCCGCCCATCCGAGTAGGTCGCAATCACGGTGATTCGACCGATTCCCAGGATCGTCAGGTTCATCGGGTTCGGTTCTCCGCGAATGCCGGTGACCTGGGCTGGGCCAGGTGTCACGTTGACGGGAAGCACCGCCTCGAGCCCATCCATCGAGGCACGCAACTCACCTGTCCCAACGCCGCTGCCGCTGATGATGAAGCTCGTCGGGCCCACGCTGACTGCGATCGGGCCAGACGCCGAGAGCGCGTCCACGCCGGACGGAGAAATTCGGCTGGTGCTCCCGTCCGCTCGGCGACCGAATAGCTCGGCCGTCGCCGACTCTGCGACCTGCAGTGTGAGCGCCGAGGGTACCCAGAAGAGCGCCACGAATGACGCGGGTAGCACGCGGATGAACGCGTTCGCCTGGAAGCCCCCGAGCACGGCCTCGACCATCGCCGTCCCCGGAGAGTCTCCTCGGATGGCCCCGGCGCCGAGCAGGCTGGCCACTCCAGGCGGAGACACTCGCACGACGACGTTCGGATCGAAGGTCACGTCCTCGACCGACCCGTCGCTGTAGTGCGCGATGACTTGATACGCCACGACGTTGCCCACGTTCATCGAAGTGGGCGCGACCACCTCGAGCGACGTGAGGGTGGGGTTCGCGCCCCGAATCGTGATCGGCAGGCTCGCCGAGAGGTTCTGGTAGGTGACGTCGATTTGTGCCCGCCCAGCACCGAGCGCAACCACGATCACCCCGTTCGGATCGGGGAGCAGGTCGACGGGGCCGGTCGCGCTGCCGTTCACGCCGGGATCGTACGTGATGTCGCGCCGAGCTCCGGACTGGTAGATTGCGAACAACTGCACGATGACTTGATCGCCCACGTCCATCGTGATGGAGGCAGGCACGAACTCGATCCGAACCACTGGATCGACCGTCGCGATCACACGTACGCTGCGCGTCGCGCTCAGCCCCAACATCCGCACGGTCAGATCCGAGACCCCCACGCGTAGCCCCTCGACCTCGCCCGGCCTCACGGCGATGACGTTCGAGCTCGACACCGAGATTTGGAGCCTAGGGTCGTGTGTGAGATCGTCGATCTGGCCGTCGGAACGCACTCCGCCCACCTGCCAAGCCTCCGTGGATCCGACGTCGATGGTATTGGGTACGACCAGGATGAGTGCGACATATCCGACCGGCCCCCCTTCGACGACGATCCGTGCGCGAGCCGACGCGTTCTGGAAGTTGGCTTCGATGAAAGTATCGCCGGCCGCTTGTCCCTGGATCCCTCCGATACCGGAGAGGGCCGCGACGGAAGTGTCCAAAATGCGGAGCGCCAGCCCCCTCGAGCCGGTTACGTCTCGCGTCGACCCGTCCGAGTATTGCGCGATGACTTGGAAGGGTACGGAGCTGCCGACGGCGACTCGGATCGGGTCCGGCACGAACCGCAGTCCGACGACGGTGACCGGCTGATCGGTGACCACGACCTCGACCGAGCGCGTGATTCCGCCGTATGTGATCCTAACTTCGGCGCGCCCGGGGCGTCGGCCCGTGACTCGACCAGCATTCACCGTGGCCACGTCGATGGGAGACACCGAGTACGTTGTGGACGGTGAGCTCGTGACGTTGGTGCGAGACCCATCGGAGAACACGGCGGTGACGGTCAGCTCGCGAGTCTCCCCGACGGGGATGGAGACCTGAGCGGGTTCGACGATGAGCTCGGTGAGTGTGACGTCCGCCTCCAGCACTCGAATGCGAGTCTGCGCGGTGAATCCCGAGTTGGTCGCCGTAATGACCGAGTTGCCTGGTCGTGCCCCGCGCACGAGCCCGGTGGTTTGGCCCACGGTCGCCGGGCCGTTGGCGGGCGTGGGGCGATAGGTCGTTCCGGAGCCGCGAGTGAGATCGGCCTGAGTTCCATCCGAATAATTTCCCAGCACTTGGAGCTGAAGAGTCTCGCCGACGTTGAGCGTCGCGGTCTCTGGCACGATGGTGATGGAAGTGAGTCGGCGCTCGACCTCCCGCTTGATGTCGACCTTCGCCGTCGCCGAGAGCTCGCGGTGTTTGGCGGTGACCGTGACGGAGCCCTCCGAGTTGCGAGCTTGAACCGACCCCATGGGAGACACGACCAGTAAGTTGTTGTCCGAGGAACCGAAGCTCACCTCGAAGCCCTCTCTGACGAGGTCGTGCTCGGTTCCGTCTTCGGTTTTGCCGATGGCTCTAAGGAGAGCGCTCTGGCCGAATCCCAACGCCAACACGTCGGGGTCGAGTCGCAAGCTCACGAAGCCCTTCGGAGGCTCGCCGGTGATCGTGAGATTCGCGGTCGCGGAGAATCTGCCGTGCGTCACGGTGATTTCGACCTCGCCGGGAGCAAGCGCGAGCACCGAGCCATTCGCATCGACGCTCGCAAACCGCGCCCCAGAGCTGCGGTACGTCGTCCCCGTGGCGCCAGGAGTCAGATCGACTCGGGACCCATCGCTCAGCGTTCCCTCGACCTCGAGCGGCCGCGACTCACCCGTGGCCAAGGTGAAGCGTTCGGGTTTGACGGAGATGCCGGTCAGCTCGGCCGCATGGACCGTGATGTCGGCCGATGCGGAGAGCGGCCCATGTTTAGCGAGCAGCTTCGCCTCGCCCGCAGCCCGCGCGATCCCCGCGCCGAGCCCTTGGAGCTCCACGATCTTCGCGGGCTCGAGGGAGGTCTCGGCCTCGGAGAGCACCGACTTCTCCAACCCGCCCTCGACGAGCAACACGTCGAACCCGAAGCGCTGGCCTCGATACAGCTCGAAGGACCCTGGACGAATCAGCAGGGAGCGTTCGACGGACTTGCCGAGCGCCGGCCCATCGCGACCACACGAGACGAGCGCGAGAAGCAAAGGCGCCGCGTGAAAAACTCTCCGGCCGATCATATTCGAGGTATAGCACTTCCCGTGCGGTTCCGGCCCTGGGCCTCTTGTCCGACGGGAGATTGGGCTTCTCGATTGACACAACCCGACGCCATTTCTAGGGTTCCGCGCCTTTCGTCGTGACTTCGGAACAACCGCTAGCCCCCCCCGCGGGCCCGAATGCCTCCCACGACGAGCCTCGCGCGTCGTGGCTCACCGCGCTCGAGGCGCGCGTGCCCACCGAAAAATCAGCGGTGGTCCTCGTCGCGATCCTCGGCGCGCTGCTCTTTTTGCCCTTCCTGGGCACCCTCGGGCTCTGGGATCCTTGGGAGACCCACTACGGCGAAGTCGCGCGCGCGATGATTCAGCGCGGCGACTACGTCTACCCATACTGGGAGAGCGCCTATTTCTTCTCCAAGCCCGCCCTCACCTTGTGGCTCATGGCCCTCGGGATGTTCGTCGTCGGCGCCGAGTCCACCCCTGCCGGCGAAGCGCTGGGCAGCCTCACCGAGTGGGGCGTTCGCATGCCTTTTGCCCTCCTCGCCATCGGCGCGATGATCGCCGTCTACCGGATCGGATCTCGGCTCGCTGGCCGCGCGACCGGACTGCTCGCCGCCGTGGTCCTCGCCTCCTCGCCTCAATTCGTCTTCATCGGCAAGCAAGCCATCACCGACAACCCGCTCGTCTGCTTGCTCACCATCGGGCTCGCGTTCTTCATCGAAGCCGTCTTCGACGTGGAAGAAGACGGGCCGCCGTCCCCGCTGCTTCGAATCGGAACCGCCTTCGGCACCGGGGTAGCGCTGTTTTCGCAGCTCGCGTTGATCGGGGCCAATCAGTCCGTGCCCCAAACAGCCAGGCTGCTTTGCGCCGCCGGAGCGCTCGCCGGATTCCTCGTGATCGGCTGGGTCTTCATGGCCGGCTCGAGGAGAGATCAAAAGCTCGTCATGTTCTACGTGGCGATGGCCCTCGCCGTCATCGCCAAGGGACTCGCGGTGCTCGCCGTCGTAGGTCCGCTCGTCATCTTGTACCTGCTCTTCGCGATCGACCCCAACGTGTTGCGGCGCAGTCGAGTGCTCGTCTTCGCCCCTCTGTTTCTGCTCGTCGCGTCTCCCTGGTACGCCACGCTCTTGAGCTTCAATGGGCGCGACGACGAAGGGCTCACTTTTTATCAGCGCTTCGTCGTGCACGACAACTTCTCCCGCGTCGGCGCCGGCGTGCACGGGGATCGGGCGGGGCTTGGCTACTTCATCGAGCAGCTCGGCTACGGAATGTTCCCATGGAGCGCCTTGCTCCCCATCGCCATCGCCTACGCGCTGAAGCTGAGGTGGCCCGAGCCGATCCCGACCCTGACTGAGGTGCCCGTCCACCAAGATCGAGACGCACAGCGAAGCCGACTGGTCTTGTTCTTGGCGCTCTGGGCCTTGTGGAGCTACTGCTTCTTCACGATCAGCCAGACCAAGTTCCATCACTACATCTTCCCCGCGGTCCCCGCCTTTTCCGTGCTCGTGGCCTACTGGCTGACTCACATCGCCGAGCGTCCGTCGAGGCTCGACCGCGGCGTCGTCGCCGTGATCGTCGTTCTCTTCGCTGTGGTCGCCCGTGATTTGTTCGACGAGCCGCGGGACCTCGTGAACCTGTTCACCTACAAATACGACCGAGAATTTCCTCGGGAGGTTCAGCCCCGGCCCTTCATGGGGGCGATCGTCGGCGCCACCGGCGCCCTCGCGATCCTCGCTTACGCTCTCAAACAGCGCGCCCGCGCCCTCCTCGCGTTCGTCGCCATGGGAGTCCTCTTCGGCACCTGGATTTCACACCACCACTTCAACATGCTCTCGCCCCATTGGAGCCAAGCTCACCTCTTCAAGACGTACTACGCCGAAAAGAAAGGGACCGAGCCGATCTACGCGTACCAACTCAACTGGCGGGGCGAGACCTTCTACTCGAGGAATCGGGTGCTGCAAGTGAAGGAGAGCGGCGCCAACCAACGTATTCGAAGCCTCGTCGACCAACCCGGCCGCGAGTTCATCGTCACCGAACAGGAGCGATATCAGGCTCTCAAGAGCGCCTTGTCCCCCGAGAAGCGCAACAAGATCCAAATCATCGATCGCTCCAGCAACAAATTCTATCTGTGTGTCGTCGAGGACTGAGTTAGCCAAGAACATCGGAACCAAGGGGCGAAAGCTCCTCGTGGTCTCCGACATGCACGTGGGCCGTGACCAGAAGCTCATCACCGGCTTCGCTCAAGGTCGCCCGAACCCCGCGTTCGATCGCGCCTTCGTCGACCTGCTCGACCTGTACACCGCTGGCAAGGAAGGTGACTGGAAGCTGATCCTGGCCGGCGACTTCATCGACTTCCTCGAGGTCGTCGTGGTGAGAGACGACCGCCGCCGATTCCTCCTCTCCTTCGACGTCACCAACGAGGAACAAGAATTCGGGCTGGGTACCGCCGCCGAACGCGTCCTCGAGAAGCTCTATACCACCCTCGAGTATCACCAAGACCTCTTCGCCCGCCTCGCTCGCTTCGTCAAAGGCGGCGGGGAGATCGTCGTGATGCGCGGAAATCACGACGTGGAGTTTTATTGGCCCAAAGTCCAAAGAGCCTTCCGCAGGGAGCTCGCGTCCCTCGCTTTTCGCGACGACCCGGCCGAAATCGACGACGACTTGAGGCGTCGATCGGAGTTTCAGTCTCGCGTGATTTTTGCCCCCTGGATCTATTTCGAGCCAGGCCGGATCTACGTCGAGCACGGACACCAGTACGACGAATATTGCTCCTTCGATCACTGGCTGTACCCCGTCAGTCCGACGAATCCTCGCATGATCGACACGCCCGTCTCGGCCTTCGCGATGCGGTTCTTCGTGAACATGATGAGTGACTACACCGCGGATCACGTGGAGACTTGGGGTTGGCGGGACTATCTCAGCTGGGCCAGAGAAAAGGGTCCAGGGGGCGCGCTCTACACCGTTCGGATGGGCCTGGTCGCAGGGCTTCGGATCGTATGGTTCGCCGGTCAATGGACTTTCGGGCGCGTGGGTCGCTACAACCAGGAGCACAAAAAGCGACTCGTCGAAGAAGCGAACCGGTTCGGCATCGATCCCGAGAAGCTCGAACGGATCGACAATCTTCACCACCTCACGGTGATTCGAAACCTACCCGAGCTGATGCGGCTCTTGTTCCTCGACCGAGTGCTCCTCGCCGTCGGCGCGATGTTCCTCGTCTTCCTGGTGCTCCTGTTCGTCGAACGAACTTGGCTGGAGCTGGTCGGCATCGGGTTCGTCTTCGCGGCGGCCTTGCGAGCCAACAAGTCGATGTTGCGACACCGGTTCTTGCTGCCCGGTCC
Source organism: uncultured Myxococcales bacterium (assembly GCA_964463485.1). Classification (GTDB taxonomy): domain Bacteria; phylum Myxococcota; class Kuafuiibacteriia; order Kuafuiibacteriales; family Kuafuiibacteriaceae; genus CAYXDO01. Next base: position 74,905 of record CAYXDO010000015.1, on the reverse strand, counting down.
GAAGCAAGCGCGCGCTGCCGACAAGATCGCCGAGACCCTCGAAGTGCCCGTAGTCGTCATGGGACACAGCCACGTCCGACGAAACATCCCGCTCCCGAACGGTCGCACCTATCTCAATACCGGCTGTTGGCTTCCCCCGTTCCCCACTCAGGATCACTTGGATCCCCAAGCTCCCTGCACGTGCAAACTCTCCCACATGGTGCTCGAGAGTGAGAGCCGGCCTGAGCTTCGCGTCTTCTGCAAAGCCCAGAAGACCGTGCGCCTGGCTGATTTACCGCCCCGCACGGAGGAGCGCGAGCAGCGTAGCGGCTCCCTCCCTGACATCCCCATCCTCGAATGATCGTGGAGAGTACGTGGAGGAGTACGTGGAGCGAACCATCTCCGAAATCGGCGAGGAGCAACTCATTCGCCTCTTGGTCGATCCCGCGGATGCTCCCTCGGACGTCGTCGTGGATAACGGCGACGACGCTGCGGTCTGGACCTCCTTTCCCGGCGCAACCGTCGCGACCACCGACGCTCAAGTCGAAGGCTCACATTTCCTAAAAACCACTCCGGCGAGGTCGATCGGGAGGAAGCTCGCCGCCGTCAACCTGAGCGACCTGGCCGCGATGGGAGCTCGTCCTCGCTTCGCGCTCCTCTCCGTATGCGTCAGCGGCTCCGAAAGCGCCGATCGACTCGCGGAGATCGGTCGAGGGTTGAGGGAGCGCCTCGGCGAGTTTGGCGTTTATTTGATCGGCGGCAACGTCTCGCGCATCGACGGTCCGCTCGTGCTCGATCTGACTCTCCTTGGCGCCGTGGACCCTCTGAAGACCTTGCGAAGGTCCGCGTCCATCCCGGGAGATGGCATCTTCGTCACGGGTTCATTGGGCGGCGCGCGTGGTGGCCTCGAGGTCCAAAGGCGCGGTGCGCTGAAGGCCTGGCCCGAGCTGGAACGCCGACTGATCGACCCCACTCCGCGAGTCGAGATCGGTCAGCGACTCAGCGAATCCGGGCTCGTCCGCGCGGCCTGCGACATTTCGGACGGACTCGGACGTGACCTCGTTCGCCTGCTCGGGCCCCACGGGCTCGGCGCCGAGTTGAGCGAGCTTCCCGTGGAGCCGGAGCTTGAACGGCTGCTCGGTGACGCTGCCCTCCCGCTCGCGCTCTCCGGCGGCGAAGACTACGAGCTCTTGTTCACCGCTCCGAACGAACACCAGGCCGAGCTCATGCAGATTGTGCGGGCCACGGGCGTCTCGTTGACGCGGCTGGGAACGGTCACGTCCAACCCATCCTTCGAATTCCGCGGGGCCCCCATTCCGGCCGGATATGTTCACTTCGCGGAATGAGCGAACGGGCGTAAGCTGGCGGCGTGTGTCGTAAAGCGTTGGTGGTCGCGCTCCTCGCCTGCGCCTGCGGGTCGACGACTGAAGGCACACGACTGTCACGGGACGCCGGAGCCGAATCACCCACCGACGCTGCGATCCATGAGATCGACTCCGGCGCTCCGACCATTCACGCAGAAGATATGGCTGACCCCCTCTTCGATCGCGACCACCTCGTGTCCATCGAAATCGAGCTCGCGCCCCACGACTGGGACGCCCTGAGGTCCCAGACCCGTACTCTCGAGTCCACGCTGGCGCGCGCGGAGTGCCTGGCCGCACCCTTCGAGTCTCCCTTCACGTATTTCAAAGCCCAGGTCCGAATCGACGGCGAGCGCTTCGAACACGTCGGCGTGCGCAAGAAAGGCTTCCTAGGCTCACTCAGCGAAACTCGACCATCGCTCAAAATCAAGCTCGACGAGTACCTACCCGGCCTCGAATTCTTGGGGCTGAGCTCTCTCACCCTCAACAACGGCCAGCAGGATCCCACACTCATCAAGCCTTGCCTCGGCTACGACGTGTTCCGACGCGCCGGCTTGCCCGCTCCCCGGTGCAACTATGCCGAAGTCATCGTCAACGGTGAATCGCTCGGGCCCTATGTGAACCTGCAAACCGTCAACAAGCCCTTCCTCCGAAGCCATTTCGTCGAGGACGAAGGTCAACTCTATGAAGGCACGCTCAGCGATTTTCGTGACGAGTGGCTCGGAACCTTCGAACAGAAGACCAACGAGGACACGCCTTACGATCGCGCCGACCTCGAAGGGCTCACTCGGGCGCTGGACGCCCCCGACGCTCGACTCTTCGAGTCCCTCGAGCCTTGGGTCGATCTGGACCAATTCTACCGATTCTGGGTCGTCGAGAGTCTGATCGCTCACTGGGACGGCTACGCCGGCAACACCAACAACTTCTTCGTTTACCGACACCCCGTGAATGGGAAGTTTCGCTTCATCCCGTGGGGCGCCGATGGGATCTTCGACTCGCGGGACGTCGCACCGACCTCCGTGCTCGCGGAGGGTTATTTGGCCCGAAGACTCTATCTCCACCCGCAAGGCCGCCAACGGTATGTCGCAACCTTCGAGTCGATCCTCGACGAGATTTGGGATGCTGACCAGATGCGGGCTGAAATCGACCGCGCTGCCCGGGTGATCGCTCCGGCCGTTCCCGCCGCAGCGATTCAGCCCCTCCACGACGCGACCGAGCGGCTCCGAGGGTTCGTTACCGCTCGCGAACGCCAACTCCGCGCCGAGCTCGATCTCGGAGGCGCCGAGTGGACCAATCCGGCCCGCGACCCATTGTGCTTCGACTTCGCCTCACTCTCGGCGCACATCCAAACCCGCTTCGGAACTCACCCTGCCCCAGACATCTTCCGGACCGGAACCGGTACCTTCACCGCAACCGTCGGCGCCCAGCGGATCGAAGGCTTGATCGTCGGAAGCTCGGCCGGAATCGGCGTCGAACCCAACGATCTCGGCCGGGTCGTCTTGCTTCAAGCCTCCACGACCGCCGACGGATCAATCCCAGTGGTGTACGTCGTGATGGACCCTCAGAAGCTCGCGAGCGGGCTCGTTCCCATCGATGGCGAGAGCGTCGCGGGTGCCTTGTTGCGCATTCCACGACCCGGCGCCGAGCTCGAAGTCGTGGGCTTTTTCTGGCAGGGGTGGATCGAAATCCGTACGGGATCCGCGACCCCTGACGCCCCGATCGACGTCTCCGTTCACGCGCAACTCCTGAGTCAGCGCCGCTGAGCGCCGACCTTCAGTGCGCGCCGAACCGCCATGACTCCTCGAGCTTGGGCTCCTCGCGGATGAATCGATCATACTCGGCCAAAAGGTTCTTCTTGGCCCGATCGTACGTGCTTCGATCGAGTGACTTCCTGGTCTCGGTTCCGCCTCGCTTCACCCGCTCCATCGCGCCGCCAAACCCGAGGTCTCGCAGAAACCTCGAAGCCTCGCGGATGCCAGGAGCCGAACGAGCTCGCGTGAACAATCGAGCGGCCGAACCCTTCGGAACTCTCGTCTCGTTCTCACGCGGCAGCGTGAGCGCGCCCGTATGAGGCAGGCCGACGAAGTCGAGCACCTCGCCGAGTCGAAGCGTGGGGTCCGAGACGAGTTGCTCGAGAAAAGTGACTTTGACGTTCTCGGCTCCGAATTCCTGCCTCCACCGATCGACCTTCTCCGAGTAACGACTGTTGGAAAAATGCAGGTAGGCCCACAACGGGTCCGCGAGCTCTGCCCTAAAAGGAGCGCCCACCGTCTGCTCGAGATATCGATCGCCGTATCGCGAAGGGTCGAGCTCCCCTGTCCGTATCCGCAGAGCCACGCGCTCCCGCTCGACCCTGTCAGCTCCGCCCTCGGTCGTCGACGCGTCTTCGATCACCTGCTCGAAGGTGCGGCGCTCTGGGCACGGTGATTTCTTGGCTTCGTGCAGAAAGCCCGAGTACGCCCGCAGCACCGGGTCCCTGAGTACGATGACGATCTTGGCCTTCGGAAAAAAGGAGCGAATGGCCGCCGGCGCGCTCGGACACGACAAGTACGCGGTGGACCCGTCGACGAACGGTCGCGGATCGTTGGCGTCGTAAAGCGAGCGATACCAATCGATGTAACGCGCGATCGCATGGGGTTGGAGCGCGAAGAACACCGGCTCCTTGCGCTTCGGGATGCTGGGCCCTTGTCCTCCGGCGTCTCTGATCACGGAGAAGAGCGCGGTCGTGCCACTCTTTTGGGCGCCGGGCAGGAAGACCGCGGCATGCGCGTCGATCATCGAGGCCCTATACTTCGGCGGAGGCCGATGTTGAACCGCCTTCGTCAGAGGTCTCGATCGGCGCGAATCGAGGGATCAGAAGGGATCAGAACGGGATGCAGAGCTGGATGAAATAACACTGCAGGCAGATGCCGTAACACCACGGGCAATAGAACTCGGGGGGCGTTTGACTCACCACGCAGTCGCCGCTCGCAGCGCATATTCCGGCGACCTCCACGTCGTTGCACAAGTCGGCCTGGTACGTGGCCACACAAGTCACGTTGGGTACGGGCACGCAGGTCCCGGACGAGCACGTACCCGTGGGGCACGCGCCGCTCGGGCTCACGCAGCTCCCGCCGCTGATCGCGGTGTGTCGGCACCCCGCGCCCGGATCGCAGCTATCACTCGTGCATGGGTTGCCGTCGTCGCAATTGACCCCACTGCCGCTGTGACAAGCACCGGCGCTGCAGTAGTCGCCCGCCGTGCACGCGTTGCTGTCGTTGCAGGCGACGGTCGTGGCTCCGTACTCACAAGCGCCGTTGGTGCACACGCCGCTCGTGTCATACACACGCCGCGTGTCGGGCGCGGCGCAGTCCGGCGGCGGCGGTGAGTTGCAGATCGTGGGTTGGCCTACACAGCTGCCGATACGACAGGCGTCGTTGAGGGAGCAGGGGTCGCCGTCGTCGCAAGGGCCCGCCACCAACTCGTAGCTGCATACGCCGAGCTCACACACGCCCGTCTGCGAAAAGCATTGCGTGGCCGGAGGCATGTTACAGTCCACACCCATGCAAGGGTCGCCGTCACAGCCTTGAGGTAGACATCCAAACTCACAAAACTGACGCTGAACGGCATACTCACAACCCCCGGTCGCCGGGTTGCATACGCCCTGCGGGTTGGCTACCTCCCGCGTCGTCGAGTCTACACAGAGCGGGTCCGGAGGCGTCGAGCACACGATGGGGTCACCCACGCAGTTGCCCTCCGCACAACGGTCGTTCTGAGTACACGGGCTCGAGTCACTGCAGACGCCCGCGTTGTTGGGCTCGTATTGGCACGCGCCGTCGCGACACGCGCCCTGCGCAAAGAAACACGGGCTCGGTGGCGTGTTGCACGCGAGCCCTTCACACGGGTCTCGCCGGCAGACTCCGCTCGTGACGTCGCACCCACGCTCGCAAACGTCGTCCTGGTACTGATGCTCGCAATGACCGGCGTTGCACACTCCGAGCGGCTCGTAGTGACGACTGGTCGACTCGGATACACACGACGGCGCCGGCGCGGCGGAGCAGTCCACGCCGTCGCACGGGTCTCGCTCGATCCCCACCCCGAGCACCTGGATACTCAGCTCCGGCTGGTTCGAGCTGTTGTTGCGTACGTGCAGCACCGTCTCGTAGGAGACCGGATCGGCGGGCTCGAAACGAACCCGAGCCACTGTGTCCTGCTCTCCGGCCACCGTGAACTCATCCAAGAGCACCGCGAAAATGCCGTTGAGTGTGTCTCCGGACGGAATCTCGAGCTCGAGCGGCGTCTGACCTTTGTTGATGAGGTAGATCGTGCGCTCTTCGTCCGTCCCGACCGTCCGCTCCCCAAAGTCGATCTTGTCGGCCGATGCAGCCAGATAGGGCGGCGTCCTCCCGATCGATCCCGAGTCTCCGCAAGCGGCGAAGACAGCGAAGACTAAGACACACCGAGCCCGATGGATTGGCGGATTCAACCTGCTCTCGTTATCGGCTGAAGCGACCCACTGTTGCTCCGGATCACTTGCGGCTTCGTGTCTGGGGCTCCGTCAGCAGACGCGCCCGGTTTTCCCTTGACAAATTCGTTCGTTCGACCGACATAGGCCCACAATTAACTCCGGAGAAGACCGACACAGTTCGATCTTCAGAGGCGATCATGAGCAGCAGCATCCGAAAAGCCGGTGGGGCCGGCGCCGTCCACTCGACTTCCACTGAACCCACCACGGCGAAGAAGAAGAGCAGCAAGAAGGCGCTCGATACCGCGGAGCGTGTAGGCACCTCGGCTGCGAGCCGACTGGGCGGCCCGTCGAGCACGCGCGGCAAGATGATTACCGGTGTCCGAATCGGTGAGGACGACAACGGCAAGACGATCGATGTGACCAAGGGCGAGAACGTCGTCGTGAAGTTGCCGGCGAACGCCACGACTGGGTACAAGTGGCAAGTCAGCTCCACCGACAAGACCCTCGGCCATCCCGTGTCGAACGAGTACATCGGTCCGGGTTCGAGCGGTCCGGTGGGGGGCGGCGGAGTTGCCCAACTCATCTGGAAGACCGATGGGTTCTTGAATACGGTCGGGAAGCACAAGGTCGAGCTCGAGTACGTGCGTCCCTTCGATGCGGCCCATCCGGCCAAGAAATTCACCTTCACCCTGAACGTGAAGGAGGCCGCGTCGGCCAAAGTGAACAAGCTCGGCGACGACGACAACGGCAAGACCATCACGGTCAAGCGCGGCGAAGACGTCATCGTCGAGCTGGGGTCGAACGCGACGACCGGATACAAGTGGCAGGTCAACTCGACCGACAAGACCTTCGGCCATCCGGCCACCAATGAGTACGTGGGCCCCGGGGCCGGCGGGCCGGTCGGCGCGGGCGGTCACACCAAGCTCGTCTGGAAGACGGATGGGTTCTTGAACACGGTGGGCACGCACAAGGTGGAGCTCGAATACGTTCGGCCGTTCGATCCTGCGCATCCGGCCAAGAAGTTCAACTTCACCGTGAAAGTGGAGGACGCCGAAGGCGCGTCGATCATGGCACCGACCGAAGCCGACCGGAAGGCCGTGATTCGAGGCATGGTGAAGGACGCGCTCTTCGGAGACGACAAGACCGCTACCAAGCTCGGACGGGCGCCCGCCGGCTGGAAGAAGGCCGAGCGAATCTCGATGACCAAGGCCGGCCTCGAGGCCAACGTGAACGCCTACGCGATCAAGGGCCAGATCTACGCGTCGGTGCAGTCACTGTTTCCGCCGAGTGACAAAGTCACTTGGTACAAAATCGGCCAGGAACCGCAGTACTGAAGCTCATCTTCCGTAAGCTCATCTTCCGTAAGCTCATCTTCCGTAAGCGAAGCGCTTGATCCTGCTGAGCGCTCAACGCTCATGGCTGAACGCTCACCCTTTTCCGTCGATCAGCGAAGTCGCACTTTGTCCACGTCCGCGCGGCACGCATCGTCGAAGCCGAGCGCGCTCTCCTGACCCGAGTTGAACCGAGCTCCGAGGACGTCCAACACTCCCGCGCCTTCGTACGCCCAATACATGACGCAATCGTCGTTCACGTCATGCGCGCCGTGCTCGGCGTCGCGGTGGTTCGCCACCATCTCGAGCCCATTGTCCACCAAGCCGATCACATGGCCCACCTCGTGTGTGGCGACGGAAATCTCTGCGGCCTCGCAGAGCTTGGCGGAGAGTCTAGGGAGCAATCCCGAGCAACCCATTTCGATCGTCTTCAAAAAGAGAACTACGTTCCGGTTGGCCCAGGCAAAGCCGAGCACCTGACCGTTCTCGTCATCCTCGGCGGAATGTCCATCGACGAGCAGCAGGTGAATTTTGATCGCGCCCGTCGATGATGGCGCGAGGTCGTCCGTGGTCGATTCGAGGTCGAAGACCTCTTGCTCCGTCCAGGCGTGCTCGGCGCCGCGGCTCTCGATGGAACCGCTCGCGACCAGCTCGATTCCGGCTGGTTTGTCGAGGAGCGAAGCGAGCTCCTGGGTCAGCGCCGGGCTCACGCCGGATCGCAGCGCGACACTAGGCACGGCGTCGACCTCGAATACCAACCGGGAGTAGGCGTCGCCGCGAATGTACCCGGCGACCCGATCCGCTGCCGAGCTCCCGCCGGGCTCCTCGGATCCGGCGCATCCGAACATCGCGACCAACAGAGCGTTCCATCGTCTCATCAGGGAAGTGTACCAAAGTCGCACCGGTCGCTCCCGCCACGCGCACGGTTCGCCGAGCGTGGGCACGTCACTCCGAAGGGACGGGAATCAAGGCGGCACGGACTGGTTGAGCACGAGCCAATAGACTCCGAGTTGCTTCACCGCGTCCGCGAATTGGGTGAAATCGACCGGCTTGACGATGTAGCTGTTGGCGCCCGACTCATAGCCGCCGATCAAATCCTGGTCCTCTTTGGAGGACGCCAAAATGACGACGGGAAGGAGCTTCGTTCGGTCGTCGCTCCGCATGATACGAAGCACTTCGAGGCCGCCCATCTTGGGGAGGTTCAAATCGAGCAGAACGATCTGCGGCACCTCCTTCAGGTTCCGCCCAGCGTGGCGGCCTCGAGCGAAGAGGTAGTCGAGCGCCTCGGCTCCATCCCTCGTCACCACGACCTTGTTGCCGATCTTGCTCTTTTTGAGCGCCCGCAACGTCAGCTCCTCATCGATCGGATTGTCCTCGACCAGCAAGATGACGTGCTCCTCACTCATCGGCGCTGGCCCTCGCGTCGAGCGTGAAGAAGAAGGTGGCTCCGCGATGCACCTCTCCTTCCGCCCAAATGTGGCCGTCATGTCGACGGATGATTCGCTGGACGGTCGCCAAACCTATGCCGGTTCCTTCGAATTCGGTCGGCGAGTGCAGCCGCTGGAACACACCGAAGAGCTTCGACGCGAACGCCATGTCGAAGCCCGCGCCATTGTCGCGAACGAAATAGACGACGGTTCCACGCTCGCGCTTGGACCCGAGCTCGATGGTGGCCTTGGGGCGATCGCGGGTGAACTTCCAGGCGTTGCCGAGCAAGTTTTCGACGACCACGCCGAGGAGCCGACCATCACCCATCGTCGTCAGGCCCTTCTCGAGTAAGAATTCGACGTTTCGGTCGGGTTGGCTGGCTCGAAGTCGCTCCGCCGTGCTGCGGGCGAGCTCGCTCAAGTCGACCTTCTCACGCCGAATCTCCCCCCGCGTGATACGAGCGAGCGAGAGCAAACTCTCGATGAGTTGGGCCATGTGTTGAGCCGACTCGCGTACCCTTCGCAGGTAGCGCTGCCCATCCTCGTCGAGCCGGTCTGAGTAGTCTTCGAGGAGCGCCAGACTGAAACCATCGATTCCGCGAAGCGGGGCTCGCAAGTCGTGGGCCACCGAGTAACTGAATGCCTCGAGCTCGCGATTGGCGACCTCGGTGGCTTCCTTCGCCCGAGCGACCGCCTCCTCGGACCGCTTGCGCTCGGAAATGTCTCGAGCCACCTTTGACGCGCCCACCACCTCGCCCCGAGAGTCGTGAATCGGCGAGATGGTCACCGACACGTGAATCTCCGTCCCGTCCTTACGGTGTCGAACGGTCTCGAAGGGTGCGACCCGCTCGCCCCGCTTCAGTTGCTCTACGATCGATCGCTCCTCGCCCGCTCTTCCTGAGGGTATGAGAACTTCGATCGGTCGGCCAATCATCTCGTCCGCCGAGTAACCAAATATCCGCTCGGCACCCTTGTTCCAGCTGCGAATCACCCCTTCCAGGCTCCTTCCGATGATCGCGTCGTCGGACGAATCCACGATCGCCGCCAACTGAGCCCTGAGCTCCTCGGCCCTCCTCCGATCGCTCACGTCGCGAATGGTGCTGGAAATGAGCACGCCCCCTTCCGCCTCGAGCGGGCTCAGGCTGATCTCCACGGGGAACTCGGAGCCGTTTCGGCGTCGCCCCCAAAGCTCCAACCCCGAACCCATCGTGCGGACTTTTGGGCCGGCGAAGTAGTGATCTCGATGTGAAGGATGGGCCCCACGAAATCGCTCCGGAATGAGCAGCTCCACCGGTCTACCAAGGAGCTCGTCCCGCAAGTAACCGAAGAGTCTCTCGGTCTGTGAGTTGACGAGGACGATGTGCCCGTCGCGATTTACGATCACGACGGCATCGGGTGCCGCTTCGAGCAACCCACGAAACTTCGCCTCGACCTTGCGACGCTCCGTGACGTCGCGAATCGCGGCGGTTACGAGCACTCCCTGCGCCGTTTCCACTGGCCCGAGGCTGATTTCGGCCGGAAACTCCGTTCCGTCCTTGCGCACCGCGCAAAGATCGACGCCTGCCCCCATCGGGCGCGGCCGCGGACTTTTGAAAAACTCGCCGCGATGGGCCGGGTGCAAGTGCCGATACCGAACCGGAATCAAGACCTCGACCGACTGACCCAGCAACTCACTCCGAGGATATCCGAACAACCTCTCAGCCTGGCCGTTGATGAGTACGATACGACCGTCGGCCCCGACGATGACCATCGCGTCGGGCGCAGCCTCGAGAAAGGCCGGTAGATTGGCCTCGATGGTCTGCCGAACGTCGAGCGCGCTCCGCAGGTTCGACTCGTCGTCCTCCATGAGCTCGACTTGGTGTAACGCGAGGTGGCCCGCAAAGACCAGCAGATAAATGTGCTTGGCCGGGACATCAAAGGTGAGATGCGACATGAAGGACTCATTCCGCTGGAAGCTCTACTCACGAGACTCGATTCATGCCGGGGCCTGTGCGGGTTTGGCGTCCATCCGGCGTGGTCGCTCCTTCGCGGGACGATCTGACGCAGGCGCCGGAGCGCCTTTGCGTTACTATGCGGCGTGCGCTGGGCCCTGGTCGCTGTGAGCTTCGCGGGATGTTTGGACGCTCAAAACGCCGACTTGGCGCTCCCTCGCGAGGTCAAGACCGCAGTCGTGATCGGGGAGGTCTCTGGCCGACGGGTGGCGCGGGCCGTCGCGCTCGATCGATCTCCGCACTCCGTGGCCGTGGCAGACTCGGCTCCTGCGGAAATCCACGTCTATAAAGAGAGTCTCCAAGAGCTCGGCCTCGGACCCGGGCTGCTGGAGCTCGCCGAGTCCGGCAGGTTCGGACGACCGCTCCCCAAAGCCGCTCTCGTCTACGAGTCCAGCTCGGATCATGCGGAGGTGACCTTGGACCCGGCGCCCGCACGAGTGTGGCTGGCCGACCGCAGAGAGCGCGTCGCGAGCTGCCCGCGTATGTCGGTGCACACTCTGACCGGAACCGCGAGCGACTGGTTCACCGACGCTGTCGTACTGGCCGACGGGAGTCTCCTCGTAACTCAGGCGGACGGAAATGCTGGTCAGTTCTACCGAGTCACCCTCGACACGATGACATCCCTCCCGCTTCCAAGGGAGCTCCCACGAGACGCTGCCGTCCAAAGCAAGGACGGCTCCATCTGGCTCTCCGGCTGCATGACGCGTCGCCTCGCTCGACTCGTGCCGGTCGATCCGGCCACCGGCGCGTTCGAGGTCCACATGGACGCGGCGTGCCCCGTCGACCACGTGCACGACGAATTCCCCGTCGTGCGCCTCGTTCAAGGTGAGTTGCCCGACGGAACCGAACAGCGCTTCGGACTCACTCGCGGCACGACCCTGATCCGCTACGACGAGGATCGCGGAATACCCATCGCCGAGTTCGATGTGAAGCCTTTCTATTTCGATTTTATGGAGTGGATCGGTCCTGATGCGACCGTGACGACCATCTCGAAGCCGCAGATGATCTGGTGGCACGACGGGCAGCACGAACGCATCACGCCGAAGTTCGATGAGTCTCGGGACGAGCTCACTCTCTACCGCGCAGCCAACACCGACCTCGGCGTCCTCCTCCTCGGGGATGCGGGAGGGCGCACGGTTCTGCTCGCCTGGGACCCAGCGCGTGGTGTCTGGTACGTCATCGACATTTTCGCCGCTCCCGGGCTTTTGTACGATATGCGTCCGCTCGACGGTGGTGGGTACGCAGTGGCCGGTGTGGCGGGATCGATGGGTTACTTCAGCATGGAGACCGGCTACTGCCAGGTCGAAGACCAGTCGCTCCGAGAGTTCTCGTTCTATGCAGTTACTCCCGCACCCGGCGACCGAGCGCTGATCCTCGGGAGCGCAGCGGACAACTCGACGGGTCGCGAGGTCTGGTGGCTCGAAGTCAGCCGGTGAGCGATTCACCACGAGTCGGTCCGAGCGATCGAGAACGTCATGACCCGGCGCAGTGGTCACGAGCTCAGGCCCAAATGGTCGGCTACGTGCATCGAATGAGCGAGCTCGTACTCATCGCGGCTCAAGCGCCCGTACGCAAAGTGCTCGGCCAGCGTGCCATCATGGGCGCGAAACGCCTCGATCGCGGCCTCGAGTCGCGCCCTACCGGCCTCGACTGTCGTGTTTGGGTCGATCTCGGCCGCGCCCGGGATCTGCGCTTTCAACGCGTGCTTCATGAATCCGCGCCGGGCGAACCTGCGGAACACCAAGGGTCCGACCAGCCTTCGAACCACAAGCCCACGGAGCTGTGGAAATCCGGATATGGAGAGCTCGATGCTCTGCGCACAATGAGCGAGCGCTACACCTTGATCGACGCGCGCCGAGCGAATCGCTTCGAGCACACCCTGGAAATTTCTGAGCTGCACCAGGGGACTCTCTCACGTCCTCCGCAAGCTTGCGAGGGGATCCGGAGGGACTCGCACTCACACTCAGTACTTAGGCCGTGAAATTCCGGACACGTTTCCTCGTGACGCAACTATCCCTGGCTGATGCCGACCCAGCCGGATCGTTCCCGAGGCAAGACACTGTTGTTCAGCACCTTCGCCAGTCTTCACACTTCTTCACTTGCCGGATGGTTAGTGAACACTTACTAACCATCCTGACAGCATGGCGCGTCCCCGTCAGGTCACCGACGAGCAGATCCTCGATGCCACTCGGGCTGCGGTGCTCGAGAAGGGAGCGCAAGTGTCCCTCGATTTCGTCGCTCAACGACTGGGCGTGACGTCTCCGGCGCTGATCAAACGCTACGGAACGCGGCAGAACCTGATGCTCCAGGCGCTCTGCCCGAGGGAAGTGGAGCTCGATGAGGTCTTTGCGATGCCGATCGACGATCGCCCGTTCGTCGACCAACTCGCTTCCTTGGTCGGGCGGCTGGCCGCGTATTTCGAGCTCGCTTTGCCGCGTGTGATGGCCCTGAAGGAGTGCGGAGTCTCGCACGAGTTGATTCGAGATCGCATCAGGCTGCCCATGCCCGTGCGAGCGGTGGCGGCGACGACGCGCTGGCTGACCGAGCGTAGAGAAGCGAGCGCCATCGAGAGCGACGCGCTCGAAACCGCCGCGACGTCGATCGTGGGCGCGGTGACCCTTCGAGCGATCGAAGCTCGCCTGACCGAGAAACGTCGCACGAGCCGAGCTCGGACCAAGTTCGAGTTGGAGCTCGCAAGGCTCGTCGCGAGGGGCCTTGGGACGAGCTCTACGAAGAGATCCCGACGAGGCACATGAAGAACATGAATCATCGAACGCTCGAGCTCCTTCCGATCATTCTGCTCAGCTGCGGCCGACCCGAAGCGGCTACGCCGACTCAGAAGTCGAAGCCCGTGGTCGACTTGGTGAAGGTCGACACGGCGGCTGTCGAAACACGGAAGATGCCCAAATACCTCACGCTCACAGGGAGCGTTCTGGCCGATCGCAGTTCCGAGATCGCGGCGAACGTATCCGGGCACGTGACGGCGACTTACGTCGAGCGTGGCCAGCCCGTGAAGGCCGGGCAAATCATCGCGGTGGTCGACGCCAAGGCCGCCAGTTTTCAAGTGGCCGCGGCCATCGCTCAATCGAAGGCCGCTGAGTCCCAAGTGGCGCTCGCTCGCCAGGACTGCGCTCGCGCCGAAATGCTGTTCAAGGAAGGCGCGCTCCCCAAGTCCGAGTATGACCGCCAGACCACCCAGTGCTCGGCCCAGCTATACAACGCGAACGCAATTCAGGCGCAGGCCGATCTCGCCGGCAAGCTCGCCGGTGACACCGAAATCCGAGCTCCGATGGACGGTTTGATCGGTGAACGTTACATCAACGTGGGCGAGTATGTACAACCCAGCTCGAGAGTGGCGAGCCTCTACTCGATCAATCCTGTCCGAATCAACATCAGCGTTCCCGAGTCTGCCGTGAGATTGGTCCGTGAAGGCCAGACGCTCGATGTGAGAGTCTCGGCCTATCCGGACAGGACCTTTCCCGCCGTCGTGAGGCTCCTCGGCCCGGCGCTTCGACCTGCTACACGCGATCTCATCGTCGAAGCCTTCGCCAAGAACGAGGAGAGGAAACTCATGCCGGGGATGTTCGCTACAGTCTCCTTGGTCGTGGGGGAGGCGGACGAACCCACGGTCCCCTCCGCTGCAGTTCGTTCCGACGGGATCGTGAAAAGGATCTTTTTAGCTCGTGAAGGCGCCGCGTTCGAAATGGTCGTGCGCACCGGAGTGGAGAAGGATGGACGCATCGCCGTGCTCGAACCGCTGAGCGACAAAGACCGAGTCATCGTCTCCCCACCGCCGGGGCTTCACGACGGCCATCCCATTCAGTGAACGGAGCTCCAGATGTTGTGGCTAGCCGAGCTCTGCGTGCGCCGCCCTGTGCTGGCGTCGGTGCTTTCGTTGGTGATTTTGGTCGTTGGAAGTGTCTTCTATACCAAGCTCGGGGTCGATCAGTTTCCGAAGATCGATTTTCCCGCGGTCGTGATTCTTACGGCCTTGCCTGGCAGCTCGCCGGAGGACGTCGAGCGGGAGATCACGGAAAAGATCGAAGGGTCTGTGAATACGATCTCGGGCATCGACGAGCTCCGTAGCAGCTCGTCCGAGGGACTGTCTCAGGTCGTCATTCAGTTCCTCCTCGAGAAGAACATCGACACCGCGGCCCAAGAGGTCCAGCAGAAGGTGAACGCCGTCTTGGCCGAGTTGCCGAAGGGGATCGACCCACCGATCGTGCAGAAGCTCGACCCCGACGCGCAGCCGGTCCTCTACATCGCGCTCAGCGCGCCGCCCAAAGACGGAAGGGAGACTGACGTACGCGAAGTGACCGACATCGCGGACCGGCTCGTGCGCAGGCGTCTCGAGTCCGTCAGCGGCGTTGGGCAGGTCGTACTCATCGGCGGGCGAAAGCGGCAAATTCAGGTCTTGGTCGACCCCTTGAAAATGCGATCTCTCGGGCTCTCGGCTGGCGAGGTCGGAGCTGCGGTCAATGCCCAGAACGTGACTTTGCCCGGCGGGCGGTTGGACGCGAGTCGTGACTACTTGACCCTGAGAGTCGCCGGTCGCGTCGAGTCCGTCGACGGACTTCGAGGCGTGATCGTGAAGGAAGTCAACGGCCGAGCCATTCGATTGGACGAAGTGGCCGAGGTCGTAGACGGCGTCGAGGACGTCGCCACCTCCGCTAGGTGGAACGGTCAGCGAACGGTCCTGCTCGCGCTTCGGAAGCAGTCGGGAACCAACACCGTGGCCGTCGTGGATGCGGTCAGGGCTCGCATGACGGAGATTCAGGGCGAGCTCCCGAACGGATACTCTCTCGTCGTTCAGCGCGATGGCTCGGCGGTCGTCCGCACGGGAACCGAAGCGGTGACCGAGCACCTCATCCTGGGCGCGATCCTCGCCGCGATCGTCGTGTTGATGTTCCTCGGCAACTTCCGGAGCACGTTCATCGCCGCCGTCGCCATCCCAACTTCGATCATCGGGACGTTCGCCGTCATGAAGCTGGTGGGCTATACGCTGAATTCCATCACGCTGCTCGCGCTCGCGCTCGCCGTGGGGATCGTCATCGACGACGCCATCGTGGTGCTCGAGAACATCTTCAAGCAGGTCGAGGAAAAAGGTATGGACGCCAAGACCGCCGCGGTCGTGGGCACCAAGGAGATTGGTCCGGCAGTCTTGGCCACGACACTCTCCCTGATCGCGGTGTTCTTACCCATCGCGTTCGTCGCCGGAATCCCGGGTCGGTTCCTCGCGAGCTTCGGAATCACGATGAGCTTCTCGATCGCGGTCTCTCTCTTCGTGAGCTTCTCGCTCACGCCCATGCTGGCTTCGCAGTTCCTTCGGCCTCATCGACGAGGCGAAGCTAGACCGATCCTCGAGCGTGTCGTCGATGTGTTCTATCGACCGCTCGAGCGGGCCTACATGGTCGCGCTCGAGTTTTCGATGACTCACCGTTGGGTGATCGTACTTGCATCACTCGCAGCCCTGGGCGCGATGGGTCCGCTCGCGAAGTCGGCGCGCAAAGGATTCTTGCCCATCGACGACCGAGCCCAGTTCGAAGTGATCGTCCGGCTGCCTGAGGGTCGAAGTGTGGCCGCGACCGAGCTGGTGGGTGAGCGTGTGGCTCGAATCCTCCGTGAGTATCCCGAGGTGACCGCGACCCTGATGACCGTGGGGGACGATCCAGGAAAGACGCCCAATCAGGCTCGAATCTACGTCAAGATGGTGCCTCCAGATCAGCGCGAGATCACCCAGAACGAATTCAAAGACGTCGTGCGCCAGAAAGTACTTCCCGCTCTACCGAGGGATTGGCGCGTTAACATCGCGGACGTGAACGAGTTCGGCGGCGGGCAACCAACTCAGCGCGTGCAAGTCCTGCTGGCTGGCCCGGACCTCGAACGGCTGGCCGCCGCCAACCAAAACATCCTCGAGAAGATCCGTCAAATCCCAGGAGCCGCCGACGTCGACTCCACCATGGTCAACGGCAAACCGGAGCTTCAGGTGAACGTCGATCGAGAACGCGCCGCCGACCTCGGCGTTCAGGTCGTCGACGTCGCCTCGGCGCTCCAGATGCTCGTTGCGGGCCAAAAAGTCTCCACGTTCGCCGACAACGGGGAGCAGTACGAAATCAGACTCCGAGCCTCCGATGAGTACAGGAGCCAGGAGGATAAACTGAGGCTCCTGACCGTCAACTCCAAGAAGCTAGGCCTCGTGGCTCTCTCGGACGTCGTCCGCATCACGCCGGGTTCCGGGCCTTCGAGTATCAATCGCTACAACCGCGAACGCCAGGTGACCTTCATGCTGAACGGCAAACCCGGAGCGGATGAAGGCGCGATCGGCGAAGGCGTCATCGCCGCCGTTCAGGCCGAGAACCTTCCAAAGGGATTTGCGATCAAACCTCAGGGTCAAACCAAGCTGATGAAGGAGACGGGCCTATCCTTCATCCTCGGGCTCTTGGCCTCGATGGTCTTCATGTATTTGATCTTGGCCGCCCAGTTCGATTCGTGGCTCCATCCAATCACCATCCTCATTTCGCTCCCGCTGACTCTCCCCTTCGCAATCCTCTCCGTCATCGTTTTCAGGCAGGCTCTCGACCTGTACAGCTTCCTCGGCATTTTCGTTCTGTTCGGCGTGGTCAAGAAGAACGCGATTCTGCAGATCGATCACACGAACAAGCTCCGAGAGAAGAGCAACTCGCAGCTCGAGGCCGCGCTGCAGTCGACGAATGACCGGAGCGAGCAGAGGTCGATTCGCTGGAGGTTCCGACACGAAGCAATCCTTCGCGGAAATCGCGATCGCCTCCGTCCGATCTTGATGACGACCTTCGCCTTCGTGGCCGGGATGATTCCGCTCGTTACGGCGCGAGGCATCGGCTCGGGATTCAATCGCGCGACCGCGGGTGTTGTGGTTGGAGGTCAAATCATGTCGTTGGTGCTGACGCTCTTGGCGGTTCCCGTCGCATACTCGTTCTTCGACGACGCGTCCGAGTGGCTCTGGAGAGCGATCCGCGCCATGAAGGGTGAGTCGCGCCAAGCGTCAGTCCCAGCAGCGGAGGCTAAATGATCTCGCTCGTCATCGCGCTCGCGACCCAAGTCGGGCCCGAGGCGGGCGAGGTCTTGCGACCGACCCTGACGACGAGCACGGCGATCGAAAGTCGCTCGTCGGCGCCGTCGGTCACTCTGGCTCAGTTGCTTACGGCCGCGAGCGAGCGCAACCTCGACCGCCGAATCACCGTCGAGCAGCACCGAAAGAGTGATCTGGAGGTGAAGCAGGCGTGGTCTGCGCTCGTGCCGAGCCTGTCGGTTCAAGCCGGCTGGACGCACAATCAGTATGAGTCGGAGATTCCGCCCGGGAAATTGAGTCCCGACGCGGTCACGCTGGTCGCGCTCGATCAGCTCGACCTGGCCGCGCGGGTGGACGTGCCGCTGATCGATACTCAAAGGTGGATGCGGGCAGGGGCGGCGGAGGCTTCGCGGGAGGCTCTCGCGGCGCGAGAGCAGCTCACCATGGATCAGGTTCGGCGTGCGGTGACGACCGGCTGGTATGGGTACGCCGCAGCTTTGGCGCTCGAGGCCTCGGCCCAGCGCTCGGTCGTCGCGGCCGAGGCGCAGCTCGAGTTCCAGGAGATCCGCGAACGAGCCGGCGCGGTGACCGAGCTCGAGCTGTTGCGGGCTCGGGCCGAGGTAGAGCGCAATCGGCAAAGTGTGGCGGATGCGCAGCGACTCGTCGCGGTTTCGAGGCGTAGTCTGACGTCGCTCACGGGGCACGACCCTGGGCCCGCGGCGAGGCTTCCCAAGCTCGATCTGAGTCCCGCGGGGAGGCTCGAGGACTTGGAAATGCACGTCGACGCGCTGCCCGCGGTGCGCGCCGCAGAGGCCGATCGTGAAGGCGGAGAGAAGCTGGCGACCGCCGCAAAGCTCGCGCTCCTACCCATCGTGGGAGCCCAATTCACCGAGCGAGTGAGCAACTCGGCTGGGTTCTCGAGCCACTCGGCTTCGTTCACGCTGGGCGCGAATCTCCAGTGGAGGTTGGACGGACCCGCGCTCATGGGTATCGACGTGCAAGGATCGAATCTGGCGATCCTGGCACTCGTGGTCGAGCGGACTCGAATGGCGGCCCGAGACCAAATCAACGCGGACTGGCAGGCCCTCCACGCCGCCCTGACCAAGGTTCAAGCCGTGAAGGCGCAGGTAGAAGCCGTAGCGCGGGCCCGCGAGGTCGCGTCCAAGAGGTATCAACTCGGAGCCGCCACGCAGCTCGATCTCATACAAGCTGAGCGCGACTTGTTCGGCGCAGAAGTGCAGCAGATCCAAGCGCAAAGCGACCTCGCGTCCGCGCGAGCGGCTCTCCAAATCTCCGCCGGACTGCCGCCGGAAGTGCCCTGACTAGGTTCCTTCCTCTACCCTGGGACCGCAGGCATCTTGCCTGCGGCTACTTGGCTTCGAACGAATCTGGCTTCGAACGGAGCTGGCTTCGAACAGAGCTGGCTTCGAACCGAGCTGGCTTCGAACAGAGCTGGCTGAACCGAGCTCATCTCACTCCCTCACTCCCTGGAGTCGCTAGCGGCTGGGCTTTGGAGTAGCGTACCGTCGCTCGAGTGTCCGGACCAGAGCAGGACATCTATGAAAAAGAGACTAGGCTGGCTCTTGCCGGGTGTGCTGCTGTTCGTGATCACCCGCGCGTTCGTTCTGCTCGAGGTAGAGTCGCTCACGGGCGGCACCGATGTGGTTCGCTACCACGAGCGCGTCGTGGCTTGGAAGCTCGGCGGTTCGATGTATCGAGACATCCAGGTCGAATATCCACCCCCTGCGTGGTGGCTGATCGCGTTGCCATCGCTGGGCATTTCGGCCCGCGAAATCAGAGATCCGACTCTCGTGGGCTGGTTTCCCAATTTCCGGCGGCAGCTCGTGGATCTGGATGAGCGCGACATCTATCCTCTAGGCGCCGTAGCAGGGTCGCGCATCGAGCCCGCTGACAAGCTCCGCCTCCGAGTCCTGCTCGTCTACTATCACCGGTTTCGCGCTTTGATGGCCGGGCTGGACGTTCTTGGATTCGTGGCGTTCCTCCACTTTCTGTCTCGATACTCGGCCCGGCGCGCGGGGCTAGGCGCCATCGTATACGCGCTCGGTCCCGCTCTCGTGCCGTCGGTCCTCTACGACCGACTCGACGTGGCGCTCCTGACAGGAATCTCCGCGTTCTTGTGTCTCTGGAATCGTCAGCGACACCTCGCCGCCGATGCGGCCTTGGGCGGATGCGTGGCGCTGAAGATTTTTCCGGCCGCGGCCGTCCCGGTTCTCTTCGCGAGTCGGTGGAGAGCGAGCCGGAGACGAGCGGCGATCGGCCTTGTCGCCGTTGGAGCTGCGATCGGTGCGACTTTTCTTCCTCATCTGGACGCGGGAGCCGGTGCGCTCAGGTTTCTTCATTTCCACGCGGTGCGAGGGCTCGAGATCGAGTCGGTATGGTCGAGTTTGGTACTCATGTTGCGCCCTCTCGGTCTCGACGCCCGCGCTGTGCTCGCGTTCCACACGTTCGAGCTCGAGACTTCGATCGCTGGGTCCCTGTCGACGCTCTCTCTGCTCGCGCAGGGCGTCATCGTGGCGTCGTGCACCCTGCGAGCAAGGCGCGAAAACGAGCTGGGCTTACTCTTGGTTGCGATTCTCGGGTTCGTCGTTGCTTCCAAGGTCCTCTCTCCGCAGTACCTCATCTGGCTCGTACCCATGGCTTGCGTCGTAGGGCTCGAGGTCCTTCGACCTCGCGAGCTTCCGATCCTGATGGGTCTCATCACTCTGGTGTATTTGGCCACGGACTGGGTCTATCGTCAGCACTTCGTTTCGCACTTGGGAGACGAGCTTGTGGACGAATTAGGACTCATTCCAGCGCTGAGCGCACCGACGGTCACCATCTTGGTCCTTCGAAATGCTCTCTTGATCGGAATCGTGGCCTGGCTTGGAATCTCGAGCGCTCGCTTCCCGCTGAGGGAGCGAAATGAGCCGTCTTCGAGTGCCCCGGAGGACCCGTGACGGTGAGGCTATCTTGGTCCGTGTTCGTCGCCTCCGCGACGCTCCTGCTCCTCGAGATTCTGGCGAGCCGGGTGCTGAGCATCGTCTTTGGTCCGCCGACGGTATATTACACGGTGTCAGTGGCCATGCTTGGCACGGCGGTCGCCGGAGCCTGGGTTTGCTTGAGGAAGGAGCCCCCGACTCTGTCGAGGGCAGGCCAGGAAGCTGCATGGGCCATGCTCGGGGCGGCGGTGTCCGTCTTGGTTCTATTCTTCGCGGCCGCGCGCATCAAGTCGCACCTGAATGGACTTCCTGCCGCGACGCTGGATGAGTTGGTCGCCAAGTCGGCGGCGCTCGAGATGCGAGGAGCGCTGGCGATCGGAGCGCTCATGAGCCTGCCGTTCTTCTTCATCGGAGTCGCACACTCGGTGGTATTTTCGGCGGCTCTTCCCGAGCGAATCGCCTCCCTTTACTCATTCGACCTCTTCGGCGCCGCGGCGGGGTGTGTGCTCGCCGTGGCCCTGCTCGAGCTCGGTGGATTCGCACCTCCTCTCGCGTTCGTCGTCGGTTTGGCCTTCTGCTGCGCGGGGCTTTACTCGCGGAGCCAGAAGCTCCTGGGAGTGTGTCTGGCGCTCGCGGCGTCCTCCAGCCTCCTGCTCCTTCCAAAGGTCGCCGAGTCGTTCGAGCCTAGACCGGATCTCCGAAAACTCAGCCGCTCCATGAGCGGCTCCGTGACGGAGCTATGGCACACCTGGACCGCACTCACCCGGGTCGCAGCGCTGAGAATCGAGGAGGCCGGAGGCACGCGCTACGTCATGGCGCATGAGGAGGGACGGGGTCATGCGACGATCGTTCCCTATGACCCAGGCAGTCTCTCTGACCCAGACGAGGCCGTTGAGCTAGCGCTGGCCGCATGTCCCAGAAATTCTGTGCTCGTCCTCTTGGCCGGAGCCGGCTGGGACATGATTCAGATCGACGCCGCGCTTGGCGGGCGCGCTCGGATCACGGGCGTCGAGCTGCTGCCGCAGGTCGTGGACTGGCCTCGGTCTCAGACCGACTTCCACCTCGCGGAGTTTTTCGACAAACCCAACATAGAGCTCGTCATCGATGAGGCTCGGGGATTTTTGGCTCGCGACGCTCGTAAGTTCGATTGCATAGTCGTCTCCTGGACCGGGGCCGGATATGCGGCCTTCGGAGGCGTGCTGACCGAGGCCATGGGTTTCTTGTATACTCGCCAGGGAGTTGCCCAACTCATCGACCACCTCGCTCCTGGGGGTCAACTCACCGTGCTGAACACCAACAAGCTCAAATTGGCCGCTACCGTGCGCGAGGTCCTCGACTCCACCCTCGGTCCCGGACGGGCGAGTGACGCCATGGCCGTGGTTTCGGGCGCGACTCGTGCTTGGTGGGACCCTCACGATCAATCACGGATCCTGATCAAGCCGCACGGCTTCTCGGACGCCGACCTGACGCGCATCGCCGCGGGAGAGTCGGGCCGATTTCTGTATGCTCCCCGTCATTCCCAGCCAGGAAACCCGTATTACGACCTGCTCCACGCCGACGATCCAGTCTCTGTGTTGGAACAGAACCCCCTCGGCTTGCGCCTGTTACCTGACGGTGATGAACGTCCGTTCGTCTATGATTTGCTCCCACCGTCGGCGTATTTGTGGCCGAGACTTCCAACCGAATTGGACCGGCTGGGTTTTCGGGCGGACTTCGAGCACAAAGTCCGACGCCGCGAGGCGCTCGCCGCGTTCGCGGGGGTCGCCGTCATACTCATCTTGGGTCCTCTGCTCCTGCGACGGTTTCGCGGCATTCGCCGCGCGGAGGAAACTTCTCGCGCCCACGTTTCCGAGCGGGTGAAGTTTCTGCTTCTGTTCTTCGGCGCCGGGAGCGGGTTCATGATGGTCGAGCTCGGACTCCTCCAAAAGCTCGAGCTCTTGGTCGGGCGGCCTGGTCAGAGCTTGGCCGTTGGCCTCGGCGGCCTGATCGTCTTTACCGGGCTGGGCAGTAGATGGTCGACCAGGGCCGCGGGTCGTGGAATCAGGGGCGCGCTCGTCTTGGCCGCTCTGGGCTCTTTGGGTTCGCTCTTCGCGCTCGACCTCGCCAAGGCAACCCTCCTCGGATCGGAGGTTGCGCTGCGCATGCTCGGGTGTGTGGTCGCGCTCGCGCCGGCCGGTTTCGGTCTCGGCCTCGTTTTTCCACGGGGCCTGAGCGCGCTGTCCGCGTCCGACTCGAGCCTCGTCCCGTGGGCCCTCGCCGTAAACTCAGTGGCAGCTGTACTCGCTGCGGGATTCAACCTCCCGATCTCGCATGCGCTCGGGTTCGACGTGGCCATTGCGCTCGGCGCAGCGATCTACTTGGGCCTGGCGGTGATTCCATTTGGAACGCTCGAGGTTCACCGGAAGAAAAAGGAGTAGATCCAGGGATTGGTCCACGCACTCACACCTGGGCTGAGCGCCGAGTAGGCAGAGAATGCGAGGAGCGCCGAGAGCACGAATCGGCCCCGCTTGGAGTCGAGCAACTCCGCGGTCCCCGAGCCCATGAATACAATCCACAGCGGCATGAGCCACATGAACCAGCGGGGTCCGGCCGCGATCCCGCCGTAGTTCGAGGTGCCAGAGACGTAGAACGAAGCGACGACGAGGCTGCAGGCGATCGTGACTCGCGAGAAGGCTCGATCGAACCCTGCCGGATCCGCGCCGGCCCGCTCGAACCATCTCCATGGCAAGACGAAGCAGAGCCCGGCAACCAGGAGGGAAGGCGCCATCGATACGACCGTCGGCACGGGCACGTCGACGCGACCCAGGGCCAAAAGTCCGACCAGGGCCGGGCACATCAGCCCGGCGACCATCCAAGACCGAGCTCGCGGAATGGCTTGGTTGGTCCGGACCAGACCCACGATCGCCAAGAAAAACATGGGTGTGAGCGAGATGATCCCATGGTGTCCGAGGAGATAATGAAACGAGTATTCGACCGGGCCCTTGTCGAAGAGATCGACGCCGCTCGGCGCGTCCCAGTACCCACCCGGGTACGCAAACCAGTCTTTCGGATGTCGGTAGAAGAAGAAAGGGTCGCCAAACGACAGGCTGTTCGTGAGCCAAAACCCCCCCATCGGAATCAAGGCCGCCGGGAAGTATAGCCCAAACGTTCGCAGCGGACTCCTGACGACGAGAACGATCCCGACGACGCCCAAAAAAATCACGGCTGGTATCTCCAGGCTCGCGGCGACGCCAGCGAAGAGACCCGCCCCGAAATAAGCCAACCGCGCTCCGCCAACCCAGGCGTTGCGGAAGCAGTATGCAGAGAGCAATGTCGATACGGCGGCGGGGACATGATTCGTGATCGACGTGGCGAAGGTCGTGACGAAGGTTCCGAGCCCCGCGAGCCCGATGAGCACCGCCCGACTCCAACCTACGATCTTCAAATCTTCGAGAAATCTCGCGAAGACGAGGAGATAGGTCGTGAGCGCCGTGACGTTGAACGTCAGAAGCAGAACCTTCATGATCTGAGGCTCATGAGTATCGATGCGCCAATCCAGGGCGCGATGGAGCGCCCAGTACTCCGCGGCCATGATCGTCGAGAGGAGGGGAGGCTTGCTCGAGTAGAAGAATCCAGTCCTCGGATCCAACACGAGATCGATGGTCCCCTGAGGCTTGTCTTCGACCAGTCTTCCGTCCGGCGCCCGAATGCGCTGACCGACTGCGAACGTCGAGAAGTCGACCAAGGACCGAATGGTGGCCCATCTGGAGACGTCGTTGGCACCGAAGGGGCCCGGCACGCTGAGCACCCGGCCGACCAGCACGACCAGTGACATCACCAGCAACGCGCGAGTGACCCGGTCTGCCAGCGGGAGCCGTTTCAAGGACTCGCCTCTTTGATCCCGACCCAGAACCCATGCGCCCACGAGCCCAAGCCGAGGAGCACGATCGGAGCGCCGAGCGCGTACGCGAGCGCCCGCTCGATACCGTGGTCACTCGCGGCGACGCGCCCGAAAATCATGGCGAATCGGTAGGGAACCAACAAGGGTACGAGTGGTCTGAAACGCGCGATGAAGCTCCCGTGAAGCTCATGCAACACTCTCGCTCGCCCCGACCCCTCCCCCAGCTTGTGAAGCCTCCCGAGCGCTCGTTGGAACCCAGATCGGTCGACGTGACGGACGCGAACGGAAGGCTCGAACAACACGCGTCGGCCCGCGCGTCGCGCGGCTGCACAAAATGCGACATCTTCGGAGACTTCGAGCTCGGCACTGAACCCGCCAGTCGCCGCCATCGTCGACGAGCGAAGCGACATGCTATACGAAGGAACGAAGCGCATCTCGCGACGCTTCCCCCGAGGAAGGAACTCCGAGAATTCGATCGCGAAGAGCAGGAGGCCGCTCGCCGAAATCGGCGGCCGCGGAAGCACGGCTCCGCCGACGATCGCGTCCACGGACTCATGGGACCGAATCGTGGCCTCGACCCAGCCTGGCTCGATGATACAGTCCGCGTCGAGAAAAGCGATGATAGGGGCTCTCGCGCGCCGTGCGCCGATGTTCCGAGCCTCTCCTGCGAACGCGCGGGCGCCAACGTCCACGAAAGTCACCTCGGTGAATCGATCGGCCAGGTCGGCGGCGGTCGAATCTCCAGAGCTCTCGACGACAATCACCTCGAAAGAAACTCCCGCGTCGGAGCGCTCCGACATCAACGCATCGAGGCACGACGCGAGCTCGTCGCGCATCTGGTATGCTGGAATCACGACACTCAGGGCGACCTGGCCTCCGTTTCCCGGATTCGACGGCGCGGTCGGAGTTGAGCTCTCATCCCGACCCGACTGAGGCCGAAGCGGACGGCTCCCGCTACTCATGAAAGCGCCCCAGCCGAGGCCACTCCGAAACCTTCGCCCATCACCTCTCGTGGAGCTCCGATCCGCATGATACGACCTTCTGATAGCAGGCAGACCTGGTCGCATGACTCGATCGTGCTGGGCCGATGAGCGATGATCAGGATCGTCCGATCCTTGCGTAGGCTCGAAATCGTCTCGCAGATTTGCCGCTCGGTTTCCAAATCGAGCGCCGAGGTGGACTCGTCTAGGACGAGGAGTCGGCCCGGTCGATACAGCGCGCGGGCGATTCCAATCCGCTGACGCTCCCCCGCCGAGAGCCTAGCTCCCGCTTCTCCCACGACGGTTTCGAGCCCCTTGGGGAGCGAGCGTACGAAGTCGAGGAGCCGCGCGCCTTCCAGCGCCCTGAGTACCGCGGCCTCGTCGATTCGCTCGGGCGGCAGGGCGAAGGCGACGTTTCGACGAATCGTGTCGTCCGTGAGATAGACGGTCTGCGGTACATACGCGACCTGATCCCGCCAACTCTCGAGGCCGCGGAAGATGTCTTTCCCGTCGACGAGGATTTCCCCACTTTGAGGGCGCAGCAGCCCCAGTACGAGATCGGCCGTCGTGGTCTTACCGCTACCGGTGGGGCCGACGAGGCCGAAAATCGTGCCGTGAGGGATGGTAAGCTCGACTTCGGTGAGCGCGCGGCGACGCGAGTCGGGATAGGAGAACGAAACTCCTCGGAGCTGGATGGAATTCGTCAGCTCGATTCGTTCGCCCATCGTCACCTCGACGAGGATACTCGCACGTGCCCGCGAGCGATTCGCCAACAGCGCCCGCACGGAGGGGCCGTGGAACCTCATCGACTCGACCGCTCCGAGCGTTCGATTGAGCGAAGGGGCGAGGCGGAGCGCGGCGACCACGAACACAGCCAAGACCGGAGCCAGCGTCGACAACTCATACCCCCGAACCAGACCCAACCACAGGACCAGGAGCAGACTTGCCGCCACGACCGTCTCGAGAACGTAGTACGGGGTCGTCGTCGCCATTTGGTTGAAAAGGTGCGCGCGCGAAAACAGTCGAGCCTCCTCCGCGAAACCGGCGATGAAGAAGCCCTCGCGTCCGAGAACCTTCGTCTCACGAAGGGAGTGCAACCCTTGCAGGACGAGCTCGTTGATTCGACCCCGAGCCCGACGCTCCGCAAGCCCCAAGCCAGCGCTCTTTCGCCTAATCAGTCTGTGAAACGCCCAACCCATCGCCCCACAAACCCCAAACGCCGCGATCGCGACGGCTGGATCGAGCAGCGCGAGCAGGAGCGTGATGGCAGAGAGAACGAAGGCCTCCGTGAGGAGCTGAATCATCGCGCGCAGCACCTTTTGATGGGCGAGCTTGACGTCCGAGTCGATGTCCCTCAGCAGATGCGCCGGGTTCGAACCCAGATGATCGACGTACGGCAGACTCATGTAAAGGCGAAACAACTCCTCTCCCGCCTCTACCTGCAAGCGATTGATGAAACGAAATTGCAGGTACGCGGTCAGGGAGAGAAAGCCGTTCTTGACAACGAAGACGCCGACTACGAGCAGCGCCACCGCAGGAGGACCGACTCCCGAAGTGAGTCGCTCGAGCACCGCGTAGAGCTTGGGCGACAAGCCCGGGGCAGCCGCTGACTCACCTCGAGTGATCATGAGGACGATCGGCAAGATCGATCCAACTCCGAGCGCCTCCAGTCCAGCGCCGATCACGAGCAGCCCCACGAGTCCGAGCAGGCGACGCCGATCCTTGACGGCTAGCATCGACCAGGTCGCGCCCATCGCCTCGAGAAGTCCCGGGCGAGCTGAGTTGGTCACTCCGGGCTCTCTCGAATTCACGTTCCTCTCTTCTCCTGCGCGGACACGTCGAGGGGCCGGCGGGAGTCGATGACTCCCTTGATGCTGTAATGATCCTCATCTCGGGAGCTGTAGACGGGCAGGAGTCCCGCGAGAAATCCCAAGGACAGCATCTGGGCGCCGAAGACGAGGGCGGCCACCGAATACAAAGTCAGTGGCCGTGACGCGAGCGGAAGGTATTCGTCCGCTCGATAAAAACGGGCGATCCACGTGGCCGCGAGGTAACTCAGCCCGGTCCCGCCAGCGAAGAAGGAGCCGAAGCCCAAGAGACCCAACACGTGTTGGGGCCGGCTGCGATAACCCACGAGCAGGCGGACCATCAATAGATCGAGGAGTCCCCAGACGTACCGCGACAAGCCGTACTTGGATTTTCCAAACTTACGCGGCCGGTGATTCACCGGAATCTCTCCCACCCGGAAGCCGCGAGCATGAGCGAGCGCGGGAATGAAGCGATGGAGCTCCCCGTGCAACCGCACCTCCGACACCACTGCGCGACGCATCGCCTTCAGCCCCGAGTTATGATCGTGAAGCCGCAACCCGCTGAGCAGGCTCTCCGTGAGGTTGAATATTCGGCTGGCGAGGACCCTGGTAAATGGGTCCCTTCGATCGCGCTTCCACCCGACCACGACGTCGAGGCCCTCATCGATCGCGCGCAAGCACCGAGGAACCTCCATCGGGTCGTCTTGGCCATCTCCATCCAAGGTCACGATGAGCTCGCCTCGCGACAACGCAAAGCCCGCCGAGAGCGCAGCGGCCTTGCCGAATCGGCGCCGCAGGCGAAGGGCCACGACTCTGGAATCCTGTCGGGTCATGGCTTCGAGCTCTCGCCACGTCGCGTCCGTGCTTCCGTCGTCGACGAAGATGACCTCCGCCTCGAGACCACTCGATTCGATGACTTTGACGAGCTCCGCGTGGAGGCTCGGCAGGCTCCCCGCTTCGTCAAGCATCGGTATGACGATGGAGATGAGCACCAGCAGCGAGGACGATCACCCGAGAGGCAGCTGCGGTGCAAGGAGAAGCCGCTGCGACTACTTGAGTCTGCGTTCCAGCGAGGAGGGCAGTCGGCGCGCGAGCGCCGCGAGAAGCAGCACGCCGGCCTCTGGGCGCGTCGGATCCATCGCGAGGGCGCGGGCGAGGGCGCGGCGGGCTTCATCGAACCGCCGCGCCCTCAAGCACTCCGTTCCCGCGACTACGTGGGCAAACGCTATCTGCATGCGCTCCAGCGTGCGAAGTCGCTCGCGCGGAATCGCGCCCACCACGTCCGCATTCGAAAACACGACCTCGATCGTACGAAGCATCTCGGCAGCGGAGAGTCCGATCGTCGCACTCACGCTTCCGACTCTGACTCTCCTGAGGAGTATGGGCCGAGGACCCGCGTAAAGGAACCTACCCTTGGCTGCGAGTCGGCACCACATCTCCCAGTCCTGCGCCCGGACGAGCTCGGGCGCATACCGACCCACCGACTCGAACGCGATCCTCCGGATGGCGGTGGCTCCCGTGCTGGCGATGAAATTGCGAGCGAGGAGCGCCCGGAGCACGTCACCCTCCGGTCGGGGCGCAAACAGGGGAGGCGGACGTGCTCCGAAGACCCTGCCAAGAGAGTCCATGATCATGGTCTCTCCATAAATCACCCAGGCTTCCGTACGCGCCAGGCGACTCACCGCTCGATCGAGCTCTGCCGCGAGCACGCAGTCATCGCCGTCCAAGAAGCTAATGAATTGCCCGGTGGCCTCGGTGATCCCTCGATTTCGAGCCGATGAGAGTCCCAACGGACGTTGCCGAACGACCCTCACCCGCGAATCGCGAATCTGCTCGACTCTGCAGCAAGTATCATCACTCGAGCCATCGTCCACCACGAGCACTTCGCAGGCGAGCCTCGAGCCGAGCGCGCTTCGAACGGCTTCGTCGATCCACCGGGCGACGTTTCGCGCGGGAACGACAATCGAGAGCGTCGGATTCACGCGGCCCCCTTCTCATCGGTGAAGCGTCGAGTTATTCGTCGGGCGGTGGACTCTCCTCGCCTATCCGTACCCATCTCTCGGGTCTTGATCCTCACGGACTTCAAAGGCCAGGTGCCACAACGCATCGGCGCGAACGAGGGGCTAGACTTGCGGGAGCTCGAGGGGAGCTTGAACGGGCACGGGCTCGAAGCGGTTTCGGTAGGGCTCCATGATCCGCGGTTGTTCGAGCTTGCCACAGCTCGGCCCTCCGCCGCCGTGTACGCGACGAGCCAGCGTCCAGAGTACTCGGCTTTCATCAGGTCGATACTCTCAGCCCTGGAGAGACAAGGCGTCGTCCTCTTGCCTTCGTTCGAGCACATGCTCGCCCACGAAGACAAGGTCTACCAGGCCGTCCGTCTCGGGCGCTCCAAGATTCCCGTCCCGCGGACTCGAGTCTTCGGCTTTTCCGGTCACCTCGATCGCTATTTGGCTGATGCGGACTTTCCCATCGTGTTGAAGACCGCGACTGGGTGGGGGGCCTCCGGCGTGAGCCTCGCGCGCACGCCCAGCGAGGCGCGACGGGCCGCGCGACGAATCCTCACCGATCCGGCATCGTTTCCCGGTCGCGGTCTCGTCAGGCGGGCGCTCGACCGAGCGCTGCGCCGGCATACCGTTGGGCGACTCGTCGCTCAGGAGCTCATCGTCAGCGAAGGGGATTGGAAAGTACTTCTGTGGGACGACGTCGCGTGCGGCCTCTACCGCCGCAATCGTCGGCGCGACTTTCGGGCGAGCGGGGGCGGCAGGCTCGAGTTCTTGCCGGTCCCCGCAACGATCCTCGACTTCGCTTTCGAGGCCGCCAAGGAGCTCGACCTGCCCTTCGCGTCGCTCGACATCATCGTCGATCGTCGGCCAAGCCCAGAACGTCCATTGTTGTTGGAGTATCAAGGTGTGCATTTCGGGCTCACGACGGCGCTGAAGGCTCGCTTTCATTATCGGCGAGAATTCGACCGCTGGATCGAAATCGGGGGTCCGGTGAACGTGGAGCGGGCGATGGCTGACGCGGTCGCCAGACGTCTGAGCCGCGATCCGCTCAGAACGTCGAGTGCCGGCCCAGCGCGAGCTTCTTGATCCACCCGAGTGTCTGGCGTGACCACCTAGGATGCCGGGGAATCAGCCCGACCAAATCCCAATAGGATCGGTTGCTCGCGGCCTCGCACACGGCCAGGCGGTACTCGAAGTCTCTCTGGACCCGCGGGCCCATCTTGGCGCCGTGGATGGACTGAAATCTCCGCATGCTCTGGACTCGTCTTGGCGTGGGCACGGAGACCTGGTCGTGTGGCGTACGGTCTACGTTCACCAGCCTCGCCATCACGACTCGCCATGCGTACTCTCCGGACTCCAGGAAGCGAATCATGAAGTCCCCATCGTTGGACGCGAACAGGGCCTCGTCGAAGCCGCCGAGCGCCTCGAAGGCGCTCCGACGAATGATGAAGTTCGAGCCCGTGATGCCCGGATTCTCACTCAAGAACCGCGCCGCCGTCGTGGGTGATTCGAGCATCGGACCGGGCTTCTTACCTCTCTCCGTCCAAACCCAAAACCCGCTGGAGCACAAATCGGCGGAGTGTGCGTCGAGCTCGAGCAGCAAGTCTGAGAGGAAAGACGGGGACCACCAGTCATCGTCATCCAAGAATGCGAGGACTTCGTGTCGCGCCAGACGAGCGCCCGCGTTTCGAGCGTGACTGACACCGGTCACCCGTGAGGCGTCCACGACCTGCAGCGCGCCGGACTCTGCGAGCACCTCGATGGCGCGGTTGAGCCGCCCGGACGAGTTGTTCGCGACGATGAGCTCGACGCCCGAGAGCGCTCGGCCCGAAGACTGCGACAACACGCTGTCGACGGCTCGGAGAATTTCGTGCGGTCGTCTGTTCGCGGTCGGAACCACGACCGAGACACTATGCGACACGACTCAGCTCCAAGAGCTCGGCCCGAGCTCGCTCCGCCGAGCGACCGTCGGCGTTGCCGAGCCATCGCTCCAACACCGGCCTTGCCAGCGCGGCCCATTCGGCAGCGCCCGGCGCCGTCCGCTGCCCGCGTAAGTGCTGTAGCATCGAAGCTCGGAACGCGCTCGCTGACTCCGGATACTCGACATACTCTCCCAAATCCAACAGGAAGTCCGCCAAGGCCGGGTCGCTCGCTTCCGCGAAGCGAGGCACCATGACCGCCTTGCCGGCCGCCATCGCCTCCAGCAAAGCCGTCGATTTGAAACCCACCACGATCCTGCTGCGCCTCAAGGGCTCGAACACCTCGCCCACCGAGATCACCTCGACGTTCGGCGGAAGCTCGCGACGACCCTGGTAGTGTTCCTCCACCTCCCTTTGGTGGGCCAAGACTTCCTTGGCCTTGACGATGATCCTCGACTCGGGCGCTTCGACCGCGACGTCGAGCACCGCGCGATGGCACTCCCTCGCGAGGTCTCGCCATCCCGTGTACCTGAGCTCTGAGGGGAGGTCCCGCCGGCTCGAAGGAATGTCCGGCAACCCTGTTCGAGGCCCAAAGACGAGGAACAAGAGTTGTGCGGCGGACATCCCTCCCGACCGGTCCCGATGTTGGCGATCGAGCCGCGGCATCCCTACCACCGAGATGCGCTCGCTCGGCGCAACACCCGAGCGCAAGAGCAACCCCCGAGTCCCTTCGTTGTACACGAGGATTTTTCGGCCGCCAAACGGTCGGCGCCACTCACGATAGACTCTCTCCCAAAACCGCTCGAGACCGGGGGTGTTGAGACACTCCTTCAAAAGCACGACGAACGGAACTCCACAGGCCTCGAACGCTGCGGCGAGCTCCTGCTCCGCATAGTAGGCAAAATTGCCGCTCGCCACTGCATGGAACCTCAACTCCGAAGGCATTCGAAGGAGCACCTCGACGAGAAACTCGCGATACGCCCGCATACCCTGCCGATCGGCCGCGTCCGGAGACCCATACGTGAAGTCATTGACCCGAGGAGAGAGAAAGGCTGAAGCAACGGCCTTCACCGCGGTCCGCGAGAGCGCATGGAGCTCGATCCGAGGGTCGCTCGCCGCGACCTCCAGCATGTCCTCCAGAAACCCATTTGCCGGCAGCACGAGGATCCTGATCGCGTTCGACCCGCGCCGAGGTGTGATGGGTCGAATCAAGGCCCTCAGGAGCAACGCGGTCTCCCTGGCCCGACGAGCCCTGGCAGCCACGCCGAGCGCGCGCTCACCCACCCGGCGCTTGGCGCTCTCGGCCTTTCGGCGCGCCATCTCCGGAATCAACGGGAGCTCCTCCGAGAGAGGATCCACTCCGCAAAGTCGCAGTCACTCTCGGTGTCGATGCTGATCGCGGGAGCTTCGACGATCATCGCGCCGGTTCTCGACCCCTTGATGCTTCGCCGTTCGAGCAAGCAGCCACGCGAGATGGCGTAGGCAACTCCATTCCGATGGTATACAGGAGTGAGTTGTTGGCGTGCGATGATCTGGGCTCCCTCCGCATCATAATAATCGAGGGCGTCACCTTCGATGATGAGCTGCTTGAGGGGGTGGTGCTTTGGATCGGTCAGACTCACCGTCCACACCGCGTCGTAGCCGCCTTCGACCAGCATCTTCACCGTGCCCGTCACGTCTTCGGCGCGACGCAAGGGCGACGTCGGCTGCAGCATGACCACCAGATCGTACTCGGCGCCCTCCTGCCGCTCGACCTCGCGTAGCGCGTGCTCGAGCACTTCGGCGTCTGAGACGAGCGGCCCCGAGAGAGTCTGTGGCCTCACGAACGGAGTCTCGAGACCGACCGCGCGAGCTTCCTCGGCGATGCGCGGATGATCCGTCGAGCAGACCGCGCGATCGACGAAATCGAGCTGCGAAACGACCTCGCCGGTTCGTGCCAAAAGTGACCGCCCGCCGACGATCTTGAGGTTCTTGAGCGGGATCCCTTGGCTCCCACCCCTCGCCGGGACTACGACCAACGTTCGCTTGCTAGAGAACACGATCTACTCGGAAAGCTCGGGCTGTTCGAGATTCGTTTCGATACCGCGCACGGACGTCTTGCGTTCGGCCGGCGCGAGCGAGTTGATTCGCCAGTCTTCGTACACCGAGTCGTTGGGTGAGTCCGTCGTGGAGATCTCCTCGATCACCGCGCCCCCAAGGGTGTGAAACTTGTGCCAGACGCCGGGACCCACGAGCGCCGTGTCACCTGGTCGAAGGGTGATGGGTGTCCCGTCGCGCTCGAGCTCGAGATCTCCTGCGAGGAGCTGGAACGTCTCCTCCTTGGTTCGATGCATGTGATAGGGATGCTTCTGCCGAGGCAGCAGCACGAGCAGCTTCTTGCAATACTGCCGGTTCACGCAAGTGACGATCACTGCTCCAAACTCTCGAAAACGTTGGAGCCCATAGTGGTGCGAGATCTCGAAGCTCGCGTCGCGATTGACGGCAATGCGCGCGCTACTCAGCGCTCCCTTCACCTGCAGCAGAATCTCGGAGACGAGTTGTTCTCGCGTCTTCTCGCGCTCCGCGAGCTTCAACGACAGCGGCGCAAGCTGTTCATAATCGCCATCGGCGGTCAGTCCCTCGGTCCACTGAGAACAACTCAGCTGTCCAGCCGTGAGGGGCATCGCGAAGAACACGTCGTCTCGCGCGATCGTTTGGCCGCGAGCGATGGGTCTGCTCGCGAACACACCTCGCATCAAGGAGCGAAGCGACTCCAGCTCGCCGAGGGGTGAGGGCGCTCGCCTCGTACCTCCACACATCGCTCGCGCGTGCTCGTGCGCGCGAATCCAGTCGCGGACTTGTTCGGGCGTCGACGAGTAGGCGTTGAGCACGATGCCCGCGGCGGGCAGGCCGACGTGCCGCTCGAAAATCCGGGCACCTTTCGCATACGCAAGCTGAACGGCGGTGAGATTCGTCGGCGTCTCGTGCGTCGAAAAGCCCACCGTGATCCAAGGATAGCGAGCCCGAAGGACGTCGATCTGATTCAACCTCAACGCGTCGTCAGGAGTCGGATAAATCGAAACACAGTGCATGAGCGCGAACTCCACGTCGTGCGTTGTGAACGTCGCCACGAGCCGGTCAATGTCGATCAGCGACATGCCGCCAGTCGAGGCGATGACCGGCCGGCCTGAGGCGCAGACCCGGCGAATCAACGGCCAGTCCGTCGCCGAGCAACTTCCGATCTTGACGACCTCGACACCGAGCTCTTCCAACGAGTCCACCGACTTCTCGTCGAACGGAGTCGCCATCGGAATCAGACCGGCAGTCCTGACCGCAGCGATGAGTCTTCCGAAATCCTCGCCAGAGAGCGCCGTGCTCAAAAACCGCTCGACGTGGCGGTTCTCCTTCGAGCCCCGAGCTGCCGGGTGAATGAAGCTCTCGAGGTGGCGGAGTTGAACCTTGAGCGCTGCCCGAACCCCTTCGCCTCGCACCACCTCGCCAATGGCGGACACGATCCTCAGCCCGTGGTCCAGGCTTCCTTGATGGTTGTTCGCCAAGTCGAAAACGAAGAGCGGGTCGAAAGCGAAGCGTGTCATCGAAGCCCCTCCGAGCGGCGCTCGCGCGCGCTTCGGAACGCTCCGTCGATGACCTTCATGGTCCGAATACCGTGCTCCAACGAGAGCGGCGATTCGAGCTCACGGTCCGCTAGGACGTCAGCCACATGTGAGATCTCCCCGCGAAAGTCGTCCGGGCGCGATCGGACGAAAGTCCGCTCCTCCCGGCGGCCTCGAGACTCGAGCACGACCCCGTCGGTCGAGTCGGGACGCGCGCCGTACCAACTCAGCACACCGTCCGCACCGACGATCGTAAGTCTCTTCTCCGGCGGATCTTGAACCACGTCCTGAGTGACGAGCCCGGTCAACCCGCCTTCGGTCCTGAGATGAAGCTGCGCGATCCGATCGTACGAAGAACCCGGCTGCTCGACGAAGTCGAAAGACGCACTCACGAGCTCGACTTCGCCAAACCCAAGAGTTCGCGCAAAATGTTGAAAGAGGTTCAACCCGTGGGAGTGCTCGCAGAGCGAGCCGCCTCCCCGCTCCCAGTTTCCCAAGTAGGAAGCCTCGGGGCCAGCGAGCCATGGGTGGGCCCTCAGGATTCCGACCCACGACTCGACCCAGCTCACCCGAATCGTGATAGGCGCTCCAATCGCACCCTCGGCAAGCAACTGCTCGACGTGTCTCGTATTCCGGCAAAGGAGATGATTGTAACCTACCAGAACGCGAGTGCCCGTTTCCCGCGCGAGCCGCTCGACCACGCTGAAGTCGGAAAACGGAACCGACAACGGCTTCTCGATGAGCACGATTCTAGGCCGCAGGCGCAAAGCGCGTTCGGCCAATTCGAGGTGGGAATCGGGCGGAGTCCCGACGATGACCAAGTCCGCCCCCGCGGCCTCCTCCCCGAGCTGCAGGCGGATCGCAGGGTCCCACGCGCCGTACCTCTTGGGATAGATTTCGCTCCGCATCCTCTCCAGGGCGGCACTGTCCACATCGACGACGGTGACTTCCCAGTCCCTCTCTCTGCATGCGAAGGCGAGGTGATTGCCTATCGACCCGGCCCCGTAGATGAGAACCTGCACCGCGAAAGAGTAGCATGGCTGACCCGGCGAAGGAACGGTCGCCGGCCTGGGCTTCGCGACTCCTAGCGAGCCCCTCTCGCCCAACACCAGCGACTTCTGTTAGGACTGGACGTCCACGGCTCCTCGAGTAGGACCGTTCGAGAGTAGGTGACATGAAGGCTGCGAGGATCTCCGTCGTCGTCCCCGTTAGAAATGGTCGAGCACTCCTCCCGGATCTGATCGGAGCTCTCGAGACCCAAACGCTTCCGCGCGACGACTTCGAAGTGATCGTCGTCGACGATGGGTCTGAAGACCATCCCGAAGAGCTCTTCGATCGCGCATCTCGTCCTTTCCGAGTCATTCGAAGAGTTGGGGGCGGAAATGTCGCCGCAGCTAGAAACACGGGCTGGACGAGCTCGACGGGTCAAATTGTCGCATTCACGGACGCTGATTGCCGGCCTCGCCCTGACTGGCTGGAACGAGGGGTCGCAGCAGTGGCTGACTCTCCGCGCGTTGCCGGTCGGATCGTCATTTCGACCGGCGACCCACCCACGTACACCGAGCGCCTCGACCGCTCGCGTTTCCTTCGGCAAGAAAGATATGTGCGCGAAGGATTCGGAGCAACGGCAAATTTGTTCGTGCGGAGGGAAGTCCTCACGAGTGCGGGTGGCTTCGACGAGCGACTCAGCAAGTACGAAGAAGACGCAGAAATCGGTCGGCGGGCCGCGAGCTTCGGTTTTGCGATCGCCTACCGGGACGACGTCGTGGTGGAGCACCCGTCTCGCCGTTCTCCAAGGCAGCTTTTGGAGAAGGCCATTGGTGTTGGATACGGCTGCGGCCGCTCGGTCGCGCTGCACGGTACGTCGCTCCGCTCGCTGACCGCGAGAGGGATCGATAGAGTCGGGCTCGCGTCACAGACCAACTCGGCCTCCATGGAGCCCAGCCTCGCGATCGGTCACCTCGCCCTCGCCGCCGCCACCGCGACCGGCGCGGTGTGGGGCTATTTCTCCGCGAGACGTCGGTAGCAGAGAAGAGTCGAAAGTGCGCCCGAGGGAAAAGCGGCTCGCCGTGTTTCTGACCACCGGCCGCGGCCTGCGCACCTGGGAACGCGTGGGTTCCCTCTCCCGTGAGCTCGCCCTTTACCGCGCGCTCGGCGAGCGAGGTTGGCGCGTGGCGATCTACACCTTCGACCGCCTTCCCTATGTCCCCGCGGGCGGTTTCGAGGGACTCATCGTACCCCAATGGCCGTTCGTGCTCCCAAAAGCTTGGTCTACGGCCTACGGCCTCCTCATCCCGTGGCTCAAGCCTCCGAGACCCTCCGAACGCCCCCATGTGATCATGACGAACCAAGCCCACGGCGGCCTCCCAGCCGTGATCGCCGCCAAGATCTGGGGAGCTCCGCTCGTGGCCCGCTCGGGCAACCTGCTCGGCGACGCGTTCACCCTTCGCAATGATGACTCACTGCGAGCGAAGCGAATCATCCTCGAAGAGCGGTTCGTCCATCGGGCCGCTGCCGAGTGTATTCTGCCCACCGCGGAGTTGGCTGAGTTCGCGAGAGTCCGCTACGGTCTCGGACCGCGTATCATCCACGTCGTGCCCAATTTCGTCGACACCGACTTGTTTCGGCCGCGCCCCGCCTTGCCGCGCCATGACGTGGTGTCGGTGGGTAGACTCGACGATCACAAACGTCACGATTTGTTGATCGAAGCCTTGGCCGGGACCGGGCTCTGCGCGGCCATCGTAGGCACCGGCGAGGCCGAGACGCGCCTCCGCGCCCTCGCACGTGCGCGCGGCGTGCCGGTCGAGTTCATCGCTCGCGTCGAGAACCAGTCGCTCCCCGAGCTGCTCAACGCGGCCCGAGTCTTTGTCATTTTGTCCAAGCGAGAAGGGAACTCCAAGGCCCTGATTGAGGCGATGGCTTGTGGCTGTGCCTGCGTGGGAGCTGACGCACCGGGGATCGCCAGCTTGATCGATCATGACTCGACGGGCCTCGTCGTCACCCCAGAAGTCTCCGAGCTCGGAACCGTCCTCCGGGCGCTCTCGAAGGATGAAGGACTACGTCGTCGCCTGGGCCTCGCCGCGCGCCAGCGGGCTGTGAGTACGTACGGGCTCGATCATGTCTCGGCGCGGTACGATTTGGTCCTGAGCTCGCTCGCAGGCCGAGAATGAGCTTGTCGCACCCTGGTTCGCAGCAACTCGTTCGAAGACTCGCTGACTTCGTCAAACGCCGCGGCGAACCGTGACTCCCGAAGCCCTCACCTCCACGAAGTCCCCTTCTCTCAAACTCATCCCCTCGTCTGCCGAAATCGCGATGGGTACACCGAGCTCCCGCGCGACGATGGCTGGGTGCGACAAAGCTCCGCCCGCCTTCGCCAAGACGCCGGCGAGGCCAGGCAGCGATGCGGTCAGCTCGGGGCTCAGGCTCGGGACCACACACACGAGCCCGCTCGGGTCGCCCTCAGGGGGTCCGAAGACGACCCGACCTTCGAACGCACCGCCCGAGATGAACCGGACGCCCGCGGCACCGTCGCCTATGTCGGCTCCCAATCGCTCGAAGTCCTCTCTCGTCGGTCGCTCCGGAAGCTCCTGACGAAGCAGAATCTCCCGCTCCGCGGCCCGCCGCCGCGCGGCCTCCGCGAGCTCAGCGTCGTCGAGCAACAGATCGTCGAGCTCGAGCGCGAACGGATCGATGCCGAGCCGAGCGCCGAGCGCAAGGAGCGCCGGTCGCACGGATCTCAGGCGCCGAACGACGACGTCCTTGGCGCGTTCCTTCAGACGAATGATCTCCACAGCCGTCCCCGATCTGTCGCCCGTTCGCGAAGCAGGCCAGCGGGCGTGTCGCCGCGCGAAGAGCTCGAGCGCGGAGCGATCCTCCGCGAAGCTGGGCAGCGCGAGCTCGTAGTCGTGCTCCGCGCGATGACCGAACTTCGCGACAAACTCAGCGAGCTGCTCGCCACGCCCTACGGCGCCAAGGCCCTCGAAGAGCTCGGTGGTGATCGTGCGAACCCGCGACGATCCGCCGTGATCGAGCGCGGCCGCGAGCAGCGCGGTCTCGAACGACACGCTCGTGTCAGCCGAAACCTCGAGAAGCGCCGCGTGAATGCTCTTCGCATCGTGCGTCCTGAGCGTGGCCTTCGCTTCCAGCTCGTCGATCGACGATCTCAGACGTGCGATCCGCGCCGTCGCGTCCTTTGGCGTCCGTATCGAGATTCGACCCGTCGCGGTGTACAGCCGTCCAAAAGCGACCAGCGCTGCTACTCGGCCAGGTCGGCCGCCGAGCGCTCGAATCGCTCGCGGAAGGCCGTCGGAGTAAGTTCGTGCGACGATCGACATCGACAGAATCGAAGCGTTCGGCGGAAGTGCGTCTCCGGGAACGAGCTTCCCATCGAACCGATCGAGCGAGCGCACGATACGCTCCTGCTCGGCCTGAACGATCGAGCTCGAAATCGCCGCGTCGCGTGACTGAACGACGAACAGAGTGCGACCGTCGTGCACCCACTCGACGTCTTGCGGTGCTCTGAATCGGACCTCGAGCACGCGCGAGACGAGGGCCGCGTCTTCGGCGGCGCCGTCGAGCTTGGATGGGAACGAACGACCGCTCAACCAAGACACACCGACCGAGCTCGGCTGCTCCTCTCCCGAGAGCCGAGCGTCCGCGAGCCCGAGCCCGAGCTCCACGTGGGTGATCGCGGGGCTCGCGAACGACCGCGAAAACGCGACCCCAGCGGATCTGGCCGGCGCCATCTCCTGCACGATCACGATCGCGCGATCTTCATTGTCCCCGTAGCTCCGCGCCACCGCTTCGATCGCGTCTGCGAGTGACTCGGGAGCCACCTTCAGCTTCGTGAGGAACTTGCCGGCTTGCGTCGAGCCCGAAGCATCTTCCTTCGGAGCGCTCGAACGAACCGCATACGAGTCCGCGATCAAATGCTCTGTTGCCAAGGTCGCGGCGACTCGGCTCTTCGCCGGATCTGTGAGCGGTCCCTCGAGCACCACGCCTTTGGGCACGCGGAAGAGCGTCGTCGACAAACGCGCGAGCTCCGCGAGTCGACCCGCTTTGGATGCGCTCGCTCGGAACGAGGGCAACGAGGAGAGCTCGACATCACCGACGCGAATGGTCGCTCCGGGCTGAACCTCCTCGGCGACTCGGAGGCGCGTCGACACCCGTCGCGTCGCCCACCATTCGAGCGGCAGACCGAGCGCGATGAAACACGTCGCGAAGAGCGACAGCCCGAGCGCGAGCTCGGAAGCGAGCCAAGCCGCACCCGCGAAGGCCGCGCTCAGGTAGACCATCCTAGAGCCTCGAGGAACGCCCGCTCGCATCGACACTCGCGCGAGCACGACGAGCAACAGCATCGCGAGACCGGCCACGCTGGGTCTCTCGAGTGCGCTGCCGGCCAGCGGTCCGCCCTCGTACAGGAGCAGCGGCCACGCGACCAAGAGCGGAAGCCAAGCCGCGAACAGGCCGAGCGCGGCGAGCGTGGGGCGCACGCCGATCGAGCGCAGCGCGACTCGCTCCAGGCCAAGGTAGAGCGAGTCTTTGGAGATCCGCTTGCGCGCATGAGCGGACAGCGCTTCGAACCACGCAAACGGCGCACAAACCAGCCGAAGCAAGAGCGCCAAACCCAAGATCGAGCCGAGCGCTCCCAAACGTGCGAGGGCCGATCGAATCGGAGCCAAAAGCTCCGCCGTCGACCTCGCGTCGGCCTGCGAAAGCGCGCGCCGAGCCGCGTGATCGTCGAGCCCCAAAGAAGCGCCTAAATAGCGCGATCCCTTCTGCGAGAGCCGAAAGCCGATATCGGTCCCGAAGTAGAGCCAGTCGTATTTCGTGAGCGCGGCGATGACGTACGGTCGCGCTCCGAGCTGCGTCGCGAGCGTATCCAGCTCTCGTTCGTAGCTCGGTGAATCGAAGTCGATCGTCGCGACGTGGGGGCGCTTGTCGAGCAACTCCCGGAGATAAAACCGTTGGACTTCCAACGAACGAAGCGTGGATGAGAATGGCGCCA
Organism: uncultured Myxococcales bacterium; assembly: GCA_964463485.1. Classification (GTDB taxonomy): domain Bacteria; phylum Myxococcota; class Kuafuiibacteriia; order Kuafuiibacteriales; family Kuafuiibacteriaceae; genus CAYXDO01. The sequence continues at coordinate 34,192 of CAYXDO010000015.1, read as the reverse complement.
CGACGATGAGCTCCGGATCGGCGAGCGCTCGGTCGAACGCCGCGTCCGAGAGCAGCGTCGTCATGTTTGGGAAGCGGACTGCGGCTTCGTCATAGAGCCAGGTCTCGAGCGTCACTGGCCAGTCGCGCAGCTCATTGGGCGTCAAAGCAGCGGGCTCGAAGTCGCCTCCTCGGTTCCTGCGCTTCGCATAGGGCTCGAATTCGACGAGACACGAGTCGTCGGCGCAGTCGGTCTCGAGCGTCCAGATCGAAGGCCACGCCGAGAGCTCCGCTTCGGTCTCTCGATCGATGAACGCCGGCGGGTTGGCGATCGCGACAGGTCGTGCGTGCGCTTCTACCCCAAGGGACGCGAGCGCTCTACGGAGGCCCGGCGCGAAGGCGTTGGAGACCCCTTGCACGTGTGTGAAGCGCCGACCCGAGACCTCCGGGATGCCCGACTCGTATTGGAGCCGCGTTCCGACGAAGAGGAGGATCGGGTCGCGACCGCTTCGAATGAGCGCTTCGAGCTCGGCAAACGTCGTTCGGCGACTCCGCTCGGCGAAGAAGCGGCGGCCGGAGCCTTCGGTGAGTCGCTCGTGCGCCGCGAGATCGCAGCGGTAGTAAGCAGCCAAGTTGCGCTCGCGCGTCTCGTCGCGAGACACGGCGGCGAAAGCGAAGATCGCAGCCACGAACGCCGCCATCGAGGCGGCGACGAAGGCGCGGGCGAGCGCGGTGCGCGGATCGTCGAGCCGCTCGGCAAGAGTCCGAACGCGCATCGCGACCAGCGTGAACAGCGCCAACAGCGTCGCCACGATCGCGGGAAGCGACGAGATCGTGCCGATCACGACGTCCGGGGTCGGCAGCGCCATCGCCGGCGTGGGGAGGCACAAGGTCAGTGTTGCCACGGCTTGTGCCGCGACCGCAGGCCAGCGCACTATTTCGAGGTGTCCGATCGGAGCGAGCCGCGCTTCGTCTCCGTGTACATCATCAGCCCCTTCGTCGATCACGCGCTGATCATCTGGGCGCCCGCGCTCTTTTTGATCGTGGGCGCGGTGATCAGCTTCTCCGGGCAGGCCGGGCTCACCACGAGCTTTGGGGGCCACGAGCAGTCTTTCTTCTACGCGTGGGCCACCGCGTTCACGCTCGCGCACATCTTCGCGGTCTTCTTTCGAACGCACGGGAATCGAGAGATTTTCAAGCTCTTCCCGCTGCGTTTCGTGGCCGTGCCGATCGCGGTCTTCGTTGGGATGCAGGCCTCTCAGGCGTTTTGGATCTTCATCGCGGTCGTGATCATCGGCATGGACGTCTGGCACTCCAGCATGCAGACGTTCGGCTTCGGTCGAATCTACGACAAACGAGCGGGCAACGATGCGGAGGTCGGTCGGCGGCTCGACATGGGCATGGCGCTCTTGACGTATGCCGGTCCGATCCTTGCGGGCGTAGCGCTCGCGGAGCACCTCGTGCGGTTGCCGTGGTTCGAACGAGTGGGGCTGAGCGGACCGAGCGACTTTCGAATTTTTGCGTTGCGCCACCAACCCGCTGTGACGTGGACGCTCGTGATCGGCGGAGCTGCCTACACACTCTTCTACTTGGCGGCTTACGCTCGCTTGGTTCGGCGCGGGTACCGGGTTCCGAAACAGAAGGTGCTCCTCTATCTGGTGCTCGCGTTGGCGTCGATTTGGACGTGGGGCTTCGATTCGTTCGGGCAGGCCTATTTGATCATGGAGTCCTTCCACGCGCTCCAATACTTCCCCATCGTCTGGTTCAGCGAGCGCCGGAATCTCTTGTCCCGCTTGAGGTTGGAGGGGCGTCGATTCGCGAACGCTTGGGGCTTTGTCGCCTTCATCGCTCCGTGTGCTGCGTTCGGTGTGTGGTCGGCTTTCTTCGCGACCTCCGACACCGCGGTTGGGATCTGCTTTCTCGCCGAGGGGCTGCACTATTGGTATGACGGCTTCATTTGGTCGGTCCGGCGGAATCAGGTCTGATCGCTTCGATCGTCGCGCGAAGCTCCACGTCGATCTTCATACCGGCGGCGCTCGCAGCCTTGAGGTGGTAGGACGCGAGCTCGGGCTTGCCGTCTTTGGCAGCGAGCTCGGCGAAGAGAAGATGCGCCGGTCCGTAGGCCGGGTCGATCGCGAAGCACGCGTTGAGCGTGGCGATCGCCGAGTCGCGTTCACCTTTTTCGAGCTTCAACCGCGCTAGGCGCGGGTACGCGTCGAGCACTTTTGGGGCGAGGCGAATCATGTCCTCGTAGGCGATGATGGCGGCGTCGGAATCGTGGGCGGCCTCAGCCAGCTTGGCGGCGGCGGCATACACGGCGGGAAAGGCGCGCTGTGGGTTGATCTGAATCGCACGTTCACAAGCCGCGCGTGCCGCTTCGAGCGCCGCGGTGAAGGTCCCCGACAAGCACACGCAAGAGTGCGCGAGCTGAGCGCTCGGGGGAGGCATCTTGGGATCGATCTTGATGGCACCGGAACAGTCCGCGAACGCCCTGGCGGCATCGGAGGCACGCACGTAAGCCATCCCGCGATGAGCGAGGGCGAGGGGGTCGCTCGGGTCGAGGGAGATGGCGCGGGTAAGAGAATCGATCGCCGGCTGAGTCTCCCCCTTCTCGAAGAAGGCGATGCCGAGGCTTCGGTGAGCGTCGGAAAAGTCCGGGGACTCCTCGACCGCTTTTTTGTACGCGCTGATCGCTTCGTCGACCTTTCTGCGCTCCATCATCGCGTCACCCAAGGCGATGTGGCTCTTCGCTCGGGCCCGACCGGAGCAGGCCGAGGCCAAGACGAGCGCGACCGCGAGCGCAACGGAGCGGCGAGCGACGGGCACGAAGCAAAGCTTCCGGCGGACCCAAGAAGCGGTCAAGAATGACAGCGACGATCGTCGGCGTTATCTTCGGGGCACGGTGAGCCTTCCGAGCAAACCGAGAGGTCCGTCTCTCCGGCCCCCGCGGCCTCCGCCGCTCAAGCGTCCGTCGATTCCGGCGCTCGCTGTCGAAGCTTCGCCGCCTGCGCCTCGTGCGGAGCCGACGCAGATCTCTTCGGCGCCCGAGTTCGAAGGGCTTGGAGCTGCGCCCGAAGAGCAAGACGTCTCGTCCAAAGACCAGCCGCAAGATCAACCGGTCAATCCGGCACGGCTTCGCGGCACGGTGTCCAGGTCCGGCGCGCCACCGCTCCGCCTCGAACGCCCAGCTCCGAAAGCCGAGGGCCCGAAAGCCGAGGGCCCGAAAGCCGAGGGCCCGAAAGCCGAACCCGATCCGTTCGAAGAGAAGACTCCGCCCGACGGCGCGACCCCTCGTCTGGAGTCCGTGACCGGCCATGCGGAGGTCGGCGAGGGCTTCGACGACGACATCCACACCTCGCTCGACGCTCACGTCGCCGAGGGACGCGCGCAGTCCCTTTCGAAGCCTGCCCCCGCGCCGAGACCCAAGCGGCGTCCGATCGTCGATCTCGAGGGCGAGCCTGGCGAGCAAGCGGACGGCCCTGCCGATCCGGACGAAAAGCCTCGGTTTCGCCTGGCCGTTCCCGAGTCGGCGCCTTCCAGGGCGCAGGATGTCGACTCCCCGCTGGCCCAAATCGCAGCGCTCGCGCAGCCAGGTGCGCTCGAGAACGCCAAGCGCGCCAGAGAGTCTCGATTCAAGTTCCGACGCCTTCCGGACGGCTCGGAAGCTCCGCTCCTTTCGCGCCGAGATGCGATCGCCGTGGCGGCGCTCTTGATCGCGGTGCTGGCGGTCTGGGGTATGGATCGCTCACGCGCGGGTCGTCGGATCATCGAGGGGCCGGCCAGCCTGCTTTCGCATCGCGCCGCAGACCCGCCAGCGCGCCCCGACGAAACGGTTTACAAAGAAGCTCCAAAACCGCCTCCGCCAGCCGCGGACTTCGTGCCCATGCCGAAGAGCAGAGCCACGGTGGGCGAGATCCCTGCGCTACCCGAGCCTGTTGTCGTAGACCTCGAGGCCCTGGAGGAGCGCGAGCGGGCCCTCTCCGACGCCTACGCGGCCAAGATGGGCACGCACAAGGAGGACGCCCCGCCGGCCGAAGAGACGGGCACCGTTCGCAAGCTCAGCGTGAAGTCGAGCCCCGCAGGGGCAGTGGTCCTCGTACGCGGGGATCGAGTTGGGGTCACGCCGCTCGAGACGGAAGTTCGCGGGGACGGGCCGCTTCAGGTTAGTATCCAGGCTGAAGGTCGCAAACCGTGGTCTGCTCAGGTCCCACCCAACTCCCGAGGCCAGTACGTGATCGACGCACAGCTCCCTTCGTTGTGAGAGATTGCTTTACCTTTCGAGCATTTGCCTACACGTATCTAGACGTTCTCGACTGCAAATCTCTTCCAGCGTGATCGAAGCAACTTGCGGTTCCTCAGTGATTCGTTTTATTCCCAACCCGGCATGGGTTCTGCACGCAGACCCGTGAACCCTGGAGGGTCTCAATGAGATTCGCCCTGACAAAGGCTCTGAAGCAGTCCTCGAGGCGTGGATTCACGCTGATCGAGATGATGCTGGTCGTCGCGATCATCATGGTCGGCGTATCCTTGGCGTTCTGGACCACGGTGCGGCAGCAGGAGAAGGCCAAAGTGTCCGACGCTGCCCGGACGGTGATCCACAACCTGGAGCTCGCGCGGTCGCTCTCCAAAGGCATCCCATCGCATCGCTTGCGCGGCCAAGCGGGCTGCAACCTCGACTTCTCCAACTGTGGACTGGGCGGGGTGCCTCAAGACTGCCGGCCTTGGATTCGCATCAACACGAACAGCGGAGCGCCTGCGAACATCATCCGTATCCCCGAGCGGATCGTTTGGAACGGCACGATGATGCAGACGGCGTGTGAGAATTTCAACGTCGCCAACCCGCACAACGAGTCCGCGGGCATTCAGGCTCGGGTCATCGCGCCAGCTCTTGCTGCTTCGTTTTCGATCGCCTTTACGCCGAACGGGCGCTTGATCTACGACGCCAACAACGACGGAAACCTCGATCCGCTGCCGGCGAACGGCATCTATTTTCGCGTCGAGCGCACGGTCGGAGGTACTGCGCGGCTCGCAGAAAGTTACGGGATTCGGGTGCTCCCGTCGGGCGTGATTTGTCGCTCCGACATCACGGCTCCAGCGAACCCGTCCCAACTCTGCAACATGGATCCGGAGGCAGGATGAAACGGCGCGTACGCAGGTCGCGACTAGGTGCGACCGTAGTCGAGTCTTTGATCGCGATGGCGGTGCTCGCAGTGGGCACGGCCGCGGTCGCCGAGCTGGTTCGCAGCATCATGCGGGCGAACGAGCGAGCGGCTTTCCAAACTCGGTCTTTGGAAATCTATCAGCGGGTGGCTTCTCAAGTGCGCGTAGCCACCTGCGACATCTATCCGAACGCGGTGGGTGACTTGCCCACCTCACTCAGCTCTGACGATGGCTTCCTCGATCCGGCCGCCCAGGCACCCAACTGGCGAGGTGATGCAGCTGGCCCCATTCCTGGCTCCGCCATCACCCACATTGGCTTGTTCGACGACACGGGGCGGCCCAACGCCGTCAACCCAAGCTATGGCGTGGACTATCAATACGCTCCAGACGCGACCGGCAGCCTTCGTGCTTTCGACCTCTTGATCCGAATTCGAGAGATCACGCCTGAGAGCACAGCAGACAACTTCAACGCGACCGGCGGGTCGCTGACGAATCGGTACATTCGCACGTACCCGGTCAAGAAGGTCTGCAACTACCGATCGATCGACTCGACGCGTGGAGGGTTCCCGACGTGACGCTTCGAACGCATCACCGAGCCGCACGCGGCTTCACCCTGATCGAGCTCATGATCGCGCTGGCGATCGGATCGTTTGGGCTCGCGGCAGCGGCCAACGTGGTCCACTGGGCCACCCGCAAGTCCGGACAGGGCGAACAGAAGACTGACGTCACCAGCCGGGCGCGGATCATCTCGCAGCAGCTTCGTCAGGACGCCCAGCTCGCTGGTTACGGCTCGAGCGGCGCGATCGCCAATCGCTGTGGTGTCGGCGCTTGGGCTGGCGGCCAGATGGCGAGCCTCTGCGTCACCTCCGTCCAGGGTCACAACGCCGTTCCAGCGGTTCGCGGATTCGACAACGTGCCCGTTGGAACGACGTTCGGCGGAAACACGGTCAAGGTGGGCACAGACATCCTCGAGCTCGTCGTTCCCAACCCAGCGACCGCGGTCCCGACCATCGCTGACATGGCCGGCGGCGTTGGCGGCCAGACCCTGTCGCTCGACAACGGTGCGCTGGCCCACCCAAACTACCTGTCCCTCCTCGCCTGCCTGAACGCGACGGGAATGATCTACATCGTAGACAACGGGGGCGCCAACGGCGTCGGCCGCGCATACCTCGGACGTGCGACGCCCACCCTGCTCACCTCCGCCGGCACCGTGGTGATGAACGGCACGGATACCCTCGCGACCAACCTAGGCAGCTTCAACATTCCTCGTGGTTCTACGGTGATGTGTGGGCGAGTCTCGGTGTACTGGGTCGACCTCAACGACGTCTTTCATCGAACCGACCTGCGAACGGCGGGCTTCGGAGCCTCCGTGTATCGAGACGACGGAAACAGCGTGGGTGTCGTTTGGACAGCTCCGGCTTCCTTTGGCGCTGACGTCATCGCCTCCGGCGTCGAAGACTTTCAGGTGGCCTACGGTGTTTCTGCGTTCGTGAATACCGTGACACCGGGCGCCGCGTCTGCCACGGGCAACTTCAACTTTGGAGGGGTCAACCTCAATCCGACCGCTGGCAACGCCTTGGCCAACGATCGAAACTGGTTCGAGATCCGCACCATCCGCTTCTCCATCCTCATGCGCGGTCTTCGGGCGGTCGAGGAGGTCAAGAGTGCGGCGGCATCGTATATGAGCGCGGGCATGGTCCAGCCTTTGATGGAGAATCAACCGACAGCGCATCGGGTGCCCATCCAGTTTCAGCCAACCCTCGTGAACGGCGCTTCGGATCTCCCGAATCTGCGCTATTACGACGACCTTGCCGAGGAGTTCCTGGCGCCGGAGCCGCTATGAGACGATCGCAAAACAGTCGAGGTTTTGTCCTTCTGGGAGTCCTTCTGGTCCTGGTCCTTCTCATGACCAGTCTACTCGTCACTTTGCGCGAATCGGGCGACGCTCTGCGCGAGGCCGGCCAGGTCAAATACCAGGAAATGCTGGACGCCGCGACCACCGACGCCGTACAACGAGCTCTGGACGAGTTCCAGTTGATGGATAGCCATACACTCGTGGGGATCGCCAACAGCTACGACTTCTTCTCCTATGGGCTACCCTCGGCTGCCTATAGTACTTACAACTATCCCGCCACTGGGCCCTTTCAAAACGAGTTCGAGGTCCAATGGGGATTCAGGCGTGGCCAGCGCACGCGAGCGCCTTCGGGCGAAGACGCAGCTGGAAGTTATGGTTACGTTTTTGAGGTCTTGATCCAAGTGCGCTCGACGGGTGCGACGGGCGCAGGGACCACTAGCGTGGAGCAGCGGTCCGCAATCGGCGTCCGCATTCCAGGGACGTTCTCGTATGGACAATAGGGTAAATATGGATAAGAGGAGGCGAAGCGTGCTCGAGAAGAATAAGACTCGGCTCGCCTGGGCCATCGGAGGATCGTTGTGTCTTCTGGCCACAGGCAAAGCCGAAGCGAACACACCATTGTGGAGTGTGCTCGACCGCGTGCCGCGTGGACTTCATTTCCTCGCGGTCGACGTGAGTTGGGGCAACAACGTCAACAACGTTCAGAATGTCGTGACCGGCGGAACGATCGCAAACCAGGCGGCTGGCGGCATGTACATGTTCCGAGACGAGTTCGTCTGGGGCGGGTACGCGTACAGCGGTATGGTTTACGCGAAGATCCGCAAGGGCGACTATCCGCACCCCGACTGGGGCTGCGCGGTGGGTCAGTGCGGTTTCGATACGCGTCGAAATCCCAATGCCAACTTGGTTTCGGGGACTCCGGCAGCGTCTTACGAGCGAACGCGTGACATGATCAACGCGCTGACCGCGGACGCATGCGGCTCCGACAAGTACCACCGGAACTGCGCCGAGTGGCTGCGCGTCGGTCAGACGGCGGCGTCCAGCGGCCGGTCCTGCATCATGCCCGACCCCCTCGACACGGGCTGCGCTCCCGACATGCTCTTCATTCAGTCGATTCTGTCGGGAACTCTCCTGACGCCTCCCAGCCTGGTGCTCCCAGGACTCTCGGGTTCATCGACGCTCTCCGGCAGCATGGTTCCCCCAGGGCCTCCTGGCGGTGGCGTGTTGCCCCCCTTGCCTCCTGCACCGCCCCCCACGGTTCCGCCGTGGATCGCTACGCCTCCCTACATCTCCTACCGTAGCACCATGACCGCGACGGTATGCTCCAAGTATGCTGTGGAGTTCTACCCGGACAACAACCCCCGTGGTTTTGTGAGCAACGCGCCAAGCTTTGCCTTGGTGCCTGATCCGCTCAGTCCGACGCCGGCGGGCAAGGATCCTTTCGGGACGACGTACGCGGCGGGCTGCCCGTGTCCGCCAGACGGCAACTGCACGATCTACGCGCAAAAAGTTGCGGGTATGTCGAGCTGCCCGGTGCTGAATCCTTACTATGAGCTCGCCCACGAACTTCAGGGTTTCTACTATAACTACCCGCGGTTTACCGACTCCGATGGCGATGGCGACGCCGATCCGGATGCGAACGTCGTCAAGACTGAGCTCTGCGATGTCTGGGCGCTTGGCTTCAACAAGCTCGACGCGAAGCGTCATGCGTGTCTGAACGCGCCAAATCTCTTCTTGAGTGATACGTCGGACAACGGCTCGAACCCCTACTGCGCTGCTCCGTACTGTGTCGCCGCGAGCCACAGCGGACCAAACAACTTCTCCTGCAACCACACCGCCTTGGCTCTCGAGCTCTGCAACCCAGCATTGTCTGGATTTGCCGTTACCTGTCTCTGCAACCCGTTCCAGGCGGGGTGTGCTGGCGGTTCGCCCGTCGTTCCTGCGCCGTGCGGTGCGTCGAACCACCCGCCGATCTCGGCTCGTCAGTACGTGGCGGTTTGCCACGCCGACCGGTTGACGGACGGTGGGTTGGCTCCTCGTGAAGCGATCAACGCAGCGCCGGTTTCCACCGAATCTGCCTCCAACAACCCGAACATGTGCCGTCCCTCGTTCATGAGCTTCGTGACCGACGGCGTGGGTTACTCCAACATTCAATGGGGAACGCCTACGCCTGAGACGATCAAACACGCGGCGATTTATCGGCGCGGAAAAGCGCACATGGGCGCCACTGCGTATCCGTCCTTCGATGGCTTCAGCCTTGGTGTGACGGAAAGCGACGTGTGGGACAGCGATGGTGGCGGCGACGGCGACAACATGAAGAAGTTGTTGAACGCCAACGCGCTTCCTGCTTACAACACGAATCCCTTCTACGTTCGGCCGGCTATCAACTTCTCTGCAGGTACACCTGAGGAGAGGATTCGGAACAAGCTGGCTCGTGACCTTCAGAAGTCCCTCGCGGGTGTCTACTCGGGTGGCTCGCCCGGCATGTCACGCCTCCAGGATCGCGCCGCCGTCATGGTGACCGAGATCCCGGGTACGCGTGAGGTTACTGCGGCCACTTCGGCGGGTGGTGTTTGCGGCCGAGCCGACCAAGAGGCCAATCCGGCGGACTGCTACCTAGGCTACTTCGGACGACCCACTCGCATGGAGTGGTACTCCATTCCAGCGGCCAGCACGGCGTTCACCCGCTTGTGGGAGACCGACAATACCGGTATTGCCATCGGAGCTAACCCGCGGTGCTACAACATCACGGGCACGAATAGCTGCTCGGCGGCCGGCAACCTCACTGCACAGCTCGGCATTCCGGTCAACACGGCAGGCACCCCGTACATCGCAGCAGGAAGCGCTCGGTGGTACGGAGCGACCGGCCCCAATACGGGCAACTTCATCTCGGTCAACGTTCCAGCCAATCTCCTCGACCGCGACGGCGACGGAACCATCGAAGGTACGTCTCCGCCCGTTCGTTGGGGTCCGCATCTCGGCGGCGAGAGCACTCGCCCGGTGATCGTCGAAGCGCCCTCTACCGATGTCGTCGGTAAGGATACGTCTAACTTCGCCACCTGGCGACGGAATGCTCTGTGTGGGACCGTCGAGAAGGCCATTCAGTGCCGCGCTCGTATGACCTACACCTTGTCCGAAGGCTATCTGATTGGCTACGCGACCGGCGCCTACAATGGAACCGCGTTCACGTTCGATGGAGTCAAGGTCAAGTACGGCTACAGCGACAACGCGGGCGTCGACCAGGTTTACGCTGGATCATGGCGCGTTGGAAACGAAGTGTTCCGGTACCGGCCAAGCTTCCTTACGAACGCAGCGAATGCCTCTGGCGTTTCCATCGATGGGCGTCCTGCTTACCAGTGGAACGACCTGAAGCCAGGTCACGGTATCTTGGGTGGTGAGATCGTCGTTCGCGACATCGAGTTCCGTGGGACCGTCGCAGGTGCCACGAATCAATTCGGGACAGTGCTCTTCTTCAGCCAGGGCCGGGGCGGACGTGGCTATGGTGCCATCGACGTGTCGGAGCCGAACTACATGGGCAATGCAAAGCGTGGCGTGGATCGCTTCCTTTGGGAGTACACGATTCCCGCGGGTCCGGACAACGACGGCGATGGCATCGCGGACAATCGCGCGACCTCGCGACCGAACGTGTTCCACTGGCCGATGGCCGCAGGTGCGACTCGTCCGGCCGTGGCCATCACCGGTGGCGCTGGATACCCGCGTATGATCGCGATCGACGCCATGAACGGCGTAGCCATTTCCACGGCGGTTCTTCCCGCGGGCCAGGACTACCTGGGTGAGGTTTCGTGCGTGGACGCGCTCGGTTACGGCCGCGTTACGCACTGCTACACCCTTGGGACGGCTGGAGCGGTGGTTCGTGTAGAGATCAACCGGCCTGCCGGCACGTTTGGCGCTGTGACGACGATCTACTCGGCTCCGGGAACCTTCTCGAGCAGCCTCGTAGCGTACTTCACGGCCGACAACTCGGTCGCGCTGGTGTTTGGCTCAGGCGACGCGAGCCCCCGTGCTCTCGAGCGTCTGACCGGGACGACGAACTACCTGTACAAGGTAGTGGATCCGATCGGAAAGATTGGTGCGAACAGCTCGGCGGCTCAAGTGTCTACGGCTACCTCCAAGGCCTGTAACTTCGACCAGAACACGACCTTCGAGAGCGGCGTCATCGCCCTTCCCGCGGGCCTCACCATCATCAACACGCCTGCCGTGTCCAAGGGAACCGTGGTCTTCTCGGCCTACGTACCTCCTGCAAACGCGTGCAGCGCTGGCGACACCCGGGTCGTCGGGTTCGATTTCGAGAACTGTCAGGACATCCTGAACCCTGCGAGCACCGCGACTCCGGTCCCGGTCGATCCGACCGCTGGCCAGGCCGGCATGCCGTCGACCCCGGTGCTCCTGCGCCGAGCCGACGCAGTCGTTGCGTTCAGCTCGGAGACCCCGCGCACCGCCAGTGGCGTGGGTGGCCTCGAGACTCGTGGCGGCCAAGGCCACGAGATGATCGTTCCTGTCTACCTGCGCCCGAACACGATCGTTCAGTGATTCCGGCCCACGGGAGGGCGGCCTAGCTCGCCCTCCCGGTCCTTCCCTCCTCCTCCTCCTCCTTCCTTCCCGTCCTCCGTCCTGGGAGCACAGGCATCTTGCCTGTGCGTAAGCTTCGCGGGGCCAACCTGGAGCGCAGAGCATCTCCGCCGACTCCGTTCGTGCTCTGCCCGACTCTAGAGCTTTCCAGAGCTTTCTAGAGCTTTCAGGCTGTTGGGTGCTCCGGCTTTTCGGGGGCGGTCCAAAACTTATCCATTGCGCCGCGCTGGATCCAGGGGTCGACGCTCGACCCGTCTGGTTTCCGGACCCGTCTGGTTCCCGGAGGCCGGCGGCAAGATCGCCCCAGATTGCAGCGGGGTGGCTCAGTCTTATGCTGCCACCGAAGCTCCGGCTCTTGAATGGAACGTCGAATCCGCGAAGCTTACGCGCAGGCAAGATGCCTGCGCTCCCAGGCTGGAAGCTAAGCTGCTGGCTAGTAGTTGGCGGCTCGGCGCTGCGCCGTCGACAGACGGAACGAAACATCGAGGGTCCCGCCACCGACGAGGGGCACGGCCACCGTCTGCACCGAATCTCGACGAACTTCGACGACGGCAATGCGAAAACCACGATAAGCGTTGAACCAGGCTGCGGCTTCGATGGGCACCTTGCCGCCGAACTGCCCTCGCGCTTCGGGGAATGTACAGGTGAGCACAGTATCCCGCACGGGCCACGTGAACGCCTCCACGATCACAGTTCTCGAGCTCCAGATCGGGTTCAACGTCCAAACCCACCCCTCGTGATCGTCGATATAGGCGTATTCGCTTGTGTCATTTTCGCCGAATAGCATAGGTGGAGGCAGCAACGAGATCGCAAAGTCATCGAAGTGTCCCGGTACGTTGTCGGAGGCGATCTCGAAGGTCACCATCCGCCCGAGCGTAAAAATCGGGTTTCCGGCCATGTGTGTGACTGCGACCTGGTCGACCGCGTTGAAGATACCCGCGGTCGCGGTCTGACTGAGGGTCAGCGGATCGGGATATCCATTAAGCCCGCGAACCCGGAACGACGCTGCGCTCAGGGGTGCGGTCGTTCCGGTCAGCACCGTGACCTGCCTCAGCTCGCACCGATCACCGTCGTCGTTCGTGAAGGTCCTGCGGACGACGTTTGCGGTGGCGCTGCCCGGCGCGACGAAGTCGGCTTCGGCGATGAACAGCGGCACGACATCGTCACGGATGTCGGTGACCTCGAAGCGCGCCCTTGGCGGGAATGCCTCTGGAGAGAAGCCGACGTCCGGAACCACGACGGCGTCGGGGAACACTTCCGCGTCTGCGGACACGCCGGCGTCGGGCGTTGCGTCGGGCTTGGGGCCTGCGTCGTTCGGGGGAGGCGGCGGCCGATACGTCGAGGCCACACACTCTCCGTTCTCACAGACTTCCTGTCCTCGATTGCAGTCCTCGTTGGTCGTGCATTCGTCTGCACATCCTTGGGTCCAGCCGAGACTGCCCCCGACGACGATCGTGACGCCGACGAGAACCGCTCTTCGCACGCGCTCGCGAAAGTCCCCGCGTTCCTTCTCCATCGGCACATCTTTCCAGACAAAGAGCATTGACGCCAGCCGGTGAGCATCGAACGGCACGCAATCGAGCGGCTCACCTCGCCAAGTACAGACCTTCGACCAGGAGCTCGTGAAGCTCGCGCAACCTGGACAACGCCGTGAGGAACACCGCCACCAAGGCGACCAACAATCCAAGCTCGAGCCGCATGGGTCTCGGACTCCTGAAGACGAGCACCATCGCGGCCACTGCGTTAGCCAAGCCGACGACGATTCCTACGCCGAACATACCAAGCCCCGGCAGCAGCAAGAGCGGAAAGGCGACCGCGCCCAACAAGGTTCCGAAGTAGTCGGTCGCGAGGATCGTATTCTGCCTCCCAACCTTCTCGGACTCACCGATTGACATGAGGAGCGGGAGCTCGAAGCCCGACAACACGCCGATCAACACGACGAGCGAGTGGGCCGCCACCTCGAGCACCCACCTGGACCCCGAGGATCCCACCGCCCGATCGACGGCCAAAGCGATCACCGGCGCGGACGCTCCGAGCATCGACAGCAGTACCTCGATCCTCACCAACTTGGCGACGCGGTTCGGTGAGTCCTGATCGACGAGCAGAGCTCCGAGACCCATCGAAGCCAGATACAGACCGATCGTGACGTTGTAGCGAACCAGAGTCCCGCCGAGAGTCGAAGCCAGCGTCTGTCCGAGCAACAACTCATAAATGATGCTCGCTGCGGCGAGAATCACGGTGAGCGCAAAGGTCAAGAAGCGACTCCGAGCCCAAGAGTCGGCGGGAGCTCTGGGTTCTTGGCTGGGCTCGTCTTCCAGATCCAAGCGTCCACCAAGTAGTGAGTTGCCTGCGGAAGCGCCAAGAGCGGAACCACGAGCCGTTCGATCCAGGAAGACAGACTCACTTCCGGGCCGACGAAGAAGCCCCCGTGCTCGTGCCACACCAGTCGATCCCAAAGGGCCTCCTCGAAGTAGGCTACCGCCGCCAAGCTCACGATGAATCCAAACCACCGACCCTCGCCGAAGATCCGCGCCAGGATCGAGCCCCCCGGATGGGTCTGCTTTCGGCCGTAGAGCCAAACCACCGCTACGTAAGGCACGCCGTGGATGAGAACATTCGTGACCGTGAACGCATAGTCCGTGTTGGTCACCACGATCCCGAGCCCCCAGCACAGGGCAGTCGTCGACACGACAACGATCTTTCCCCAGGCGACAACCTCCTCGGTCACGAACCGATGAATTTGTCGGCCAACGAAAACGAGCAAGGCGATGGCATAGGTCCAGCCCAAGATCGCGACCATCGCCGGTGAGACGATTCCGTGAATGAAGTCGCCCGGCAGGAACCACTCGAAGCTCCTCGGCAGGTGCACGTGCCAGTATACGATCGGCCAAATCGTCGCGAGATAGACGGCCGCGGCATCGATTCTCCGGTCGAGCAACCCATCCCCGGCTTTGCGACCGTAAAGAGCAACCCAACCGAATTGCTGCCGCACGAAGTGAAAAACGGCGAAATAGGCGAGCGCTCGCCAAAACCACAGGGAACCCATCGAATAGAGAGAGACCCCGGCGATCCACAGGCAGACCGGGGCCAGGACGTAACGCCAGGGTCGACGACGGAGCTCGCGAGGGTCGAGATAGGTTCGATAAATCGTAGACCAAACGTGGGCCACGTCGACGAAGACCACCGTCAGAATCCAGATGGGTACGGGTGTGAAGCCATCCGGAGCCACCAGCGGCTCGAGCGCGAGCAAGACGAGCGCAGCGACGGCGGGCCCAAGAAACACCGCCAGGTCGAAGCGAGCCGATACCAACCACGTCTTCACGAACGGCGCTCCAGAACCTCACGCGCGGCCCGCACGCCATGGCTGAAGGCCTCCTCGAACAAAGCGATGCCGGACAAATCGGTGTGGGCGAAGTGGATCGGACCTACGGGCGTCGCGGCGCGCCGCCGAGTCGCGGACGTGAAGGTCCCGGGCTTGGGTTTAGGCATGGCGTGACCGAGTCTCGAGATCTCCATGCGATCGACACACGCCTCGAGCCCCAAGTGGGCGCGAGCCAGGTCGCTCGAGATTCCCTCTGCGGTCGTCTTGAAGTCGAGCGACATCAAGTCACGGCGGGCCCGGGCCTCGTCGCCTGGGAAGGTCATGTAATAGGTCCAGACCGTGGGTCCCCGATCTTCGATCATCTGATGAGTTGCGACGGTGTACCCGAGCGACTTGCTGTCCCACAGGACGTTGTCCCACGCGGTCGGGAAGCCGCGATAGTCGGGTCGCTTCGAGAGGTGGATGTTCGCCACCAACCAGGGTGCGTACGAGGGAGCCCAAGGGTCCTCGAGCCCGTATCCGCGAAGAACGCGCCGCCTCACGAAGGAAGGCAACGCGACGATGACGCTCTCGGCGAGGTACCTCACGGTCCGCCTCGAGACCGGATCGTGGCTGATGACTCCGGCCCGACGACCGTCCTCGGCCGGGCTGATGCTGGTGACGAGCTGTGATCCGAGGATTCGTCGCCCGAGCTTTGCGGCCATTCCCGCGACGAGGTAGCCGTTTCCGTCCGGCCAACTCAAGAACGGAGCGCTCTGTGCCCCTGGCGCGGGCGTTCGCGCGCAGTGGTAGTGAATCATCGCCCACGCGCTGGTCTCGTCGAGGCCCGAGCCGAAGTCATCGAGGCATTCGTACTCCACGGCCCGAAGCAACAGCTTCGAGCCAAACCCATTCCGTTTCAGCCACTCCGAAGCCGTCATTTCGTCGAGAGCGCGCACCGCGGCGTCGTCCGAGCCATTCGCGACCGGAATGTCGAACGCACGCCGCCCATCGGCGTCTCGACGACCGATCCACCTCGACATCTCGAGCTCGAACCGACGGAGCTCTTCGCGGTCCAATTTTGTCGCACTCTCCAAAGGGACCAGACCTTCGTGCCAATAGCCGCGGTGAAAGACCCGCTCCTCGGGCGATCCAACCAAGTGGGCCTCGTCGTAGACGGGAGAGCCATCATCGGCGAATCGCTCGATGATCCCGAGCTCGTCGAGGAGCGCCACCAGGTCGACATTCTCCTTGGGTGGGGCGACGAGGTAGTGGGCGCCGGTCGGGCAGGGGATGCCGAGGACCTCGGTGCCCGCGGCGGTCCCGCCGACGTGCGGTTCGAGCTCCAAGAGAACGAACTCCGCCGAGCTTCTGCTGAGGCACCATCCCGCGGCGAGCCCCGCGACACCCCCGCCCGCGATCACGATCTCGACCTCACGCGTCTCCATGGGTTCGGGCGAGAACCCATCACGCAGCTGGTGACCAACGTCCATCGATGGACCCGCAAACCCGCCCGCGAGGGCGGGGCGCGTTCGGCAGCCGGAGATCGCGGAGAGGCCAAAGACCGCGGCCAGGATCTCTCTGCGGGTCGAGCTCATCCCTGGCCTCGAATTCCGCTCAAAACCACCGCGACCACTCCGATTCGTAGGTTCGAACCAACAACTGATTGTCGAGTCGGTTGATCTCCGTCGCGACCTCCGAGACGTCGGGTCCGAACTCGAAGAGCGAAGCCATGACATTGGGTGACAGGTAAGAAAGCTCAGCGACGTCGAGGCGGCTTGGCACTTCGAACGAGCGCTTGGCGGCCAAGACGAATCCCCACTCTCCGAACGAGGGCACGTTGGCGTGGTACGCGCGGACGAAGAGCCCCACGGACGCGATCGTGTGCGCGATCATCCAGAAGGACTTCCTCGCGAGCAAGGGAGAGGTGGACTGAACGGCGATGACTCCTTCGGGTCCGAGCGCAGCGGCGAGTCGCTGATAAAACCGTCGGGTGTACAACTTGCCCAGCGCAAAGTTGTTCGGGTCCGGAAAGTCGACGATCGCGAGATCGAACAACTCTCCCTTTGGCCGTTCCTCCAGGTAGACGAACGCATCTCGAGACACGACCGAGACCCGAGGGTCCGATAGAGAGTCCCGGTTTTGAGCCGCGAGGAGTGGATGAGTCGTCGCCAACTCGGTCATCGCCGGGTCCAGGTCGACCAAAGTCACCCGCCCCACGGATGGGTACTTCCAGACCTCGCGAAGGGCCAGCCCATCACCCCCGCCCAGGATGAGGACCCTCGAGACCGGAGCTGAAGAGGTGGCCACCGAAAACGCCGGATGTACGAGCGCCTCGTGATAACGGGCCTCGTCCGCGCTCGAGAATTGCAGGTTTCCGTTGAGGAACAGAGAGAAGGCCGATTTGCCGCGAGTCATGACGATCCGCTGATAGGGGCTGGTCTTCGCGTACACGATTCGATCGGCATACAGATCCTCTTCCGCCCAGCTCGTGAACTCACCGGCGAAGGCGATGCCGAGGGCCAGCGCGAGCAACCCAAGGGTGGACTCGACGCGCAGCCAAGAGGCTTCCGTTTTCGAGAGCAACTGTTTGAAGAGGTAGGTGGACCAGATCGCCACGGCCGCGTTGATCGCGCCGACGACCAGCGCGCCGCGGACGAGTCCCAGCTGGGGCACCAGGAAGAGCGGAAAGAACAACGAAGCCACCAGCGCGCCCAGGTAGTCGGCCGAGAGCACGCGTGCGACGAGCTCCTTGGTGTCGTAGCGGTCCTTCAGGATCCTCATCAAGAGCGGAATTTCGAGGCCGACGAGGGTGCCGATGAGTCCCACCAACCCATAAAGCGTAAGTCGGAAAAAAGGAAAACGGGCGAAGGCGAGGAACAAGATCGCCGCGGAGAATCCGCCGATCACCCCGACCGAGAGCTCGATCTCGACGAAGCGTCTGGCGAGCTTTCGGTCGACGGCACGAGAGAGCCAGGCGCCCACTCCCATCGCGGAGAGGTACGCGCCGATCACGGTGGAGAACTGAGTGACGGAGTCTCCGAGGAGATAGCTCGACAGCGCCGCCGCGACCAGCTCGTAGATGAGCCCTGCTGTGGCGATGAGAAAGACCGCGACGAGGACCGCGGGTCCGTCGATCTCGCCCGTTTTGGGCGCGGATCGATCGGGGGCCGAGCGCTCGGTGCCTTCCTCTGTGCTCATGAGCGACCCGCCTGGGCGGGACCGATCACGACCCGATGGCGGCGGCGATGATGATCGAGAGTCCGATGACGATGGAGCCGAGGACGATACCCACGGCCACGTTGTCATCTTCCGCCAGCTCCTTGCGCAGTGAGAACGGGGCGATCTTCTCGAGCAGGATGAACGCGACGGCGAAGATGCCCACGCCGATGAGGGCGTAGACGACCGAGGCGATCATGTGACCTTGTTGTGTTTCGAAGAACACTACTTACCTCCCTGAAATCCGGTGTGCCAAAAGACATGGGTTCGGTAGCCGCGTTGTCCCCTGGCTTCTTGGGGGATTTGAGCTCGCTCGTCGGAGCCGAACCACACCGAGCCTCGGTGCTCCATGACGAGATAGGAAACGAGCAGCGCGCCTCCGAACAGAGCGTAGAGCTTGCTTGCAAAAGTCATTTCAGCCACGACTCATTCCTCACCGCCGGCGAAGTCGCTCTCGGCCCACCTTCGTTTTTCGAAGGTGGAGTAGAGGGCGACGATCAAGATCGGAAAGATCCACAGCAACGCACCGAAGGTGAAGGCGTGTGACCAGAGGAAGACGTCGGAGACGGCTCTGATTTGATACTGGGTCGCGAGCTGGAGACCTTGGGCGCCGGACAAATTGTAACCGACGGAGTCCCATTGGGGGTCGAGGCGCATGACGTACTTCCCGGGTTCGACGCCACCGAGATAGACGCTGTCGGAGGTGCTGCCCTCGGACCAGGATTCTCCGCCCGAGTAGCCATGGTAGTAGCCGACGTCGACGCTGAATTCCCGCACGGTCCCCGTGTCCTCGGAAATCAGCGCGCCGCCCACGAAGAACCACGAGTTCGAGACGTCCGACGAGACCTGGATTTCGAGGTTGCTGGTCTTCTCGATTTGGAAAGGCTCGGTGACGACGACGTTGGCGTCAGGCTTGCCACCCTTTTCGAGGATGTGGGTAGCCGCGTAGATGTCGAGGGCGTGGGATCTGGCTTTGACGCCGAACGAGACGAGGACGAGGGCGGCGGTGAGGATCCCGGCGAGCTTGAGGACCGACGAGCGAGTCTTGTCGTGAGGGTTCGGTTGGTTGGGCGCGACTCCGGTCGGGGAGGGCAGGCGGAGTTTCTTTTCGGAGGCGAAGATGGCGGTGACTTCTGCAGGGGTCAGATAGGTTCCGACGGACCAAGTCTGCTCCTCGCTGGTGGTCTCCTTGGACAAGACGAGCGGGGGGCTGACGAAGTCTTCGGCAGAAGCGACGTCTCCGACTGCGACTTTCCAGTAGAACTCACCTCGCAGTGACTTTACGCGGGCTGACGCGGACTGGAAGAGCTTGAATTTTCGGCCGGCCAAGATCGGCTCGTAGCCCCCGCGGACGGCGCCAGCGCCGACCGGATCGACCCAGGAGAAGTGGCCGCTGCTGCACGTGAGCCAGCGCCAACTCCGGTCGTTGCCTCTGAGCAGATACTCATCCCACGAGTATTCGATCGAATCGACGACCACGCTGCGGACCATGTAGCCGTAGACTTCCCACTTCTTGCCTTTGTAAGAGCCTTTGGCGCCCAAGGGGATCGCGGGATCGGGACCGGCTCGTTTGGCGGCCTGGAGCAGATTGAGTGTGGAGCCTTGCACGCAGTCGAGCAGGGAGGAGCAGGAAGGGCAGGTGACTCGCTGGGCTTCGTCGGGCGCCCTGAGGGCCACCGCGGAGCCGCAGTTGGGACAGTTCAGGCCGACCGCGCTCGGGGCCTCGGCGGTGGTCTCGCGAAGGTCCGACTTGGCGAAGAGGGCGGCGTATTCGGACTCGACGCCGACGAAGACTTGATCCAGCACCTCGCCCGAGCCGAAGTCCAAGGTGCCGAACGAACCGTCCTCGCCTTCGATGTCGCAGTATTTGAATTCAGTGGAGGGCGCGACGGCGAACGGGAGCTCACCTTCGGCGGAGACGAATCGAGCCTTTCTCCGCTCGGTGACCGAAAATCGCTTGCCTCCGATCTGAAAGGAGGTGCCTACGCGCCAGTGGGAGTAAGGCGGGAGCCCCGTGAGCTCGCGACCGAACAACACGTAGACCTTGCCTTGGGCCTCCGCGATCCAGCCCCACCGTCCGTCATCGAAGGACGCGTACCACTCGTTCCAAGGACCCAGGCCGTAGTCGAGCTGCAAGCGGCCCACGAGCGTGAAGCCCTTTCGCTGGTATTTGCCGGATAGGCCGAGATAGAGCGGGGAGGCGACGCTCGCGAGCGGTGCGACTTTGCCGAGGATCTCGAGCTGCGTGATGTCGTCCCCGACCCGTGCGACGCAGCTTCCGCAGTATGTGCAAACCGAGAGCAGAGACGAGCCCGCTTTGAATTCGACTCGCCCGCCGCAGTTCGGGCAGTTCGCTACTCTTGCCGCCACGATCTCTCCCGAGCCCAGCGAGGACCGACAGCTTGATACATCAAAGTTGGCCCCGCATGGAGAGGGACTTCGCAATCACGCAAATCCGTCCGTCAACGCGCGGCTGCGACGCAGCGGGAAATGACGCTGAACGCAACGAGACGGTGGCCCGACTCGGGTGTGGTCGCGAACGAAGCTCGGGATCGACTCAGAGGTTGCGTAGCGGAACGCGATGGCCGCCGTAAGGCAGCAGCGCAGCCTGGCGCGCCCGTTTGATCGCGGTCTTCAGCTTTCGCTGGTTCTTCGCGGTCACGCCGGACACCCGGCGCGGCACGATCTTTCCTCGGTCGCTGATGAACCGCCCGAGCAGGAGCGGATCACGCCAATCGACCTTCAGCGTCTTGTCCGCGATGAAAGGGTCGACCTTTTTCTTGGTGCCCCGTCGACGTCCACCGCGTCCACCGCGGTCGTCGAAGTCGCGATCTCCACGATCGCCGCGATCTCCGCGGTCGCGGTCCCGATCGCCGCCGCGGTCTCGATCTCGCTCGTTCATCTGCTACCTCTTCCCGTCCCCAAACGCTTCCCAACCCTTCCTGGAGAGGGTTCGGAGCGCTCGCGTCGAGATCTTGACCCTGACGAAGGCGCCCTTCTCGGGGTCCCAAATCCGCTTGCTGCGGATGTTCACGTAACGGCGGGTCTGCGTCTTGCGATTGGAGTGCGAGACGAGTCGGCCGGTCATGAACGCTTTACCGGTAAGTTGGCACTTCGCCATGAGTATTCTCCGTTCCTAACGGGGAGCCGGCAGGTAGCACGCGATCGAACGCCGCCGCAAGGACTTTGTTCGCGTCAAAACCCCGACACGACCGCTCCATCGTCCAGAGCATACGCATAGCCCATGTGCAACGTGTTACGGGCCCATGCCAAGCGACCGTCCGGCAAGGCAGCGATCAATCCGCCGCGGCCGCCTACTCGCCGTAAGCCTTCCTCGAGAGTCTCGACCAGCGCCTCCGACGGCTCGGCCGCCAACATCGCTCGAATCGCGGCGTACGCGGCGAGCACTTTCATCAACGTCTCTCCGTGGCCAGTCGCGCTGGCGGCGCCCCAATCATCACGCGCGTACGTGCCTGCGCCCGCGATCGGTGAGTCACCGACGCGTCCCGCATATTTCCCCAAGAGGCCGCCGGTGGAGGTCGCCGCCGCGAGCCGACCCCGCGCATCTTTGGCGACTGCTCCGACCGTGTCGCCTGTCGGCTTCTCCGCGCGGGTCGTCCACCACTTCGACCTCGACGGGTCTGCTTCCAATTGAGATGGATCGATCAGCCGTACTCCATGGGCTCGGGCGAACCGGATCGCGCCGGGGCCAACCAGGAAGGAATACTTCCCGTCCTCCAAGATCGCGCGCGCGAGATCGATCGGATTCGCTACGCCCGCAACGGCTCCCGCTGCGCCGAACGCGAGGTCCTCTCCGCGCATCAAGGCCGCGTCGCAGGTGACCATGCCTTCGGCGTCCACGGTCGACCCGCGGCCTGCGTTGAACACCGGATCGTCTTCGAGCACATGGATCGCTGCGACGACCGCATCGAGCGCAGTTCCTCCGTCGAGCAGAACGCGTTGGCCCGCGTGGGTCGCCCGCTCACACCCGCTTCGGTGCCTGGGCTCCTGGGAATCGTCGATCGTTCCCGCGCCACCGTGCACGATGATCGAAAACGACGCGGGACGTGAGCTCGTCCAGCCGGTGCTCATCGCGTGCCTCATACCACGACGAACCTGTGATAGCTTCGCCCCGCATGAACGCCGACGTCTTCGTCGTGGACGCGCTTCGCACTCCCATCGGGAGAATCCGCGGAGCCCTTGAGCGCGTAAGACCAGACGATCTCCTCGCGGTCGCGCTCGCGGAAGTCCTGAAGCGGACGTCGATTCCGCTCGATCGCGTCGACGAGGTCGTCGCCGGCTGCGCGAACCAAGCAGGAGAAGACAACCGCAACGTCGCTCGCATGGCGCTCCTGATCGCCGGTCTTCCCGAGAGCGTGCCAGGGATGACGATCAATCGGCTGTGCGCGTCCGGGCTCGCGGCGATCAACGCGGGAGCCCGCCAGATCGCCGTCGGCGAAGCAGACATCGTCTTGGCGGGTGGGGTCGAGAGCATGACGCGCGCGCCGCTGGTGGTGGAGAAAGGCACGGCCAACTTTGCCAGCGGCAACCGAACGATGTTCGACACGTCGCTCGGTTGGCGATTTCCAAATCCGAAGCTCGAGGCGCTCTTTCCCTTGGAGGCCATGGGCGAGACGGCCGAGAACCTGGTCGAAGAATTTCGGATCTCGCGTGTCGATCAAGACCGATATGCCTTCGAGAGCCACCAAAAGGCGCTGACCGCCGAGGCCAACGGTTGGTTCGACGCGGAGCGTGTCTCCGTCTCTATCGCCGAGCGGAAGGGCCCGGCGACCGTAGTGATGAAAGACGAAGGGCCGCGGGCAGACTCGACCCTCGAGAGGCTCGCGAAGCTCGAGCCAGCCTTCAGAAAAGGCGGCACCGTCACGGCCGGCAACTCGAGCACGCTGAACGACGGCGCCGCGTGTGTCGTGCTGGCCTCGCGCCGGGCGGTCGATGCTCACGGGCTCGCGCCCATGGCCTTGTGGAGAGGGGCCGCTTCGGCCGGAGTGAGCCCCCGTCGTATGGGCATTGGTCCGGTCCCTGCGGTGAAGAAACTTTGTGAACGAACGAACGTGTCGCTGAAGGACGTCGATCTGATCGAGCTCAACGAGGCCTTTGCGGCTCAATCGCTCGCGGTGATCCGGTCCCTCGAGCTCGATCCGACTCGGGTCAATCCAAAGGGCGGCGCGATCGCGCTCGGGCACCCCCTCGGAGCCAGCGGGGTCCGCATCGTGGCCTCGTTGCTGCATGAGCTGAGACGGACGAAGCGGAAGCTCGGACTCGCGACGCTCTGTGTGGGCGTCGGTCAGGGCGAAGCGACCCTGTTCGAGGCGCTGTCGTGAAGGCGACCGCGATCCAACGGAGTGAAGCGATCACCAAGACACTTCGAGAGCGACCCCCGGTCCATTTCATTGGGGGAGTAGCCGCGGAGCCCGATGGCGGGTCGACCTTGCAGGTCCTCAATCCATCCAACGGCCAGCTCGTGGCGCGCATCGCGGGTGGGAACGAGAAAGACGTCGATCGCGCCGTGCGATCCGCGCAAAGCGCATTTGATGAAGGCTGGCCGAACACGCCGCCCGCCGAACGCGCGAACGTGCTCCTGAACGTCGCAGCGGCGGTCGAGGCGGCAGCACGTGATTTTGCGATTCTCACGAGCCTCGAGACAGGGAAGACATACCGGGAAGCGCTTACCGTCGATGTCTCGTGGTCGATCGCCGCGCTCCGGTACTACGCGGGCTGGGCCACCAAGACCGCGGGTGAGGTCCACGACCTCGGCGGCGGATACCTCGGGCTCGTAAATCGAGAGCCCCAGCGAGTCGTCGGTGCCATCACGTCTTGGCAGTTTCCGCTCGCGTTTGCTTCCTGGAAAGTCGCCGCCGCGCTCGCGGCGGGCGCGTGCGTGGTCGTCAAGCCCTCCAAGCACACCCCACTCACCACCATCCGTTTCGCCGAAATCTTCGCCAAGTCTGGGTTGCCGCCGGGCGTATTCAACGTCGTGACCGGGGACGGACCCGGGGCGGGAGCCGCGCTGGCGTCTCATGCCGGCGTGGAGTCACTCTCGCTGTTCGGATCGATCGAGACCGCTCGACGTGTGCTCGTCGCTTCTGCCAAGAGCAATCTCAAACCCATCCATCTCACCCTGGGCGGAAAGGCCGCCAACATCGTCTTCGAAGACGCCGACCTGAAGAAAGCGCTCGCGGCCGCCTGGAAGGCCATCTTCGCGCACCGTGGTGCTGTTTGCACCGCCGGCTCGAGGTTGCTCGTCCATCACACGCTCTACGACGAAGTCGTTCACACGGTCACCGCTCGCGCCCGACAGCTCGTCGTCGGCAACCCGCTCGACGACCACACCGAGATGGGTCCCCTGATTTCGGAGGCTCAGATGAATCGAGTACTGGCTTACGTCGAGCTCGGGCGTAAAGAAGGAGCTCGCTTGGTTGCCGGCGGCGGACGTGACGTCGAGGGTGCAAAAGCGTCCGGATTCTTCGTCAATCCCACCGTATTCATGGACGCCAAACCCACCATGAGAATCTCTCAGGAAGAGATCCCTGGTCCCGTGCTCACGATTCAGCCCTTCCGTCACGAGGAGGAAGCGATCGAGATCGCCAATGGCACAGCGTACGGGTTGGCCGCCGCGCTGTGGACCAACGACCTTCGTCGCGCCAACAGAGTCTCCAAGCGGCTCCGCGCTGGAATCGTTTGGGTCAACCTCTACGATGTCATCGACCCATCCTTGCCGTTCGGAGGTCGAGGGTTGTCGGGACAAGGCCGGGAGCTCGGTCCGAGCGGGCTCTTGCAGTGCCAATCGACCAAGACGGTGTACCTGCCCGGATAGATTTCTTGGTCGTACTCGGTCTCGCTCGAAATCGAGCTCGTGCACCCATCCGGAGCACCAAACCGGAGGTCTCCGGAGGTCTATTGCTGAATCATGCAGACGCCTGCGACGCATGAGTACGGGGGGCAGCAATCGAGGTCGAACACGCATGCTCCACACACTCCGGCGGTTTGCGCGGGCGGGATGACGCAACCGAGCGGCGCCTCACACTCACCGCACGCCGCGCAGGCTATGGGCCCCGAAGCGTCTGGGGCAGAAGCGTCTGGGGCAGAAGCATCCGGGGCAGCGTCTCCGGCGGAAGCGTCTCCGACGGAACCGTCTGGCGCGCCATCGCGCGCCCCAGCGTCGGTCGGCAACCCAGTGTCCAAAGGAGCGGCGTCCTGGGTACTGCCGTCGACGGTCGCGTCTGGTGCCGGGATCGGTTGGCCCGCGTCATCGAACCCTCCGTCGTACGGGCCGGAGTCGAGCGCGCCGCCGTCGGTGCCAGGAGCCGGTTGGTCACAGGACTCGCCCGCCGATCGGATTGCGGTGTCGAAGTGGACTTCGGCCGCCCCCGAGAAAGAGCCTCGTCGAACGAAGACCGCGCCGTAGAGCTTCGCTGAAGCCCCGAAATCCACCAGCGCGCGCGGCGCGTACAGGTTGCCGCCGAAGGCCGCGGAGGCCGACAGAGACACGTTCTCCGACCCACCCACGTAGGTTCGCACCAGCGACGGACGCGAGGTGTCGCCAAAGCTCGCGGCCGCGCCCACGGCCAGGCTGCCGGCGACGAACAAATCGACTTCACCCTCCGGGCCGATCTCGAGGTTCATCCCGCCGTCGATGATCATGTCGCCGTCCACGAACAACACGGTTCGGCCTTCAGCACGCAGAGTGAGTGTGCTCGGGTGACGAATCGACGAGATCCAATACCGCCCGCACGGAAGAGTGAGCGTGGAGGGTCCGGTACCATTCTCCCACGCCGTCGACGTGACCACTCGATCCACGGCGTTGTCGTTGTGCGTCTCAGCCCACCGTGTGAGCGCAGGGATGTCGAGGATTTGGCCGGGATCGCAAGGGCAGGGCGAGAGGGCCGGAATCGGCCTTCGAATCACGGAGGCGGCGGTGGTGCCGGGATCGATCGTGGCCGAAGCCGGAACGTACAAGTCGCCACCGATTTGGTAGCGCCCCGACACGTCGCCGTTCACGTAGGCGTTACGGTTGATGCTCGACGATGAGTTCGCTTGAGTCGCGATCCCGCCCGAGTACAGATTCCTCGTGATCAAACTCTGGGATCCGACCGAGAATCCCGGGCCTCCTACGTAGACGGAACCTCGGACGCTGAGTTTGCCCTCCATCGAGAGCTGGTCATTCACACCCATCTGTCCGTCGTCGAGGACGTTGGACGCTCCGTAGGCACCGACCCGGCTATCGAAGGCGTCGATACTCAACGTCGATTGGACCTCGATAGTCTCGCACGCGCACAGCGCGAACTGAAATGTCTCCGCGGCGACGTCGCCTGCGCAGAGCGAGGCACCACCGACGGTGACCACCGTTCCGTTCCCCGTGCAAAACTCGGAGAGCGGTTGCTCGAGGGGGTCGCCGCTGTCCGAGTCCGTGCCGCCGTCGGTGAGTATGGTCGCGTCGGGCGGCGGAATTGGGTTGCCTGCGTCGTCGAACCCGCCATCGTAGGGACCCGAATCAAAGGGGATTGGGTTGCCCGCGTCGTCGAAGCCCGTGTCAGGCGTCATCGCCAGCCCGGAGTCCTGTTCCGTCGAGCCCGCGTCCTTGCCGAGGCCAGCCGGATCCTCTTCGCAGGAGCAGCCGTGAAGCGCGAGCACGAAGGGCAGCAGCGACCAAGGACTCAGCTTCGTGGGTTTTGGGCGGCTACGGGCGGACGTTGACATGGGCGTGTCCATGGGTTCGCACGAATCGATCCAAACGGCCAGTCGAGGCGCCGCGGCGGTTCGCTGTTCGATGACGCGACAACTCGTCTCGCTGCTCGGACGAATCGCCTCGGATGCCAAAGTACCGGAGCGTACCGCGGAGCTGCGGAAAATTCGCTGGGCAAGCGCGCGACCTGCCCGTGCTAATGTCTCTTCCATGCGTCTGGCCTTCGGCGCGCTCGCCTGTTGTTGTTACGCATGCTCGCCGTGCGACGCCGAATTCGGGTTCATCCTGAAAGTCCTTGGCTCTTCCGGCGACGCCGACACCCTGCGCGTCGATCTTCAGACGGAGTCGGAGACCCGCACCCAGTCGTTTCCGCTCTCGGGCCAGCTCGAGGACGGTGAGACCTCCCTTGGGATCGAGGTCTCGCCACCGCCGCCGCCCGACAGCTCTTTGTCCGTCAAGGTCGAAGTCACCAAGGACGGAGTAACTCGGGCGCGTGGCGCGACGACGATCTCTGCCTCGAACGAGGCCTGCGCCGAGTTGCTCGTGCAACTCAGCGCGGCTGGTTGCGGAGACGGGTGGACCGACACCGAGGAGGGCTGCGACGACGGCAACGCCATCGACGCCGATGGTTGCACCAGCTGCCAAGTCGACTCAGGATTCACTTGCTCCGGGTCCCCTTCCAAATGCAGCTCGTGCACGACGGATTGCCAACTCTCCACCGTGTTCGTGTCGAGCGCATCACCTTGTCCGGGTGAGGGTTCGGCGGCGTCGCCCTTTTGTTCGATCACACTCGGCGTGGAAAGCGGAGCGGCCACCGTAATCACTCAGGCCGGGCTCTACGAGGAGTCGGTCGTCGTGCGCCGCTCGATCGAGCTGCAAGGCGACGGGGCGCCTAGGGTGGCGGCGCCGACTGGGGCGAGCGCGCTCCTCGTTGGCGGAGGGGCGCGCGTGCGCGTCTTCGGGATCTCTTTTTCCGCGCGCAACGGCGACGCCATCGTGGTCGAAGACGCGGGCACTCGCCTCGAGCTCGTCGCGAGCACGGTCGGGCCCAGCGACCGGAACGGTTTGACCCTTCGGACGGGCGCATCCCTCTCCATCTCCCGTTCCAGAGTCGCGGGCGCTGCTCGTGGTGGGTTGGAGCTCGACTCGGCGGGTGGGTTCGTGGTCGAGGACTCGGTCTTGACAGGCAATGGCGGCGCTGCGGGAGGCTCTGGATTTGGAGCGGTCGCCGTGCGTCAGGCGAGCGGCGACTCGAAAATTGCCGGTTCGACGATTTTCTCCAACTCCAACGAGCGAGGGGCGGGAGGAGTCGAGTGCGACGTCCCGGTGCTCGTCGTGAATAGCATCGTGTGGGACAACTCCGGGAACGACTCCGGACTCAGCGGCTGTGTCGCCGAGTTCTGTGACTTAGGGGACCAGGATCAGGCCGGTCCGGGAAATTTTTCTGAGAACCCCCAACTCACGGATGACGGACACTTGACCAACGGATCTCCATGTGTCGACAGGGCCGATCCGAGCCGATCGACGCCGGTCGACCTGGACGGTGAGACACGGCCGAGGGGTGCGGGGCCCGATATCGGCGCCGACGAGCTCTGAAATTCAAACCAATATTCGCACTTATAATCACACTTATAATCACACTTATAATCACACTCATTTCCCGCCTATACTCATACTTCACAACCGAGACCACGAGCTCGTGTTGGTCGAGCCCAACTCACCCTCGAGTGGGTCGGAGGCGGACGAGGCGATCCCAATTCCGATCCCAGCTCCGACGACCGCTACTCCGATTCCGAGCCACACCCACCAGGGGACGCCCGACGAGGGCTCGGAGTCGTCGCGTTTCTCATCCGGGAAGCTGACCTCGACGCGAACGTTCTCGCCGAGGCCGACGGTGACCGCGATCGTTCGCGTGTCGTCGTCCCGATGAAGCTCGACGCGCCGATCACCCGGGCGCACGCAAGAAACCCGATCGAGGTCGACCGATTGACCGTCGACGAGCGCCGAGGTTCCCGCGGTGGCGCCCACGAATTCGAGCCAACCGCAGGAGGCTCGGAGTCGCGAGAGCTCGTTCTGGACGGTGGACTCGAGCTCCGAGCTCGCCTCCGCGCCGCCTTCTTCCAGAAATCGCTGGAAGGCGTTCACCGCGGCAGGATGATCGCGGGCGGCCTTCGAGGCCTCGGCGAGATTGTAGAGGATCTTGGGGCTTGGGTAAGCTTCGTAGGCTGCGGTGTACGCTCGAACCGCGGACTCGGCGTCTCCGCGCGCGAGCGCATCGTTTCCAGAATCGACGAGCTCTCGGGCCCGGGCCTTGGCCTCCTCCTCTCCGGCCTCTGCGGGCGACACCAGAAAGGCGAGAAGCGAGGGCAGGATGAAAAGTCGCAGTCTCCAGCCACGCGTTGAACCGGGCGCAAGGACGCTGCCCAGAATGCTGGGCCGGCTGCGGTGGAACCTCATCGTTGGTCCCTCGCATGAACAAAGGTCATATCTCGTCCCCTCTGAACAAACTCCTTCGTACCCCGGCATCCGGCGATCGAGCCTGAGTCTGCACAGGGAGCTCTCGGCGGGGTTTGGGGGTCACTCGGGGGGTCTCCGGGCGCGGGGCCGGACTGGCCGGAGGAGCGACGGGTTTGGAGGGAACGAGACTCATCGAGAGCTCGCGGGAGTCAGTCAGCTCGACGGACTCCTCCTTGGGTGCGAAGCCGTCGGCCGAAGCTTTTACGAGCACGCGCTTTGGGCTCCTGGGTAGCAGCATGGGCTCCGAGTATGGCTGGTCGTCCACCGTGACGGCGGCGTGATCGGGTCGGACCCGAACTCGTAGCTCGACGAGCGAGATGGTCGGCGGAGGACCGGCGTCTTCGGGCGCTCGAACAACCGGCTCGGCTTCCTCGGTTCGACCCCCGTATGTGAGGAACGCAATGAGCGCAGCAAGCGCAAGTCCGGAGAGTACCGCCATGGGTGCCTTCGGGCGACTCGTCGCGGCGAGCTCGGCGATCGATTCGATCGATTCGACGGATCCGTCTAGGCGGGAGGGAGCCGAGTTGAAGGGCACCGAGCCGGAGGGCACCGAGCCCGAGGGCACCGAGCCGGAGGGCACCGAGCCGGAGGGCACCGAGCCGGAGGGAGAGCGGGCAGTCTCGGCCAAAGCCGGGCTCGGTCCTAGCGGCTCCGAGGGCTTGGCGCCGAGCGCGTCTCGTTCGCTTGTTCCCTCCTGAGCGCCGGCCTTTGCTTCCTGCTTGGCAACGAGCGGCACCTCTTGAGTGGGTGCGTTCCGCCTGAGGACCTCCTCAGGAGGCTTCGGGGCGCGTTCGACCACAGTCTTGTTCAAGACGGGTGCTTCACGCGTCGTCCGGTGGGCACCATACGGCTCGATCCCCACCGGAGACATCAACCCTCGGATGACTTCGGTGGCAGCCCTCGGAGAGAGCTTGTTGCTATCGAGCTCGAGACGCTGTCGTCGTGTATATCGGTCACCTAGCAACCCCAACATGAAAGTCTGGATTTCTCCGGCCGACGGACGTTTTCCTTCCGACAAAAGAAAGTCGAGGAGAGAGTCGCTGAGCTCCCGTGCGCTCTGGAACCGCTGCTCTCGGTTGCGCTCCAGCGCCTTGAGCACGATCGACTGGAGGCGGGGGGGATAGTCCGGGTCGATGCTGGATGGCCGCGGAATGGGTGCGTCGAGTACTCTCTGCAAGGTCACCGGCTCGTTCTCCGCCTTGAAGAGTCTCTGGCCGAGTGTGGATTCGAAGAGTACGATCCCGAGCGCGAAGACGTCGGTTCGCCGATCCACGGCCTCTCCGAGCACTTGCTCTGGAGTCATGTACGGCGCCGTTCCTCGAATGACTCCGGGGTTGGTGTGTCCGAGCGAGTCCATGGCCCGAGCGATCCCGAAATCCATCACCCGCACCACGCCGTCGTAACCGACGAGGAGATTCTTGGGTGCGACATCTCGGTGGACCACTCCGAGCAACTGACCTCGATCGTCTTTGAGCTCGTGGGCGGCGTGGAGGCCCTCAGCCGCTCCTGCGACGATTTGCACGGCGATGGACGAGGGAAAAGGGCGATCTTCGTTCCACGTGTGTTGGAGCAAGTAGCCGAGTGTCTCGCCGCTCACGTAGTCCATGCTCAGCGAGTACGTCCCCGCCTCCGTTTCGACCTCGTAGACCGGCACCACGTTCGGGTGGTGCAGCCGCGCGGCGATTCGCGCTTCGTTCATGAACAACCGCACGAATCGCTCGTCGCGGGCGAGGTGTCGATGGATCATCTTGATCGCGAAGAGGCGACGGACCCCGCCTACGCCAGCGGCGCGTCCGAGATAGACGGTCGCCATCCCGCCTCGGCCGAGCTCCGCGAGGATCTCATAGCGCCCGATGCGATCGGGCATGTCGTCTCGAGTTGAAGTCACGGTTCGCCGCACCAGGGATCGCGAGCGATTCCTCTTCGGATTGTATCGCGAACACGACAACACGTACGGAGCTCGAACGCAGCAGGGCGAGCAATCGAGTGATCGAAGGGCCAAAGCGACTGGCCCAGTTGCTGCTTTGCCAGAGCTCGATGTTGCGCTTTCTCAAGCTGAACACTGCCAGCCTGCTGCTCGCTGGGTCCCTCGGGATCTCCGCCTGCGGGCAGACCTCGGACGTCGACGGCTCGAACGCTGCTGGACGTCGCGCGCCGCTCTCCCAAGGATATGGCCGCCTCGTTTTGGGCCTGACCACGGTCGGCTCCGTCTCCACCTCGAACGGGAGCGGCAACGGCAACGCCAGCAACGGCAACGCCAGCAACGGCAGCGGCAAGAACGGCGGCGGTCCGGTCACGCCGGGCGTCGACCTGACCGAGATCATCGTCGACATCGACGAAGTGAAGGCGCACGTCGCCGGGACCGGCTGGGTGTCGGTGATGCGAGACCAGGTCGTAACGGTCGACATCATGCGGTTGCAGGCCAAGGTCGGAGAGCTCGGCTTCGCGGACATTCCTCCGGGCAAGGTCACGCAGATCCGCCTGCACGTCGTCGAGGGAAGCTCGCCCTACGTGACCACGCCTGACGGCGTGAAGCATCCGCTCGAGACCCCATCCGGCATGCAGAGCGGCCTCAAGCTCAAGGGCAACTGGGACCTGTCGGCTTGCACTTCGACTCACGTGACCTTGGTCTTCGACAAGAAGTCGATCCATGTCGTCAAGACGGGTCACCAAGACCGCTACGTTCTTCGGCCGGTCATTCGCGTCGGACCCACGCGCTCCGACGAGATCGAGTGTGCCGACGTTCCGCCGTCTGGTCCTAGTGGCTCAGGCGATCCAAACGATCCCAACGCCGGCGATCCGAACGACCCGAATGGTTCGGGCACGCCAAGTGATCCGAACGGCTCGGGTACCCCGAACGACGTGCCGAGCGATCCGAATGGCTCGGGTACGCCGAGCGATCCCACCGATCCGAATGGCTCGGGCACCGGTGATCCAGCGGATCCGGATGGCTCGGGCACGCCGAGCGATCCTGCGGATCCGAGCGGCTCGGGCACGTCCGACGGCTCGACGCCCACCGGTAGCGCGACCGACCCGAACGGTGATTCGACCGATCCGACTGGCTCGGGCTCAGGAGGCACGGACGGTACGGGCGACACGGTCGACCCGACGGGCGGCACGTCAGGCGAGCCCGACTACCCCACGACCGGAAGCGGCGGTTCGACGGTGCCTACGAGCGATCCGAACGGCACGACGGGCTCCGGCTCGGGCGACCCCACGAGCTCCTCGGGCACCGGACCGACGTCCGAGCTCGACGCGGGAATTCCCACCGTGAGCACGTGCGACACCGGGTTCGACTGCATCAGCGGCGACATCTGCAGCGCCAGCGGGTACTGCGCCCCTCAGTTCTAGCTAGGACATCTCCACGACAGCTTCTACGATAGCTCCACTCATGGCCAAACGGCCCGTATTCACCGACGACGAGACCATGCCCGAGAGCGGCTCCCTGCCGACTCCCGACGGGCTCCGCCTCGTCGTGATTGGTCCCGACTTCGTTCGGTCGTTTCCTCTCGCGCTCGGCGCGTCGCTCCGCATCGGACGCTCTCTCGAAACCGAAGTCTCGATCGACGATCCGTTGCTATCGCGCGTACACGCGGCGATTCGCTACGGGAGCGATGGGCTCTCGATCGAGGACTTAGGCAGCGCGAACGGCACGAAACTTCGCGGCGACAAGCTCGAGCCTCACCGCCGAACCGCGCTGGGGCGTGGAGATCTGATCGAAGCAGGTCGCTCGAGCATGATGGTGCACGGCAACGAGCCAGACACGGAGCCCCTGCCCGCTCCTTTGGCTCGGCGGGGAGACACTTCGCCCTCAGCGCTACCGTCGTCGGCCCAACTCGTCGTCGAGAACGAGGCCATGCGCGAGCTGCACGAGCTGATTCGCCGCATCGCGCCCAGCGAGATCTCCGTGTTGATTCTCGGGGAGACGGGCGTCGGCAAGGAGGTGCTCGCGCATCAGGTTCACACGAGATCGAAGCGCAACTCAGGGCCTTTCTTGGCGCTCAACTGCGGCGCGTTCTCCGAGGAGCTCCTCGAGAGTGAGTTGTTCGGCCACGAGCGCGGCGCTTTCACCGGCGCCCATAAGACCAAGCTCGGCCTGCTCGAAACCGCAGCTGGCGGAACGATCTTCCTCGACGAGATCGGCGAGATGCCGATCTCCCTTCAAGTCAAGCTCCTGCGCGTCCTCGAGGAGCGCAAGATTCGAAGAGTGGGCGGGTTGGAGGCCATCCCGATCGACGTCCGATTCATCGCCGCGACCAACCGTGATTTGTCGGCGGCCGTCGAGCTGAGTAAATTTCGCGAAGATTTGTACTACCGACTCAACGGGATCACTTTGCGGGTCCCGCCGCTTCGGGAGAGACGCGACGAAATTCCGCGGCTCGCGCAGTCCTTTGCGGACCACGCAGCAAACCGAGAGTGCTTGCCTGCGGTTCGACTCAGCGCGTCCGCGATCCAGCAGCTCGGCCAGTACGCTTGGCCCGGCAACATTCGAGAGCTCAAAAACGTGGTCGAGCACGCCGTGGTCTTGGCAGGCGGAGGTGAGATCACCGTCGACCACATCCCGCGCGAAAAACTCCCCCAAAGAACACCCACCGCGATCGCGGGCCGAGCTTCCGACGAGCCCGCTGATTCTCTCAAAGACGAGCTCGAGGCCGTGGAGCGCGATCGCATTCTCAAGGCACTCGACGCATGCGCGGGAAATCAGACACGCGCAGCCCAGCTCCTTGGGTTGTCTCGTCAGGCCCTCATCCGAAGGCTCGAACAGTACAGCGTGACGCGGCCCCGAAAACGCTGATCGAATCACTCGGGCGCGGATCCGCCTGGCCATGAGTCCGAACGCGTCGCATACTATCGTTGGAATGCTCACG